>JACCRC010000153.1 GCA_013813765.1 Deltaproteobacteria bacterium | reverse complement strand
GGTGAGCCCGGTGCCGGCTCCGCCACGCTGAACCTCCCCGCCGAGCAGCCGATCGCTCCGACCGCCCCGAGCATGGGCGAGCCGACGACGCCCGCAGCCGTCGCTCCGAAGACCGCGCCGGCCCCCGCGACGACGACTCCGACCAAGCCCCGCGAGAAGCCGCTCACCGGCACCGCTGCTCCCGCGAATCCGCAGCCGACTCCCGCGCAGGCGCCCGACAAGTCGACGGCACCGAGCGCTCCGTCGACGCCGTGACGAAGCTTCGCGCCCTGCCCTGAGGTAGGGTTCGGGGATGCGCTTCGCCAAGTACCACGGCCTCGGGAACGACTTCCTCGTCGTCGATCTTCGCACCGCGAACGCCGCCGACGCGGCGAAGGTCCAGGACCCCGCGACCGTGATCGCGCTGTGCGATCGCCAGTTCGGCGTGGGCGGTGACGGCGTGCTCGCCGTGTTGCCATCGATCGCGAAGGGCGACGACGCGCGCATGCGCGTCCTCAACAGCGATGGCAGCGAGGCCGAGATGTGCGGCAACGGTCTGCGCTGCGTGGTGCAGTGGCTCCACGATCACGGCGGCGTCGCGAAGGACGAGATGGCGATCGACACCGGCGCCGGCCGCCTCGTGTGTCAGCTGCTCGGCGAGCGGATCACCGTGTCGATGGGCGCGCCACGTCTAACGCGCGCCGAGATCCCGATGGTCGGCCCGCTCGGCGAGCGCTGCATCGATCAGCCGATCGAGATCACCGGTCAGCCGACGCGCACGATCACGTGCGTCTCGATGGGCAACCCACACGCGGTGACGTTCGTGTCGTCGCGCGAGGAAGCGCGCCACCTCGCGGAGACCGTCGGTCCCGCGGTCGAGCGCCACCCGTACTTCCCGCAGCGCACGAACGCCGAGTTCGCGTTCGTGAAGAGCCGCACGGAGATCGATCTCGTGGTGTGGGAGCGCGGCGCGGGCCTGACGCTCGCGTGCGGTACCGGCGCGTGCGCGACCGTCGTCGCCGCGATCCTCACCGGCCGCTGCGATGAAGGCCCCGCGGTGCGCGTCAACCTGCCCGGTGGCGCGCTCGACATCCAGGTGATGCCGGCCCTCTCGAACGTGAAGATGAGCGGGCCGGCGCAGCGCGTGTTCGATGCCGAGATCGAGCTCGGCGCGCTGCGCTCGCGTCCTCGCTGACGACTCGTAGCGACTAGTAGTAGGGCGAGGGCTGCGGCTGCTGCGGAGGCGGCTGCTGCGGCGGAGGCTGCTGCGGATAGTACGGCTGCGGCTGCGGCTGCGGCTGCGGCTGCGGCTGACGCTGCGGATAGTACGGCTGCGGCGCCGGCTGGCGCTGCGGGTACTGCTGCGGCGGACGCTGCGGGTAGTACGGCTGTTGCTGCGGCGGGCGCTGCGGATAGTTGGGCTGCTGCGGATACATCGGCTGCTGATAGCCGTAGGCGGCGCCGCCGTACTGACCACCGTTGGGGCCGTAGGGATTCGCGCCGTAGGTCTGTCCACCGTATTGCGGCTGCGGAGAGCCCCAGCCCTGCGGCTGCGGACGAGGTTGCGACTGCGGCTGGTACTGATCGCTCGCGTTCGCCGACGCTGCCTGGCGCCAGCCGTTCCAGTCGCCGATCCGATCGCGGCGATCGCTCCACCAGCGGCCGCTGTACTGCCTGCCCTGCGGATCGAACACGAGATAACCCGCGCCGGTCAGGGGCGGGTTGTTCGGCTCCTGCCACGTGAAGTCGAGGACGTTGCCGCGCAGGTTGCCGGCGAAGTAACCGACGACCTCCTGGCCCTGGCGCTGGTAGACCCAGACGCCTTGCACGGCGCCGGTGGTGAGCCCGCCCTTGGAGTTGTCGGCCTCGATCTTCACGGCGCCGAACGTCGAGCGCCACAGACCGAGCGCACGCGCCGGCTCCATCTGCTGCGGTGGAGGCGGCGTCTGCGGCTGCGAGTTCGCCTGCTGCTGAAAATTCTGCTTGTCGCTCGAGCTCGACGTCGCCGAACCGGCGGCCGCGACAACAGCAGCCAGGACAGCAGCGATCCGCACGAGATTGCCAGCGCTCATCGTCTGCGAGTATAGCCCCCGCTGACGGGTCTGCGACGGGCAAGTTGGCGACCCCTGTTGTCGTTTCCTGGCAACCTGGTAGTGTGCGCGTCGCTGTCCGTGCGGTGACCCACATCAGATGGCACCTCCCGGTCAGAGGGCCCATAGCTCAGACGGTTAGAGCGGCCGGCTCATAACCGGTGGGTCCCTGGTTCAAATCCAGGTGGGCCCACACTGAAAAACAGACGATCGGACGAAAGGTACCTACCTGTGCTCGTGCGCGAACAGCTCGAAGTCCTACTCCAGCTCCAGACCTCCGACGTCAAAGTCCGCGAGCTCGAAGGCGCGGTGACCCAGCTGCCCGCCAAGCTCGACCCGCTCCGCCGGGATCTGGCGAAGCTCACGACGATGCTCGATGCCGAGAAGGCGAAGCTCGCCGAGACCGAGGCGTGGCGAAAGACCCAGCAGGACCTGATCGACCGCGAGCGCGAGTCGCTGAAGGCCGCGCAGCACAAGTTCCAGCAGTCGAAGAACTCCAAGGAGTACGGGGCCGCCTCCCGCGAGGTCGACAACAAGCGCAAGTCGATCACCGATCGCGACGCCGAGCTGAAGAAGGTGAGCGAAGCGTTCGTCACCTCGACCGCGCAGCTCGAGTCACGCGAGAAGGACGTGAGCGGCGTCCGCTCCGAGCTCGAGTCGAACGAGGCGGGTCAGAAGGATCAGCTCGACGGCCTCAAGGCACAGCTCGCCGCGGCGATCGCGGAGCGCGATGCCGCGCGCGCGAAGGTCGACAAGCAGTGGCTCAAGACCTACGACACGCTGACGTCGAAGAAGGGCTACGCGGTCGCGCCGGTGATCAAGGGCGTCTGCCAGGGCTGCCACATGGCGCTGCCGCCTCAGCTCAACAACATCCTCGCGCGCATGGAGTCGATCGAGACCTGCCCGCGCTGCGCTCGTCTCGTCTACCGCAAGGAGCTCCTCGAGGGCGCTCAGCCGGTGACGGCGAATCCGACGCCCGACGCTCCGAAGCCCGAGTCGTGATCTTTCGGGCTCGCTAGCTCGCCCTGGCTACCGCTTCTCGGCTTCGATGTGCTCGTGCTCTTCGCACGGCATGTCGTCGCCGAGCTCCTCGGCCTTCTCCGTCGTGCACTCGGCGTCGGGACGATCGGTGTCATCGCTGTAGCGGTTGCTCTCGACGACCAGGCGGCTGCCGTTGAGCTTCGCGGTGGTCTCGAGGTAACCGAGGATGCAGCGCCCGCCGCTGCCGGAGCTCGTGCTCGCGACGCCCTTCCAGCCGTTGTCGATCGGCTCGAACAGGCCCGACAACAGCCCGCCCGTCGAGCTGCACATCGTGCCCTCGGCGTCCATGCACTCGTCGTAGACGAAGTACTCGGCGATGAACGTCTCCTTGTGGAAGACGAGGAACTTGCCGCCGTTCATCACCGGCGTGTCGTTGCCGCACGGAGATGATCCGACGTGGCTCTGCACCTCGTACGCGCCGGTGAGATCGATCGGGTCGTCGCTGCACGCGGAGAGCGCCGCGACAACAAGCAGTGCGCGACTCATCATCGCTCGAGCCTCTCCGCGAGCGCGAACAGACGATCGCGGCGAGTATCGAGGATGTTGCCCGCTGCGCGCGCGATCGCGGCGACGGGCTTCGGCGGCTGCGCCTGCAGGAAGGTCGTCGCGTCCATCGCACCTGCCCACCACTTCTTCGCGGACTCGACCTGCTTCATGACCTCTCCTTCGCCCACGGTTGCGTGAAGGAACGCGCCCAGTGGGGACGGTCCGGTGTCGAAGCTCGACTCCGAGGCGCGACCGTCCGCGAGTAGCTTGTGCAGCGGCGGATCGAGATCGCTCGCGTTCGACATCGTCGGCAGGAACTGTTCGATCCGCTTCATCGACGGGTGCTCGCCATCGGCGGACTTGAGCCCGCCCATGAAGTAGTCGATGGGCACGTCACCGCCGGTGATTTCAGCGATCGCCTCGACGAGCGCGATCGAGTACAGCTTCGCGCGCAGGTAGCGCACCGCGAGCTCGAGGTTGCCGGTCGTCCGCGCGACGCGACGCGCGTGGATCTGCGGCGCCGGCTCGTCGCCCCACGTGTGGAACACGCGCTCGGGCGGCAACCACGCGAGGAAGTGCTCCATCTTCTGCAGCGCCATCCGGTAGTCACGCACCGTGTAGACGAGCGGCGAGTGAAGCGCGGGGTTGGACTCGGGCAGGAGCTTCCACGTGTTGTCGAGGAATCGAGCGGGGTCGTTGTCCGCGAAGTTCTCGACGTCGTGGTTGCCCATCCGCACGGCGCGCTTGACGGTCTCGTCGAGCGCGTCGCCCGCGAGGCCAAGGGCGCGGAGCCGCTTGTGCAGCTGCGTCGGCGCATCTTCGCGGAACGGAATCGTCTGCTCGATGCACGCGGCTACCGCGATCCGCTGCTCGCGATACAGCACGTTCTGCAGCTGCACGCTCGCGACCAGCGCGGACGCGAACTCGTTGAGGCCGGTGGTCGGCGTGACGAGGTCGCCGACCTGCCGCGCGAACACGCTGAGCACCTCGCCGGTCACGCCGGAAGCGGCGGCCGGCAGGATCGTCCAGCCATCCTTGGCCTGCGCGAGCAGCGGTGCGAGCTCCTCGCGCATCGAGCGTGGCGGCCCCTGATCCACCTGGATGTACACGGCGTCGTGATAGAGCGCCGCGATCACCTCGAGCGGATCGCCCGAAGACAGGAGATTCACGACGTGATCGTGGTTGTGGAACTCGCGGCCTGGCGCGGAGAGGGCCGAGTGGATCGAGAAGCCCCAGCGCTCGATGTCGGTGGTTTCCGCCTGTGAGCCCAGCGCGTGCAGCGCCTTCCAGAGCGCATTCACGATCTCGTGAACAGGAGAGCGCCGATCCATGACCCCACGGGGACGGTACCACGTTCGCCGACGCCTACCCGCTACCCCGAGGAGCCCTTATCGGCGGCGGAATCAGGTCGAACCAACGCAGGTGGGCACGGAAGCGGAACAGCAGCTGGACGAGAAGCTCGCAGCGATCGCGTACGAGCGCGCGCGGACACTCGCACCGATTGTCTGCGCAGCAACCGCGCTAGCGCTCGTCGTGAGCGAGCCCTCGGGCGTGCCGGTCGGTCTGGCCGCGCTCGTGTGGAACGCCGTAACGATCCCGGCGCTCGCCGCCCTGGCATGGGCGCTTCACCGCCGGCGCGTGCGGCCGACGCACGGTCACGTCGCCCTGGCCGCGCTCTGGTTCGCCGCCACCGGCGGGACGCTGATCGCGCTGCTGTCGACGCACGAGCGCATGCTCATCGCGGTACTGGTCCTCGAGACCGTGGCCGCCGCCATCACCGTGTCACTCCGCTGGACGCTCGTTGGCTACGTCCTTATCGACATCGCCTTGTTCGTCGAGTTCATGCTCGGTGGCATCGTCGATGGGCCGGCGGTGGGATTGATCGCATCTGCGCAGGTCTTCGGACTGCTGTTCCAGCGGTTGCTCTGGCTGTCGCTGCGCCGCGCCGAGGAACAGCGGATGCTGCGTGAGGAGGTCGCGCAAAAGCTCGCACATCAGCTCGCGGAGTTGCAGCGCTCCGAGCAGGAGCGCGAGGTCCTCGGAATGCAGCTCCAGAGAGCGCAGCGCATGGAGGTGGCGGGAACCCTCGCTGCTGGACTCGCGCACGACATGAACAACATCCTCGCCTCGATCAAGACGCTCGCAGAGCTTTCGGTCGCGCACCCCGATGCGGCGAGGGCCGACGATCTGAAAGATATCGTCGCGCAGGCCGATCGCGGCGCGGAGCTGACACGCTCGCTCCTCGCGTTCTCCCGCAAGGGCCAGTATCGCAAGCAGGTGCTGCATCCGGATCTCGTCATCTCGGCTCTCGCGCCGATCATGACGAGCACGGTGACGAGCGCGGTGGACCTCCAGCTGTCACTCGGTGCCCCTGCCCAGCGCATCGAAGGCGATTCGGCGCAGCTGCAGCAGGTGATCCTCAACCTCGTCGTGAATGCGAGGGACGCACTCGTGGGCGGCGGAGTGCTCGCGCTCACGACCCGCAGTGTCACGAAGCAAGGTCAGCCGTGGTACGAGCTGCGCATTTCGGACACCGGCAAGGGAATGGACGAAGCGACCCGGCTGCGCGTGTTCGAACCGTTCTTCACGACCAAGGCCGTCGGCGCCGGCACGGGACTCGGACTCTCTCTCGCGTGGGGTGTGGTCCAGGCCCACGGTGGCGAGATCCGCGTCGACTCCGAGCGCGGTCGCGGCACGACATTCATCATCGAGCTCCCCTGCACCGACGCCCCGGCCCCGGTGGCCGTGGCGCCCACATCCGAGGTGGTCACGATGCCGTCGAAGCATACGGTGCTCGTCGTCGACGACGAGCCCATGGTCCGTACCACCACGCGCCGGCTCCTCGAGCGCAAGGGATATACCGTGCTCGAAGCGGTCAACGGAGCGGAGGCATTGAGCACCTTCGACGCGCGGCCTGGCGAGGTCGACCTCGTCCTCCTCGACATGACGATGCCCGTGATGTCGGGCCCCGAGTGCTTCGACGGGCTGCGCGCACGCAGCCAGGTCCCGGTGCTCCTCGTCACCGGCTACGCCAGCGACAGCGCCGCGCAGAGGCTGTTCGCACGCGGGGCCTCCGTCATGGAGAAGCCCTACTCGTCGCGAGACTTGTGCCGCGAGGTCGAGCGGCTGCTCGGTCGGTCCTGAGGTAACGAAAAAAGGCTCGCCCGGCGGAGAGGTCGATAAGCCGAGTTCTGTCTGTTGGCGATCATTCATCTAGGCCCACCATTGCTGGTGGGCTCGAGCGACCAACCCGGAGTCATCGTGCGGGCAGCACGACCCCTGTCTGGTCTTGCTTCGGGTGGGGTTTACCTTGCCTCCTCTGTCACCAGAGGAGCGGTGCGCTCTTACCGCACCGTTTCACCCTTACCCCACGGACGACGTTCGCCCGTGTGGCGGTTTGCTTTCTGTTGCACTGTCCTGCGAGTTACCTCGACTGGCCGTTAACCAGCACCCTGCCCTGTGAAGCTCGGACTTTCCTCCCGCGAAGAACCCTTGCGAGTCTCCGCCGGCGATCACCTCGACCTCTCCGTCGTGCGAGCGGGGTACTAGTAGCACGCCTCAGGCGGCGGCCGGGAGCTTCTTGTTGTAGAGGCCGCTCTTGATGTTCTTGCGGATGATCAGCGCCTCGCGAATCACCTTCCACATGTCCTTGAGGGGATTGATGCGCGAGCGGTTGTCGTCCTTCCACTCGACGCCGACCTCCTCGATCGCGAAGCCGCGGCGGCGCGCGAGCGCGAGGATCTCGAGGTCGAACGCCCAGCCGTCGATCGTCGCGGACGCGAAGAGGTTGCGCGCGGCCTCGGCGGTGAACGCCTTGAAGCCGCACTGCGTGTCGCGGATGCCGGGGACGAGCGAGCGCTGGATGACCTTGTTGCAGAGGCGGCTCCACGCGACGCGGTAGAACGGCTGCTTGACGTCGGTCTTCGCACCGTCGGCGTAGCGCGAGCCGATCGCGATCTCCGCCTTGCAGGCGATGATCGGCGCGAGCAAGCGCGGCAGCTGCTCCGGCGGCATCGAGCAGTCCGCATCGCACATCACGCGGATCTGGCCGCTCGCCGCGAGCATGCCGCGACGAACCGCGGCGCCCTTGCCGCGATTCGGCATCTGACGGACGAGCACGAGGTTCGCGATCGACGTCTTCGCGGCCTCGACGACATCGCAGGTCTTGTCCTTCGAGCCATCATCGACGACGAGGATCTCGTAACGCAGCGGCTGCTGCGAGAGGTACGCGTGCAGGCGCTCGAGCGTGGGGAGCAGACGCTGCTCCTCGTTGTACGCGGGGACGATCACGCTGAGGTCGACGAACGGGACAAGATTCGACATGGCTTTCTCCTTCAAGCAGACACGAAGACGAGACGGCGCTGTGCGGGATAGGTCCAGATGAGGAACACGATGGCGGCGCAGACGAGCTTCGCCACGACCACCGGGACCGCGAACTTCACGGCCACGACGTTCATCGCCACGGCCATCAGCAGCGCAGCGGACACGGCCACGAAGCCGAAGCGCGCGAGCTGAGAGACGTTGATCGGCGAGTGGTCCCGGAACGCGACGTACTTGTTCAGCAGGAAGATCGTCGCGGCCCCCATGAGCGCGGCCAGGAACGACGCCACCGGGATCGAGACCCCGTGCTCCACCATCTGGAGAAGCACGGTGACGTCGAGCCCGGTGCCGACGACGCCGGCGCAACCGGCGATGACGAGCGCGCGGGGATTCTTCACGAGGCCCAGATAGAGCACCCCCCATGCCACGGCGCGCAATCGAGCGATGTCGATGAGTTAGCTCGTGTCGGATGGTGAAGCGCTGACAGTCGCTACGGTGGTCCGACCATTGTCGAACCGCTTCCACCACCCGTTGCCGCAGCATCCGGAGTGGCATCCGGATCGTCCGGCGCCTCGTCCTCCGGTGCCACCTGGCAGCGCGGGCGCGGGCGCGGCGTGAGCAGATCGGTCGCCCCGGTCAGCGGCACGGCGGCGGCGCCATCGAGGCTGACGATCGAGACGCCCTCCCCGCTCGCGACGAGCAGCGTGCGATCGGTCATCCACTCCACCGCGAGCCCGCGATCGATCTTCGCGGAATCGATCGAAGGCGTGAACAGAAGCGTCGCGGTGCCGGTCGCTGCATCCGCGCTGTACGCGGCCGCGCGCGGAGTGCCCGGTGTGCACACCGCGTCGGCCTGCAGCTGCGCGACGAATGCGAGGCGGCTGTGATCGGGAGACCACCGCACGGAGTTCCCGTCGATCAATCCGGGGTTCGGAACGGTGACGACCTTGTTCGACGATCCGATCCGCATCGCACTCGCGAGACCCTGCTCGTCCCAGTCGGCGGTGACGCGCGCGACCGGTAGCGTGTAGAGCCGCGCGGTCTTGCTCTTCACCTCGAGGCGCGGACCCGCGGGGCGCGCGGTCTTCGTCGGAAGCGCGTCGAGCTTCGCGCCGGACAGGAGGCGCCACGTCTGCTTCGGCGAGCCAGCACCGACGTAGAAGCCGACCGGCGCCTTCGTGCTGTACACGACGCTGATCGGCCCGAGCGTTCCCGCCGGTGCGCCCTTCGTCGTGTGGCCCTTGCCGAGATCGACGACGCCGACCGCGAGCTCGCGCTTGCCCTTCGCTCCCTGCCGCAGCACGTACGCGATCTCGCGCGAGCTCGGTGATGCGAGCGCACCGACCACCGCACCACCAGTACGCGTCAGGCGGTGGTACCGGTTCAGCTTCGGATCAAACGCGTAGAGCTCACCCTCGGCTTCGACGAGCGTCGCGCGCGTGAGCGCCTCGAGGTACGCGGTGCGATCCTCTTCGATGCGTCGTCGCCACGCTTCTCCGGTCGGCGTGGTGAGAAAGCTCTGAAGCTGCGGCAGCTCGATCGCCGGCGTGCCCCACTTGCCGAAGTCACCGGCCACGGCGAAGCGCAGCGGCTCGAGGACCTCCTCCACGCGACCGACCTCGCCGTACGCGGCGGCGAGCAGCCATGCGGCATCGAGGTGCGTCGGATCTGCCGCGAGCGCCTCCGTGCACGCCGTGACGACTGCGCTCCAGTCGCCCTTCGCCTCCGCCTTGCGTGCGGTCTTGAACGCCGCGTGACCTGCCCGCGTACGGTACTGGTACGCCGCGAGGTCGGGCAGCCCGAGCGGTCGTGCCCCGAGATCCACGCGCTTGGGTGCCTGAATCGTGAGCGCCGCGTCATCTTTTGCACCGGAACCCTGCGTGGTGGTCCCGCTGCCCTTGCCGCACGCAGCGGCCATGCAGAGGACCAGCGCAAACCTCCGTGGCGCCATGTCCTGGCACGTACCACGGGAGCGCCGTGATCGCGAAGATCACGAGCCATTGCCGTAACTCCCGCATCCTGTTATGAACCGCCGCTCGTCGTGCTCCCCCATCGTTTTCCACTCCTCGCGCTCGCCCTCCTCCTCGGAGGCGGATGCCAGACCAAGTCCTCCGCGGACGCGGTCCAGGCGCAGCCAGCGCGCGGGATCGAGCTGCGCGACGCGAGCGGAACCGTCACTGCTCGCGTGGTTCCCGGCCATCCGTGCCGCGCGACGATCGACGGGCTCGAGATGTTGATCGGTACCGCTCCGCTGGTCGCCCAGGTCGGCGACGTGCGCTGGTCCGGCGTTGCCGCTGCGAACGGGACCACGTTCAAGCGCAATGACACGCCGGTCGCGCGGATGTTCCCCGACAACCAGCCCGATGCGGTCGGCCTGTACTCGGCCGAAGGCGTCGCACTGTTCACCACGAGCGCGATCGCCGATGGCAACAAGGTCGCGCTGATCAGCGGCGCCGGTGCCGTGGTCGCGACGGTCGCGAAGCTCCGGGGCACGATCGAGATCGGCGATCGCACGCTGAGCGGCACCGACGATCTCATGCTCGCCGCGGTGCTCGCGGCCCCCGATGTGTCTCCCGAGGTCCGCGGGCTCGCCGCGTGTCACCGGCTGTTCCCTCCCGCGAAAGCTGTCCCGTAGATGTCTGCGCCCCTGACCAACATTCGCAACGTCGCGATCATCGCCCACGTCGACCACGGCAAGACCACCCTCGTCGACGGTCTGCTGAAGCAGGCCGGCACGTTCCGCACGGGCGAGGTCGTCGCCGAGCGCGCGATGGATTCGAACGACCTCGAGCGCGAGCGCGGCATCACGATCCTCTCGAAGTGCACGGCCGTCACGTGGAAGGGCGTGCGCATCAACATCGTCGATACGCCGGGCCACGCTGACTTCGGCGGCGAGGTCGAGCGCGTGCTCGGCATGGTCGACTCGGTGCTCCTGCTCGTCGATGCGTACGAGGGCGCGATGCCCCAGACGCGGTTCGTGACGCAGAAGGCGTTCGCGATGGGGCTCAACCCGATCGTCGTCGTCAACAAGATCGATCGCCCCGGTGTGGATCCGCACGAGGTGATGGATCAGGTGTTCACGCTGTTCGACTCGCTCGGTGCGAATGACAAGCAGCTCGACTTCCCTGTGATCTACGCATCGGGCCGCCAGGGCTTCGCGATCCGCGAGCTGGGCGACGAGCGGAAGGATCTCGGGCCGATCCTCGATCTCATCATCGAGAAGGTGCCGCCGGCCGCCGGTGACCCCGAGGGTCCGCTGCTCATGCAGGTCGCGACGCTCGATTACGACGACTACCTCGGCTACATGGCGATCGGCCGCATGCGCAGCGGGCGCAGCAAGGTCGGCGATCGCGTCCTGCTCGCGCACCGCGACGGCAGCAAGGAAGAGTTCCGCGTTCAGAAGGTGCTCGGCTTCCAGGGCCTCAAGCGGTTCGAGCTCGCCGAGGCGATCGCGGGCGACATCGTCGCGTTCACCGGCATGGCGAACCTCAACGTCGGCGAGACGATCACCTCGATCACGAACCCGACCATCCTGCCCCTGCTGAAGATCGACGCGCCGACGATCACGATGAACTTCCGGGTCAACGATGGCCCGTTCGCCGGCAAGGAAGGCAAGTACGTCACGTCGCGTAACCTCGCCGAGCGGCTCCAGCGCGAGCTGAAGAGCAACGTCGCGCTGCGCGTCGAGGACACCGCCGATGCCGGCGTGTTCCGCGTCTCCGGTCGCGGCGAGCTCCACCTGACCGTGCTGATCGAGACGATGCGCCGCGAGGGCTACGAGGTCTGCGTCTCCCAGCCGCAGGTCATCCTCAAGACCGACGAGGCGACCGGCAAGACCCTCGAGCCGTACGAGGCCGCGGTGATCGATCTCGACGAGAACTACGTCGGCCCCGTCGTCGCGGAGCTCAACCGCCGCCTCGGCCAGATGACCGAGATGCGTCCGAGCGCCCCCGGGCGCGTTCGCCTCGAGTACAAGATCCCCGCGCGCGGGCTGATCGGCTATCGCAGCCAGTTCATGACCGACACGCGCGGCACCGGCGTGCTGTACACGCAGTTTGCCGACTACGGCCCGCAGGGCCCCGACATCCGCACGCGCCAGAACGGCGTGCTGATCTCGTCGGAGACCGGCATCTCGAACGCGTACGGCCTGTTCTACCTGCAGGAGCGCGGGCAGATGTTCATCGGCGCGAGCATCAACAACTACTCCGGCATGATCATCGGCATCCACCAGCGGGACAACGACCTTGTCGTGAACCCGAACAAGGCGAAGAAGCTGACGAACATCCGCACCACGGCCGCCGACGAGAAGCTGATCCTCGCGCCGCCGCGGCAGCTGACGCTCGAGTACGCGCTCGAGTTCATCAACGATGACGAGCTCGTCGAGGTGACACCGGCGTCGATTCGCCTGCGCAAGATGGTCCTCGACCACAATGTCCGGAAGCGCTTCGAGAAGAAGGCTTCCGAGGTCGACGACTGATCGAGTACTCTGCTCGGTGATGCGCGCTGTCTGGTCCGTGATGCTCTGCCTCGCCGCGTGCGGGGATTCGTCCAACCAGGACATGAAGGCGGACGCGCCGATGGGGGAGGCCGTCCTGAGCGTGAGCCCGATGGCCTACGACTTCGGGTCCACCGGAGCCGGGACGTCGAGCCCGTTCGCCGCGTTCTTCGTGCGGAACACCGGCAACCGGACCAGCGGTCAGATCAACACGCAGATCGTGTTCACCCACGCGAGCCTGTTCCGCATCATCAACGACGGCTGCGACGGCGGCATGCTCGCCCCCGGCGGCAACTGCGAGCTCCAGATCCAGTTTCGCTCCGAGGCGCCGCTCGGCGTGAAGGAAGCGCACCTCCTCGTCGACACCGATCCCGGTGGCGAGGCGCTCGTGCCGATCAGCGGCACCTCTGTCCCGAACACCGGTCCACGCCTGGTGACCACCGGCGCGCCCGGCGCGGACTTCGGCAACGTGGCGAACAACACGGTGAGCCCGGCGTTCAACTTCGTCATCACCAACCCCGGCACCAGCGCCACCGGTCACATCGACACCAAGCTCACCGGCGTCAACGCGACCGCGTACAGCGTGCAGACGTCGTGCAGCATTCCGCTCCCCTCCGGCAACACCTGCATGGTGTCGGTTCAGTTCAAGCCCACGATGCTCGGCATCCAGCCCGCGTCGGTCGAGATGTCGGGAACCCCCGGCGGCATGCTCGTCCTGCCGCTGACCGGTAACGCGATCAGCGTCGCGCTCACCTCGACCGCGACCTCGAAGGACTTCGGTCTGGTCGAAGCAGCGACGATGAGTCAGCCGTTCTCGATCACGGTGCAGAACACCGGCACGCAGATGAGCGGACCCGTCAGCCTCACGCTCACCGGCACGGACACCAACGAGTACGAGATCGGTACCAACAGCTGCATGTTCATCAGCCTGTCGCCGGGCTCGACCTGCTTCGTCGAGGTCACGTTCCGGCCTTCCGGCATCGCCCGCGGCCGCAAGGTCGCGAACCTGCGGATCAACGCGAGCAACTCGATCGTCAACGTGGCGCTGGCCGGCACGGCTGTCGTCAACGGCGGCGGCTTCATCACGTCGAGCTCCGCGTCGCTGACGTTCGGCAACCAGGCGGTCAACACCGCGAGCGCCACGCAGTCGCTGACGATCATGAACACCGGAACCACGGCGACCGGCTCGATCACGATCGCGACCTCCGGCGCCGCGGCCTCTGCCTTCACGACGACGACGAACTGCACGACGCTCGCGCCCGCGACGAGCTGTGACGTCATCGTCGGCTTCCGGCCGACGGCCACCGGCGCTGCACAGGCTTCCGTGAGCGTGACCGCGAACGGCTCCAACACGGTGCCAGTCTCCGTGCAGGGCACCGGCATCTAGCGCTACGATACGATACGATACGGCCGGTGCGGGCGTTCTTGTTGTGGGTGCTGTGTGTCGCTGCGTGCGACGAGAGCGGCAGGTGGCCCATCGACGCTGTCACGGAGAGCCTGCCGGACGCGGCGCTCACCGCGGATTTGCTCTCGATGGACTTCGGCGGCGGTGTCTCGACCAGCTCGCCGGAGCACCTAGTTCAGCTCACCAACCGTGGTGGACCGCTGGAACGGGATTGTAGATGCGGGGTTGGCTCCGCTGCTGATCACGTTCGCTGCGTGCGACGCGCCCAGATCGCAGCGACCGGGATCTAGCGGCGCGGCTTCGCCGGCACGACCTTGATCTCGAACAGCAGCGTCGGACGGTCCTGCATGGTGCCGGCGCGGCACAGCGTGGTGCCTGGCTTCAGGCCGGTGACGACGAAGAGGTTGTTCTCCGGCGTGCCGTTCTTCATCGCCGCGCGCACGACGGTCTCGTCATCACAGAGGTGCCCCATCGCGTAGCCGACCTCGGTCGACACGGTCTTGCCGACCTCGACGACGAGCGGAACGCGGTCCTCGGCACCGGCGAGCGGCGTCAGGAGAAGGACGAGGGCGACTGCAATCCAGCGCACCAGGTGGGTATACCAGCACGTTCCGGCCCAGCCCAGCGCGATCAGTGGGGAGTGCGCGCCGTCGACACCGACGCGATCGTCGCTGCAGCAGCCGGAGAGGCGCGATCCGCATCGAGCGCTTCGGACCAGCGGTCGACGCGGCGCTGCCAGTTGGGCCTCTGCGACGTCGTTCCAGGCACATTGATTGGGAATGGCTCGAGCGCGAGATCATCGAGCGCCACGAGCACGACCTCGGCGGGCCCGCGTGCGAGATCTGCGGTGGCAGAGACCATCGCGCGCTCGACATCGGTGAGCGCCTCGTCGTCGCTCGGTGTGCCGCAGAACGCGAGCAGAGCCGCGCGCTGGTGATCGCGGTCCACGCGCTCCGAGGCTTCTTGATCGGCGTTGATCAGATCGAGATCTCGGCGGTCGTCGATGTCGGCACCGCGCCACCAGCCCGCGAAGGTGGCGGTGTCGTGCGTGTTGAGGCTCGCGACCGACTCCGCCGGAGACGGCTCGGGGCGGTTGCCGATCTTCGACGGCAGGAACCACTGCCCGACGTGCAGGCGATAGAGACCGTGACGTGCCATCGCGGGGCGTACTGCCTCGGGCACGGTGCCGAGGTCCTCCCCGACGAGCGCGCACTTCGAGCGATGCGACTCGAGCGTGAGGATCGCGAGCAGCTCCTCGTAGGGATAACGGATGTACACGCCGTCGGTTGCGGGCCGGCCCGCGGGCACGCAGTACAGGCGGAACAGACCCATCACGTGATCGATCCGCAGCATGCGTGCGACCTTCATGTGGTGCTGCACGCAACGGATGAAGTAGCGATAGCGATCGCGGCGCAGCGCGACGGGTGACAGCGGCGGCAGGCCCCAGTTCTGACCGCCGAGGAACAGCGCGTCGGGCGGCGCGCCGGCGGCGAGCTCGGTCAAGAATAGATTTCGGTGGCGCCAGACCTCGTACGCCTCGCAGTTCACGCCGACCGGAAGATCGAGGTAGAGCCCGACGGCACCACCACCGATCGTCTCGAGCTGCCGCTGCATCGCCCACTGCGCGACGACGTGCGTGGTGAGACGCGCTCCATCCGCGCCGAGACCGATCGCTTGCTGTCGCGTATCGATGATCGGCGTGCCGTCACGCCATGGCGCGCCCCACTCGCTCCAGCCCGTGCGGCGCTGCTCGCCGACGGCGCGGAAGGCTGCGTAGTCGTACGCATTCGTCCGGTGCGCCCACTCGTCGACCTGCGCGGAGATCGCGGGCTGCGCGGCGAGCCGCTCCGCGATCGGATCGAGCACGTGGCGGCGCCAGTGGTACTGCGCCTTGTGATCGATCAGCGTGCCCGGAACGATCGGCGGCGCCGTCGGGCTGGGCAGTCCGACCTCTGCCGCGAGCGGCCCGAGGTCGAGGTACATCTCGTTCCAGTACAGCCGCGACGCCGGCGAGTACGGGCTGAACATGCACGGCTCGTCGAGAAACTGCGCGAGGATCGGCAGCGTCGCGACATACCTCCCGCCGCGCCGCTCCACCGCGTCGAACAGCTGGCGCAACGTTCCGAGGTCACCGGCCTGCCCGGTCTCCGTCGACGCCAGCCCGTACAC
>JACCRC010000287.1 GCA_013813765.1 Deltaproteobacteria bacterium | reverse complement strand
GCCGATGCAGGCTCGGCCGCCGGTGCACCGCCGACCACCGGTCCCGACGGCAAGCCGCTGCCCTATTACAACCCGTGCCCCGATCCAGACGTCTACTACTGCGACGACACCGAGCGCGTGTGCAAGCACCGCGTTCCGGTCGTGCTGAGCTCCACCGTCGTCGAGCTCTACAACAACCAGTTCGCGAAGTCGCATGGCATGCCGATGGCGGATCAGGACCTCGTGAAGTTCTTGATCAAGAGCCGCGGGCTCTCGGCGATGCGGTTCTCGATCGGCCTTGGCAACACGACGATCGCCGGCACCAGCACGATGACGAAGAAGCGGCCGCGTCGGGTCGAGGCAGTGGTCGTCGGCGTCAGCTCGCGTGCGATGCAGGTCGGCGTGACGATGCCGATCCAGTACATCACCCGCTGGAACAAGGAGTACATGGGCGAGGACGCGGCGGGCGCGTACTCCTCGATCATCGTCAAGCTGAAGGATCGCAATCAGCTCGCGCCGTTCGGCGAGTGGCTGAAGGATCCGGCGCAGGGACTGCGTCTCGAGGACAACCTGGGCGAGCGGTTCGCGACGGTGATCTTCGTGATCCGCCTGCTGTTCCTGATCATCTCGATCGCGATCCTCGTGATCGCGATCATCAACATCGGCCACAACTTCTTCATACAGGTCTCGGAGCGGCGGCGGGAGATCGGAATCATGCGAGCGGTCGGCGCGACCGAGTCCGACGTGATGCTGATCGTGCTCGGCGAGGCCGCGCTGATCGGAATCGTCGGCGGCCTCCTGGGCATCGGCCTCGCGCTCGGGATCGGCTGGGGCTGGAACACCTACGCGGACGCGAACATCCCCCGGTTCCCGTTCAAGCCCGAGTCGTGGTTCGAGTTCAAGACGTGGATCTGGGGGAGCGCCCTCGGGTTTTCGACCGTGTTCTGCATCCTCGGCGGGTACCTCCCGGCACGGCGGGCGGCGAAGATGGAGCCCGCTCAAGCCCTGGCCCAGAATTGATGGTCGTTCAAAAGTAACGGCGCGTTACCGATTTCCTTGGAAATGCCGATATCTTCGCGGTACTACCCACGCCCACGGGGGTAGTACACTGCTTGTGGCCCAAGGAAGCTGATTCGGATCGGGTCCAACCTCATTCCAGTGCGCCTGCATCGCGGTCGCACGAGCTACCTAAAGACAAACGCGTGAAGAAGCCGTCGCCCTTCGGGAAATACTTCCTGCTCGAGCGGATCAACGTGGGCGGGATGGCCGAGGTCTTCCGCGCGAAGGCCTTTGGCGTGGAAGGCTTCGAGCGCCTCGTCGCCGTGAAGCGCATCCTGCCGAACATCGCGGAGGACAAAGAGTTCATCCGCATGTTCATCGAGGAGGCGAAGCTCTCGGTTCAGCTGAACCACGCGAACATCGCCCAGATCTTCGATCTCGGTGTGGTCGACGGCGCGTACTACATCGCGCTCGAGCACGTCCACGGTCGCGACCTCCGCGGCATCTTCGATCGCTGCCGTGCAGCGGGCGCAGCGATGCCCGTCGCGCAGGCGTGCTTCATGGTCATGAAGGTCTGCGAGGGCCTCGACTACGCGCACAACAAGCGCGATCAGGGCGGCCGCGAGATCCACCTCGTGCACCGCGATGTCTCGCCGCAGAACGTCCTCGTGTCGTTCGAGGGCGAGGTCAAGCTGATCGACTTCGGCATCGCGAAGGCGGCGGGCAAGGGCTCGAAGACCCAGGCCGGTATCCTGAAGGGCAAGTTCGGCTACATGTCGCCCGAGCAGGTGCGTGGCCTTCCGGTCGACCGCCGCTCCGACGTGTTCTCGTGCGGCATCGTGCTCTACGAGCTGCTCACCGGCGAGCGCCTGTTCGTCGGCGAGAGCGACTTCTCCACGCTCGAGAAGGTCCGCAACGTCGAGATCCTTCCGCCCTCCACGTACAACCGCAAGATCCCCGACGAGCTCGAGCGCATCGTGCTGAAGGCGCTGGCGAAGGACGTCGAGGAGCGCTACCAGAACGCGATCGACCTGCACGACGAGCTGCAGGCGTTCGTCTACACCGCCGGCGAGTTCTACTCGCGCAAGGATCTCGCGGGGTGGATGAAGAAGACGTTCGGCAAGGAGATCGAGGAAGAGACGGCGAAGCTCGAGAGCTATCGCCAGCTCAAGCCGCCCGTCCCGGAGGTTGCCGTGTCGCGCACCTCGACCGGCGAGCGCAAGGCCACCGCGGGCATCACCACGCCGCCTCCGATCCGCCGCTCCACGCAGGGCATCCCGGCGGTCGGCCTCGGCACGAAGCCGCCGCCGCCGCCGCGCGTCACCGGTCAGATGCCGGCGATTCCCGCCGGCGCGAAACCGAACAAGGAAGACTCGGGCGGGCTCGCGTGGGACGACGACGAGCTCGAGACCCAGATCTACGACAACCCCGAGGACGATCCGAAGAACAAGGGCAAGTACCCGAGCAAGCCCTTGCCGCTCGTGGCCGCGGCCACGCCGGCCCCGGACAGCATCTCGCCCGCCGCCACGGTGCGCGGCGTGCCGGCAGCGCCGCAGGGTGACGGTCCCGATCTGTCCTCGCTGGTCTCCACGGCCAAGGGCTGGGAGTCCGGTCAGGTTCCGCCGTCTCCGGCACAGACGCTCAATGGTATCGGCGGCCCTTCGGGTACGAACGGTACGCCCGCGTTCGCAAGCGGCTCGAACAAGGCGGCGTCACCGCTGCCGCCCGGCAACAGCCCGCCGCTGCTGTTCGACTCCGGTGAGCCCAGCACGCGCGAGATCAGCGGACGTGCGCGGCTCGTCACTCCGTCCGACGCGTTCGACCCGATGGCGACGTTCGGCTCGGGCGTGACGAAGCGCAAGGACAACAAGGGCATCCTGATGCTCGCCGTCGGCGGCGCAGCCGTCGCGGCGGTCGTTGTTGTCGTCGTGATCGCGATGTCGGGCAACAAGGACAAGGCCACGACGGCCGAGGCCGACAAGCCCACGCCGGCGCCAAACGTTGCTCCCAACGAGACCACCCCGCCGCCGCCGACTCCGGTCGCGGTTGGTGATCAGAACACCGGCTTCGACCTGTACGTGCAGCCGGGTGGCGTCACCCAGTGGAAGCTCGACGGCGAGTCGCGCACGGATCGACTGCCGTCGCGCATCCGCGGCATCGCCCCGGGTACGCACACGGTGCAGATCGATCCGCCGGCGGGCTTCATGAGCCAGAACCAGCAGGTGATCGTCGAGGCCGGAAAGGCCCCGAGGGTGGATATCCAGCTGTCACCGATCCAGGGCATCCACGGCGTGTTCGAGAGCACGCCGCCGGGCGCCACGGTCTCGCTGATCATCGACGGCAAGCGCGAGACGCTCGGCCCGTCGCCCGCGAAGGCGGCGCTCGATCCGCGGATGACCTATCAGGTCCTGTTCGAGAAGCCGGGATACGTGTCGGTCAACAAGCCGGTCGTGTTCAGCGGCAACCTCGAGGAGAAGATGGTCGTTCCGATGGAGAAGGCCGGCGGCAACACCGTGGCGGTCGCCCCGACGAACCCGACGAATACCACCGCGCAGGTGAAGACGGAACCGAAGACGGGACCGGTCACCAAGCCAGAGAAGCAGCCGAAGAACCCGGTCATCAACGACACGAAGATCGAAAAGCCGGTCGATACGAAGGTCGGCACCGATGTTCCCAAGGTCGCCGACAAGCCGGCCGCGAAGGGCATGGGCACGCTGATGCTCGGGTCGAAGCCGTCGTGCGAGATCTACATCGACGGCTCGAACTCGGGCCTGCACACGCCCCAGCGCGAGCTCAAGCTCTCCGCCGGCAAGCACCGCATCACGCTGATGAACAACGAGTTCGGGATCAAGGAGACCTTCGTCGTCGACATCAAGCCCGATGAGACGGCGAAGGCGATCAAGGACTACTCGGACCGTCTTCCAAAGTAGGCGGATCGGTCAGCGGCTCGAGCCGCTCGATACCCTCGACGGACAGCGGTTTGACGCCGCCGGTGGCGAGGTCCGCCGGGTCGAAGCCCTTCTCGAGCTTCGGCCCGATCAACAGGAACAGCGACGGAGGCAGCACGAAGCGCTGGGTCAGCCAGGCGCTCTCGAACCGCCGACGGATCTCGAGGAGCTCTCCCGCGATCTCGTCGGCGTTCTCGTTCGAGATCGCGGCGATCTTGTCGATGATCCGCTGGCGGGCCGCGGCGTCATTCGTGACAAGGAGCATCTCGCGGAGCCCTTCGAGCGCGCGCTGCCGCTGGCCCAGACGCGAGCGCAGCTCGGCGACGGCGCTGGCGGAGGAGGCCGGAGCGCCGGGCTTTCGCATCGCCGACTCGAGGAGCAGGGTGCCGGCCTCGTCCCACCTGCGGCGCTGGTCCTCATCGTCGGTCTTCAGGTCGACGAGATAGATCTGGCCGGCGAGGTTTGGATACTTCCAGTAGCTCGGGAACTGCTTCACCGCCTGTTCGAGCAGCGCGATCGCGCGCAGGTGGGCAGCATTGTCGACGCCGCGCTTCGCGGCCGTGATCGCGACCGCGCCGATCTCGTAGGGCCGGCGGAACGTCGGGTCGAGCGCTGCGATTGCCTCGGCGAGGGACGCCATCGCGTGGGCCTCGTTGTCCTGGCTGCCGAAGTACCCGACGAGGCGCACGTAGAGCAGCTCGGCGGCTAGCTCGCGGTACCCGAGCGTCACGATCGGGGCCGCGGCCGGGGAGGGCGCGAACGGCGCGTCCGTCAGGTCATCGTGCGGCGCCGCGTCCTTCGCGAGGCCTCGCGCGATCCGCGCCGTGCCGATTCCGGCGACGGCGATCAGCGCGACGAGCCAGACCTTCACGCGATGACTGTAGCCGAAAACAGAAACGCCGCCCGGAGGCGGCGCTGGTGTCGAAGCTCGCGGGGAGATTAGTCCGAGTTCGGCGGGGGCTCGGTGATGACAGCGGACGCGTTGCCATCCGGCGCCGTCAGGGCCAGCGAGTACGTGATCGGCGTGCCGTCGCAGTCGAGGTCGCCTGTGGCGGTCGCGTCTGCGCTCGTCGCCGTGCCGGTGTAGCCGTACTGGAACAGGTTCGGCTCGTCGACCTGGAAGTCGAGCGCGGCCCACACCGTGTCGGTGGCCCAGTCCGTCTCCGGGGCCGTGACCTTGCAGACGGAACCCGCCGCCCAGGTGGTCGGCTTGTCGGTCGCCGTGCCCACGACGTAGCTCGCCGCGGTGTTGTAGACGACCTTCGAGTTCTTCGCGATCTTGTTCAGCTGCAGCGATGCTTCCGTCTTCTTGGACTTCTTCATGTAGTCCATGAAGGCCGGAATCGCGACGGCCGCGAGGATGCCGATGATCGCCACGACGATCATCAGCTCGATGAGGGTGAAACCGCGTTGTTTGAGCTTCTTGATCATGTTGTGAACGTTAGCTCAGCAACGGCCGTGCCACGAGTTTTTGGCTTCAACTCGTGGATCCCTGGTGCGGCTTCCGTCGCCGGTGACATTTTCCGGCACTCCCCCGGGTCAATTCCCGCGCGCCTTCATGTAGTTGCGTGTCAGGTCGGGTCGGGCTCGTCGTCCGGCTCCGCCTCGGGCTTATCCCCACCGAGGCCGAGCTTGTCGAGCCGGTAGCGCATGGAGCGGAAGCTGATCCCGAGCAGCGCGGCGGCGCGCTTTCGCACCCCGTCTGCCTTCTCGAGCGCCCGCGTGACCCAGACCCGTTCGTAGTCCGAGAGCAGACGATCGAGGTCGACTCCCTCGGGCGGCAGCTCGTGCGGGACCTCCGCGGTCGGCCGCTGCTGGCGGACGGGGAAGTCGGCGGCAGTGAGGATCGGACCCGAGGACAGCGTGACCGCGCGCTCGATGATGTTCTGCAGCTCGCGGACGTTCCCCGGGAAGTCGTAGCTCTCGAGTGCGCGCAGGCCTTCGGCGCTCATCTGCACGGGACGTCCGTGCTCGGCGATGAACAGGCGCAAGAAGTGCTCGGCGAGCAGCGGGATGTCCTCGCGGCGGTGGCGTAGCGGTGGGATCCAGACCTGGATCACGTTGAGCCGGTAATACAGATCGGCACGGAACGCACCACGCGCGACCTCGGCGTCGAGATCGCGGTTCGTGGCGCAGACCACGCGCACGTCGACCTCGAGCTCCTCGGTCGCGCCGACCGCCTTGACCTTGCGCTCCTGGAGGACGCGCAGGAGCTTCACCTGAAGACCGAGCGAGAGCTCGCCGATCTCGTCGAGGAACAGCGTGCCACCGTCGGCTTCCTGGAACAGACCGACCTTGTCGGAGACCGCTCCGGTGAACGCGCCCTTCTTGTGGCCGAACAGCTCGGACTCCATCAGCTCGTCGGGGATGGCGCCGCAGTTGACCGCGACGAACGGCATCCTCGCGCGAGTGCCCTCGGTGTGCAGCGCGCGCGCGACCAGCTCCTTGCCGGTGCCGCTCTCGCCGGTGACGAGGACGCTCGTGCGCGCGGAGTGGAGCTTGCCGATCAGCTCGAACACCTTCTGCATCGCCTTGCTCTTGCCGAGAAGGTTCGCGAGGCGGAACCGGCCGGAAATCTGATCGCGCAGCGCGAGGTTGGCCTCGACGAGGGCGCGCTTCTCGAGCGCGCGATCGATCACCGCGTTGATCTCGTCGACCTGGAATGGCTTGGTCAGGTAGTCATAGGCGCCGCGCTTGGTCGCCGCGAGCGCGGTCTCCTTCGTCGCGTACGCGGTCACGAGGATCACCTCGGGCCGCTGCTGCGCCGGGAGCGACGGATCGCGGAGTGCCGTGAGCAGAGCGAGCCCGTCCATCGTCCCGGGCATCCGCAGGTCGGTGATCACGATGTCGAACAAGCTCTGCTGTGACTTCGCGAGCGCGCTCTCGCCGTTGAACGCGACCTCGACCTGGTGCCCCGAGCGACGCAGGCAGATCGCGAGGAACTCGCGCATCGACTGCTCGTCGTCGACGACCAGGATCTTCCCCACGTATGCACTATCGCATGGAAGGCAGCTATCATCGCGTGACCCTGCGGCGCTGGATCACAGACGTCATGGTGCGCCGCGGCGGGTGGGTCGTCCTCGCGACGCTGGGTCTGTATTTGTGGGTCGCTCCGTCGACGATCATGACCGGCGACAATGCGGACTTCGCCGCGGTCGGCGCCGTCGGAGGCAGCGCGCATCCGTCGGGCTATCCGCTGTACGTCATGTGGCTCCGGTTGTGGTCGTGGCTCCCGGGTACGCCGGCGCACGCGGCGGCGGTCGCGACCGTGATGCTGTCCGCCGCGGTGATCTTCGTGCTCCACGCGGCGTGCCGGGCATGGGGAGCGCGGCCACTCGCGGCGTCGATCGCGGTCGCGCTGTTCGCGACGGCTCCGATCGTGCTGCGGATCCACACCGAGGCGGACGTGTTCCCGCTGAACTGCCTCATCTGCGCGACCGTCGTGTGGCTGTCTGCTGCCGAGGGTCCATTGCGCGGAACGCGGCGCGCGGCGGTCCTCGCGCTGATCGCGGGGCTCGGGCTCGCGCACAACCTGACGTGCGTGCTGGTCGCGCCGATCGGCATCCTCGGTTTCGTGCGCGGCATGCGCGAGGCGAACGCGCTCGGCAGGACGATCGCACTCTCGCTGGGCGCATTCGTGCTGGGGCTCGTGCCCTATGCGTACCTGTTCGTCGCGGGGGACACGCCGGTGTCGTGGGGCAGCGTCGACAGCTTCGGCGAGCTCGTTCACCACGTGATGCGCCGCGACTACGGCGTGTTCAAGCTCAGCAACAAGGGCGACGGTCTCGCTATCGGCAAGAACATCGTCGCGTTCGGTGCGAGCGTCGGCCGCGCGTACCTCTGGATCCCGGCGCTCGTCGGCGTCGTCGCGCTCGGGATCTCCCTCGTGCGGCCGCACGGGCACGAGCCGAGGAGCGGATGGATCGCGCTCGCCGCGAGCTTCGTGCTCGCCGGTCCGGTGTTCGCGGCGATGTTCAACCGCGACCCGGTCAACCTCGGTCTGTACCTCGTCCAGCGGTTCCACCTGCAGGCGATGATGGTGTTCGCGGTGTTCGTCGCGGTAGGCCTCGATCGCATCGGTACCGAGATCGAGGCCCGCACCGGAGGGCGGTACGCGCGCATCGCACCGCTGCTCGCGGTCGCGAGCTTCGTCATCGGCGCGGCCCTGTCACTGCCGTTCGTCGCGCGCGTGCACACGCCAGCGGTCGAGCGCGGGCTGCGCAACATGCTCGGCTCGCTGCCGCCGGCCGCGATCGTGATCGGTTCGACCGACGAGCTGCACTTCGGGGCGGGCTACCTGCAGTTCGCTACCGGTCTGCGGCCCGACGTCACCGTGATCTCGGCGGGGCAGCTCGGGCTGTCGTACTACCGCGATCGGCTCGCGCGGCGCACGGGCATCGTCGTGGTGAAGCCCCGCGATGCGGCCGAGAAGGTCACCGTCACGGTTGCCGAGCAGGCGCTCGCGACCGGGCGGCCGGTGTTCATCGATCCGTTCCAGGGAAACATCGCGGTCGCATTCCCGACGTATCCGTACGGCCTCGTGTTCCGGGTGTTGCCGCGCGGAACGGCGCTGCCTTCGATCGATGCGATCTTCGCGATGAACAAGCTCCTGTTCGAGCGCTACGACTTCGGCTACTCGTTCCCCGGTCCCGACGATCAGTTCGCGACGCAGTACCACGTGATCTACGTCCGCACGTGGACCGCGATCTGGAGCGCGCTGTCGCCGGTCAACCACCGCGAGGAGCGCGCGTTCGCGCAGTCGATGATCGACGCGCTCTCACCGCGGTGACTCGGAACGCTGCCGGCGGAGCATCGCGCGGCACCGTGCACCGATCTCCGGCGCGTTGCTACACGCGACGAAGTGGCCGTAGGCCTCGGCAGCGCGCCCCGTCGCGAGCAACGCGAGACCGAGGTTGAACCGGTTCGCCGGGTCCCGCGGATCGAGCTCGAGCGCGCGCTGGAACGCGACGCGCGCCTCCTCGGCGTGGCCCTGCGCGAGCGCGATCTTGCCGTGCGTGCGCTGTCCGATCGCGTAGCTCGGTGCGACCCGGCCGACCTCGCGCGCCCGGTACAGCGCCTCGGTCGTGCGCTTCTCCTTGTCGAGCAGCAGGGCGAGGTCCGCGATCGCGCGCGGATACGCCGCGGTGGCGATCGTCTCGAGGAGCGTGATCGCCTCTGCGTGCCGGTGCTGCGCGACGAGCAGCAGCGCCTTGCGCAGGACCAGGCGTGGCGAGCTCGCCTGCTCCAGGCAATCGTCGACGATCGCGATCGCATCGTCGGCGCGGCCGATGTCGATCACGGCCTGCGCGTAGAAGCTGCATGCGTCGGCATCGCGCGGATTCGAGCTGACCGCGCGCTCCCAGAGCAGGGTGCTGTCCTGCCAGTTGCCCGCGGCGTCGAGCGAGCGCAGCCCGGCCG
>JACCRC010000115.1 GCA_013813765.1 Deltaproteobacteria bacterium | reverse complement strand
GGCGGCCTTCTCGGCAGCGGCCTTCTCGGCGGCGGCCTTCTCGGCAGCGGCCTTCTCGGCAGCGGCCTTCTCGGCAGCGGCCTTCTCGGCAGCGGCCTTCTCGGCAGCGGCCTTCTCGGCAGCGGCCTTCTCGGCGGCGGCCTTCTCGGCAGCGGCCTTCTCGACGGCGGCCTTCTCGGCAGCGAGCTTGTCGGCGGCGGCCTTGTCGGCGGCGGCCTTCTCGGCAGCGGCCTTCTCGGCAGCGGCCTTCTCGGCAGCGGCCTCGGCAGCGAGCTTGTCGGCGGCGGCCTTGTCGAGGCTGGGATCGCGGATCGGCGCCATGCCGAGCACGGTCTGGTTGAGCTGCGCCTTCGCGATCGACGCCGACCCCGCGGCCTTGATCGCTCCGGAGCCGGCCGGGGTGGCGGCGAGCTTGGACGCGAGCAGCACACCTGCAGGGAACTCCGCCGCGAGGTACTTCTCGATCTCCTCGTGACTGTCGGGATAGCCCGCGTCGTCGAGGATCGTCGACAGCTCCGCGGCCATGACCTTCGTGCTCGGGAACCGCTCGCCCGGATCGCGCGCCAGCGCCTTCTTCACGATCGCGTCGAGCTCCGCGGGAACGTTCGCGTTGTATTCCGACGGCGCCGGCACGTTCTTCGTCAGGATCGCCTGCTTGATCGCGTCGTCGTTCGCACCGTCGAACAGCCGCTCGTGCGCGAGCGCCTCCCACAGCACGACACCGAGCGAGAACACGTCGGTCCGCCGGTCTCCGGGCTTCCCCTCGACCTTCTCCGGCGCGTGGTACGCGAGGGAGGTCGGCGCCATCAGGTCGAGCGCGATGCCCTCCCGGGTGACACGGATCATCCGCGGCGACACGGTCGCGACGGGCTGACCGCCCTTCTGCGCCTTGTGAATGGCCTCGGCGGCCTCGCAGATCACGCGCGTCGTCGACAGCTCGTCGAGCCGCCTCGGCGCATCGATCACCGCATCGAGCGAGACACTGGTGCTAGAGACGGCGCCCGACGAGAGGCGGCCGGCTTCCCCGGTCGTTGACACGGCACTGATTGTAGCCCAGTCAGCGGGGCCACGCCCCACACGGATTGGGTTTGATCAATGCAGGGTTAGTACAACTACCGGGCAGCCAGACCCGAGACCTGCGAGATGACCTGTCTGGCCATGTCCTGGGCCTGGGTCTTCAGCGCCGGATTGGTGTCACCGGCGGTCCTCATCATCTGGAGCAGGGCGCCGGTCATCACGAAGACTTCGTAGAGCGCCTGCCGCTCCGCCGAGCTGAGCTTCTTGAACTCCGCGCTCGCCGCGAGCATGTCGTTCACGCCGGTGACGAGCTCGCGCGCATCGGCCTCGGGCAGGTCGGTCTCGTTCGCGATCTCGATCGATACACCGAGCGCGAACCCGGCACCGGAGGCCACGCTGTTCGGGCGAAACATCTGACCGAGCGCCATGAAGTACCCATCGAACGTCGAGCGCAGCATCTGCTGCTGGTTCGCGTCGATGTTGCTGCTGCTGAGGAACATCTCCACGGTGGGGTGACCCGCCGACGGCTTGAAGTCGGTTGCCCCCACCGGCGCGTGCTTCGGCGGCTTCGGTGCCTTTGCCTTTTTCGGCGCGGCCTTGCCCACCTTCTTGCGCTCGACGATGCCTTGAAGCTCGCGCTGCTGGGCCGCGCTGTCCTTCATGAACTTGTCGAGTCCACCACCCTCGGGGAGACCCTGCGCCGCGGCGGGACCGGCAACAGCAGCGACGACGAGCCACACCAGCAGCGAGCGCATGGCCGGATCGTACTACCGACTGTTGACGAGGATCGTGCCGAAGTAGTCGTACGAGAGCCCGGTCGAGCCCGCAGGCGAGCCGAACATCTTTATCTCGTACTGGCCGTGACCGAGCTCGCACTTGATCGCGATGCGCGTGCCGATCGTCGTCTCGACGGTGCAGCGGACCTCGCGCTCCTTGCTGCCCGCGTGCGTCGCGTGGGCGGTGACCGTCGCGCCGAACGGATTGTCGAGGAGGATCTGCGCCTCGCCGCCGGTGACGGTGATCTGCGATCTCGTCGGTGCCTCGAGCACCACGCCGAGCCGACCGACCGACGGTGACAGGAGGGGCTGCCGCGCGAACTCACCGGCCGTCAGCGGCACAGCGACGAGCTGCCACGCGGCTTCCTCGGGAAGGTGGTCGTGACGGAACAGCTTCGGCGGCGTGAGCAGATACGTCGTCGAGACCTCGGTCGTGCTGTCGGACGTGTCGTCCCACGTCGCATCCAGCAAATGCCACGTCCCGTCGATCTTCACCGCGTTCCACGCGTGGCCGTAGCCCTCGAGCGTCGCCTTGACCACGTCGTCGGTCGCGGCGGGATCGACATCGCGCTCGGTGTCGCGAATGTAGCCGGTGATGTACGCGATCTCGACGCCTGCGGCCTTGCCGAGCGCGACCATCAGCCGCGCGTAGCCCTCGCACACGCCGGTTCGCGCACGCCACACGTCCTCGGCCTGCTGCGAGGGACGCTTCGTGTAGCGATCCTCGCCGCGCAGCTCCGAGGTCGGCGTGTCGTAGGTGAGCCGTAGCACCACGTGGTCGTGCAGCGCCTTCACGAGGCGTTTCTTGTCGGTGATCCGCGCTGCCAGGTACTGGCCGACCGCCTCGACGCTCGGCTGCTCGGGCATGTTGGTCACTTGCATCTCCGGCGCCGTCGACATCGGCCATCCAGGGAATGGCTGTTCGGTCGCGACGATGTCCGGAGGCGGGATGTCGCTCGTGCCGTAGGTGTCGCCATCGGACTTGTGCCAGCGCTGCTCGAAGTGATCGGCGAAGCCGAGCAGCACGCCGCGGACCTTCGACGCGATCGGACCGTTGTAGCCGTCGAGGATCCAGTCGCCGCGCACGGCAAGCGCACGGAACGCGACCTGCGGCGCGCGCCACATCATCACGCCGAGGAACAGGCCGTTCACGAGCAGCGTGCGGAGCACGAGCCGATCGATCCGCGTCAAGATGTGCTTGCGCGGCACCGCCTGCCGGCTGCGTCGCCAGAGGTAGAAGAAGTCCCAGCCGAGCGGGATGAGCGGGAACAACGCGAGCCCGATCAGCAGCGAGACCCACTGCGATGCGTTCTCGTAGGCCGCGAGCGACGACGCGAGCCAGAACCCGAACAGCGGGGTCAGGATCATCGTGCTGATCCAGATGGCCCGCAGGACGTACTTCGCGATGAAGCCAGCCACCCGCCAGGGCCGCGATGCCATGACGGGTGGTAGCGCTATGCGTTGCATTCCGCAACGCAAACCCTCCTGGGCCCGCGAGCGTGACCAATAACATGTTGATCCCCGACGGCAGGCTGGGGCACGAATCGTGCTCCCCGATGTCCCCGATGCTCCGTCCTGTTGCCGCACTTGCCCTGGCGCTCGCCGCGTGCGGCGGTGCCGCGGACTTCGATCACCCGGCCGATCGGCCGCACCAGAGCAACGCCGGGATCGACTGGCGCGATCAGGTCATCTACCAGATCATGATCGACCGGTTCGACAACGGCGATCCGAACAACGACATCAACGTCGCGCCCGACGTACCGGGCCGCTACCACGGCGGCGACTGGCAGGGCGTGATCGATCGCCTCGACTATCTCCAGGAGCTCGGCGTCACCGCGCTGTGGATCTCGCCGGTCGTGAAGAACACCGAAGAGGACGCGGGGTTCGCGAGCTACCACGGCTACTGGACGCAGGACTTCCTGCGCCCCAACGCCCACTTCGGCGACCTGACGAAGCTCCGCGAGATGGTCGACAAGGCGCACGAGCGCGGGATGCTCGTGATCCTCGATGTGGTCACGAACCACATGGGCCAGCTGTTCTATTACGACATCAACGGCAACGGTCAGCCCGACGACACGCTCTCGGGCGGCGGCTACTCGCACAGCTGCCTGCAGATCTGCATGAACAACCCGGCGAGCTGCTCCGCCGACGAGCTGACGTACTGCGCCGACGGCAAGGGCTACCTCGAGAGGATCATCGAGTGGGATCCCGATTACGACCCGCGCGGCGTCCAGGGCTGGACCTCGCTCGGCTTCTCCGGCGATGCCGACATCCGGTTCACGAACTGGCCCGAAACGAACCGCACGCCGCCGCCGCGTCCTCCCGACTGGTTCGACTGGCCCGCCGACAAGCCGTGGTTCGACGATCCGAGCTGGTATCACCGCAAGGGACGCGTCTACGTGTGGTGGCACGAGAACGACTACTCGAAGGAGTTCGTCCGCAAGCAGGAGACTCTCGGTGACTTCCCGGGCGGCCTGAAGGATCTCGCCACCGACAATCCCGACACGAAGGAAGCGCTGATCCGCGTGTTCGAGTACTGGATCCGCGCCGCCGACTTCGACGGCTTCCGCATCGACACCGTCAAGCACATCGATCGTCCCGAAGTCGCGCGGAACGTGCGCGGGTTCTGGGGCGAGTTCAACGACCGGATGCGCAAGAAGGCGAAGGAGCTCGGCAAGCAGAACTTCTTCATCTTCGGCGAGGGCTTCGACGGCAACGACGATCTGATCGGCAGCTACACGTGGGGCGGCACCGACGCGGCCGGCACGTTCGGCCGGTTCGACTCGATGTTCAACTTCCCGCAGAAGTACCGCGGCATCGATCCGGTGTTCGCGAACGGCCAGCCGACGAAGAACCTCGAGTGCCTCTACAACAGCCGCATGGGCCGCAACACCACGGACGCGTGGTGCGCGAGCAACGGCTACTCGCCGGGCCCGACGTACCCGGCGACGCCGCACGCGGCCAGCGATGCCGGCGGTGTCGGTCTCGCGCCGAACGTGCTCAACGTGAACTTCCTCGACAACCACGACCTCCCGCGCTTCCTGTTCGAGAAGCCAGATCAAAGCGTGCTGAGCTCTGCGCTCGGCTTTCTGTTCACGTGGGACGGCATCCCGTGCGTCTACTACGGCACCGAGCAGCTGTTCGCGGGCGGCGTCGATCCGAAGAACCGCGAGGACATGTTCCGCGGCAACGAGGCGAAGGGCTACGCGCCGTTCGCGACCGATCACGAGGCCTTCAAGCGCGTGAAGGCGCTGATCCAGATGCGCAAGGACCACGTCGCGCTCCGCCGCGGCACGATCTCTCCACTGTGGTCGACGACGGTCGCGGGCGCACGTCGCGATGCCGGCATCTTCGCGTTCGAGCGCAGCGTGGCGGGCACGGAGACGTTGCTCGTCGTGCTGAACACGAGCGGGCAGGAGAGCGAGAGCTGCGCGCCGGTCGCCGAGGGCGGCGCGTGCGTGCGGACGTCACTGCCGCCGGGCACGGTGCTGACCGACATCATGCCGGGCTCCGACGGCAAGACGTTCACGGTGAAGTCCGACGGCACGATCGCGGTCATGGTGCCTCCGCGCTCCGGCCGCGTCCTCGCGCGGAAGTAAGAGTAGCCACCCCTCGTTGCGATCCGCAGCGCGGGCCATTCAGGCGCGACCCAAGTCGGCGGATTCCCTCACCGGCGCCATGGCATGCGCCCTGCGTCTGTTTGGGGCCAATGCGTCGCTTCGCCACCGCCCTCGTGCTCCTCACCGCCTGCGCCGATGCCGGCGACGGCTTTGACACCACCATGGAGACCGAGGCGCCGCTGGTCGGCGTCGATGGCAGCCTCGATCAGGCGGACCGCAGCTGCCACGTGGTGCTGCGCGACCTCGAGCGCAACTGGACCGGCTTCACGTTCGAGACGGTCGGTTCGAGCTGGGTGTGGTCGGGCTCGGTCGAGATCTCCGAGGCGGCCGCGGCGGAGGGATTGATCCCGTCGGCGATGTTCCACATGGCGCCGGGCGGTCCGTGGCAGAGCGTGGACGGCGTGCCCGTCACCGCACCCGCGACGCCGGGCTACGTGCGCTACATGCTCCGCCTGACGCACGCGAGCCTGCCGGGACCCGGATGGAGCGGCACATCGCTGTCGAACGCGAAGCTCGAGGTCGTCCCGTATTTGCGCCTGCCGCAGGGCGGCCGCCTGTTCGATCACAACCGCAATCCGGGTGACACCGAGAACTACGTGCTGCGGAATCCCGACCTCGCGGTCTGGAGCAACGCGACGGTGTGCACGCCGCCCGCCGGTCCGACGCGTGCGCGGCTCGTGTTCGACGCGAACTTCACGCAGCGGCGTGAAGGCGTGCTCGCGCCGGGCGGTGAGCTGACGATCGTGTACGACCAGGCGCGACTGACGCAGTGCCGTCACTTGCGCAACGGCAACGCGCTCTATGGCATCACCGCGCACGTCGTGTTCTCTCCAGGTCAGCAGCGCCATGCCGTCAGCGTGCGCGACTCGGCGGCGACCATCCCGGTTCCGAACGACGCGCGCTCGGTGGCGCTGTACTTCGAGAACACGAGCGCGAGCGGCTGCCAGGCGTGGGACTCGAACTTTGGCAACAACTACGTGTTCGACGCGCTCGTCCCGCCGCAGTGGATGGGCGAGGTGCGTACGCTGATCACCCGCGACACGAGCGATCCGTGTCAGGGCGGTGTTCCGGCGCAGCAGGGCTTCTCGTTCGACACCTGGGCGCGTCAGCGCGCGGCCATCGCGAACGGCTGCTTCGAGGTCTACCAGCCGGGCCTCACCGATCGCGACGATCCGGATCTCTGGCAGAAGCTCGACGTGAAGCTGCACTGGCGCTACGTGGGCCAGCAGGCGTGGCAGACCACGCACGTCAACTTCGATCGCCGCATCGGCAACAACGCGCGCTACCGGTTCGGCCTGCGCGATGTCGATCCGTTCCGTCCGTATCACTGCCCCGAGGTCACGCCCACCACCACCGCCGACGGTATGTACTCGCAGATTCGCTTCGAGTACTACCTCAGCGTCAACGGCGGCCAGCTGCGCCCGGCGCCGGGTGGCGCGTACGCCGGAACGTTCACCGACTACGTGAACGGTACGCAGAACTGCCCGTAGCGAGCGCGAGTAGCGCGAACGCGAGACCGATGCTGCTTCCACCACCGGTGGAGCAACCGCCTTCGACGGCCTCGTAGCTGTCATCGGTGCCGGCGTCGCCGCCACCACCACCCGAAGGCGGCGGAGGATTGCCCGACGGCGGCGGTGGATTGTTCGGCGGTGGCGGTGCGCTGGTCGGGTCGAAGTTGATCGACACGTTGGTGAAGCCGCCGCTCGCGAGGTTTGTCTGCATCTGCGCGGTCGCGCTCTTCACGAACGTGAACGTGCCCTGGCGATTCTGCGCCGCCTGCGTCGAGTTCGCATCGGCGAGCTCCATGCGGACCGTATAGGTGCCGTCTGCGATCAGCGCGTTCTGCTTGTCCATCAGGTTCCACATCACCGTCAGCTGCCCCGCGTGATCGCTGCGGGTGGCTCCGGAGACGGCATCGACGTCGTTCAAGCCCGACTTCAACCGCCACGCGATCAAGCTATCGGTGCGGACCAGCGACCAGCGGCCGATCGTCTTCACGAACGTCCCTCCGGGACCCTCGACCCAGACGACGACGATGTTGTTTGGCGCGTAGAGCCCGTTGTTCGGGGTCGTGGTGAACGTCGCGGTGAGGGTCGCGGCCTCAGCGGCGGGGGTGATCACCCCGATCAGAGCCGCCGCGATCACCATGTTCCGGCCGGATGCGCGCATGTACGGGTGGGTTGCAAGAACGCGCCCAGCGGCCCTGCGCAAGCCGCGTACAGCCGCTAGGATGGAGCGTCGTGTCCGACGCCGTCCTCCGTCGCGTCGTTGGAGCGCGCTCGCTCAACACGTTCGGGCGCGCGGTGATCAACGCGACCGTCCTGTGGGAGCTGTACGAGCGCACCGACAGCACGCTCGTGCTCGCCGGCGTCGGGCTCGTGCAGGTGTTGCCGGTGATCCTGCTGTTCATCCCCGCGGGCACGCTCGTGGATCGATCGGATCGACGGGTGGTCGCCACGCTCGCGGTCGCGACCACCGGTGCGATCGGCGTGGGTCTCGCGCTGTGCTCGTGGTTCGGCGCGCCGGTGCTCGCATACTATGCGCTGCTGCTCGTGCAGGGCTGCGTCAACGTCATGCACGCACCGGCGAGCGCATCGCTGGTCCCGCTGCTGCTCGAGCGGAAAGACCTCGTGCGCGCGAACCGCATCAGCTCGAGCCTGCAGGAGCTCGCGGCGATCGTCGGCCCTGCGCTCGCCGGCCTCGCGCTCACCTTCATCCTTCCGACCTGGATCTATGGCTTCGTCGCGGTGACGGGCGTCGCGTCGGCGCTGCTCTACCGCGCGTTGCCCCCTGCGCGTCTGATCGCTCCGCCGCGCACCACGGACCGCCAGGACTGGCGCGTCGGCCTGAGATTCATCTGGAACTCGCCGCTGCTGCTGCCCGCACTCACGCTCGACATGTTCGCCGTGCTGTTCGCGGGGGTCGTCGCGTTGTTGCCCGCGATCGCGAAGGACATCTTGCACACAGACGCGTTCGGCTACGGGATCCTGCGCGCGTCGCAGTCCGCCGGCGCGGTGCTCGCCGCGGTGATCGGCGGCAGGCTGCCAGCGTGGAAGCGACCCGGTCGCGTACTGTTGATCGTCGTCGCGCTGTTCGGTGCCGCCACGATCGGCATCGGCCTCTCGACCTCCCTGCCGCTCACCGTGACCCTGCTCGTGGTGTGCGGGGCGCTCGACAACATCTCGGTCGTGATCCGGTTGACGCTGGAGCAGCTCGTGGTGCCGGACTCGATCCGTGGCCGGGTCAGCTCGGTGCACTACGTGTTCATCGGCATGTCGAACGAGCTCGGTGCCGCGGAGTCCGGGCTCGCCGCGCAGCTGTTCGGCACCGTGCCTGCGATCGTCGGCGGTGGAGGGCTCGCGATCCTCGTCGTGATCGTCATCGCGGCGAAGTGGAAGGCGCTCGCGGCGATGCCGCCGCTCGCCGAGCTCAAGCCGCCGGACGGCTAGTGAATGCGAGCGGAGATGGCTCGGGTCGCGAGCACCTCGGCCTCGCGCGCGGCGAGCTCGGCGGCGCGTTCGCGCCACGTCGCCGGCGACGCATCTCTCGCCAGCGACAGGAAGATGTCGCGGTGGCGAACCTCGGCGGTGGCGAGGCTGGCGTACAGCTCGCGGGACTTCGGATCCTCGAGCGCGCCGGCGAGCAGACCCAGCCGTTCGGCGGACCGGCCCTCGATCGTGGCGAACACGAGCAGCCGGTCGAGCAATCGCTCGGGCTCCTGCTTCCGGATCAGATCACGTAGCGCGGCCGCGTAGTCATCACCGAAGTCGTAGGACGCGGGCTGCCCGCGCCGTGTCATCAGCTGCGAGACCTGAACGACGTGCCTCGTCTCGTCGTGGGCGAGGCGCGCCATCGCGGTGACGAGATCGGTTCGCTCGGGATAGCTGCGGATGAGCGACAGCGCGGACTGCGCGGCCTTGCGCTCGCAGTGCAGATGATCGGCGTGCACCGCATCGAGATCCGCGAGCGCGATCGGCAACCAGCGCGGATCGCTCGCCACGAGTGGCAGCGCATCGCCCAGCTGCGGAGCGTCGGTGATCTCGTCCATCGCGATCGATGTTACAGTTTTCAACGCCGTGAAGAAGGCCGAGCAGTTCCGCAATGAGTGCCTCGCTGGCCTCCAGCGCGCGCAGGCGCTGCGCCCGCAGATCGTGTCGAGCAGTGCGCGCACGATCGACGAGGCGCTCGATCGCTACAACCAGCTGCTCACCGCCGCGAGCGCGTCGAATGCACTCGCCGGTCTGATGTCGGAGGTGCACCCCGACGAGGCGATCCGCGACGTCGCACGCGAGTGCGAGCAGGAGGTCTCGAAGTTCTACTCGGCGCTCGCAGTCGACCGCGAGATGTTCGACGCGCTCTCCGCCGTCGATGTCTCCGTCGCGGATGCGGATACCAAGCGGTTCCACGCGCACATGATGCGTGACTACCGGCGCGCTGGTGTCGATCAGCCGCCGGAGATCCGCGCCCGGCTCGAGAAGATCGACGAGGAGCTCACGAAGCTCGGCCAGACGTTCTCCAAGACGATCAGCGAGGACGTGCGCGCCATCGAGCTCACGGATCCGAAGCGGCTCGCCGGTCTCCCGGCGGACTTCATCGCCTCGCACTCTCCCGATGCAGAGGGGAAGATCCGGATCACCACGGACTACCCCGACTACAACCCCTTCATGACGTACGCGGAGGACGACGAGCTCCGCGAGGCCCTGTACATCGCGTTCCGCAGCCGTGGCGATCAGGGCAACGAGGACGTGCTGAAGCAGATCCTCCAGCTGCGCGCCGAGAAGGCCGGCCTGCTCGGGTTCAAGGACTGGGCGGACTACATCACCGCCGACAAGATGATCGGCAGCGGGCAGCGCGCGTCGGAGTTCATCGAGCGCGTATGGAAGCTCGCAGCGCCGCGCGCCGAGGAAGACTACACGGAGCTCCTGCGTCAGCTGAAGACCGTGGATCCGAAGGCGACGGCGGTGAAGGACTGGCAGAAGGTGTGGCTCGAGAACCTCGTGAAGCGTGATTGCTACGAGGTGGATGCGAGCGTCACGCGGCAGTACTTCCCATACGACCGTGTCCTCGAGGGACTGCTCGCGATCACGTCGGAGATCTTCGATCTCTCGTACGTGCCGGTGACGGATAAGCCACCCTGGCACCCGACGGTCCTCACCTACGACGTGATGCGCGGCGGCGAGAAGCTCGGCCGCATCTACCTCGACATGCATCCGCGCGACGGCAAGTACAAGCACGCCGCCCAGTTCCCGTTGAAAGACGGCGTGCGCGGCGTGCAGCTCCCCGAGGGCGTGCTCGTCTGCAACTTCCCGCAGCCGACCGCTACCGACCCGGGCCTGCTCGAGCACGACGACGTCGTGACGATGTTCCACGAGTTCGGTCACCTCATGCACCACGTGCTCGGCGGCCACCAGAGGTGGATCACGCAGAGCGGTGTCGCGACCGAGTGGGACTTCGTCGAGGCGCCGTCGCAGATGTTCGAGGAGTGGGCGTGGCGCCACGACACGCTCGCGCGGTTCGCACGCCATCACGAGACCGGCGAGGTCATCCCGGAGTCGCTGGTCGAGAAGATGCGGCGCGCCGACAAGTTCGGCCTCGGCACGCAGACCGTTCAGCAGATCTTCTATGCGGCGATCTCGCTCGGCTTCCACCGCGCGGATCCTGCGGAGCTCGATCAGCTTGCCGAGGTGAAGAAGCTGCAGAAGAAGTACACGCCGTTCGCGTACGTGCCGGGAACGAAGTTCCACGCGTCGTTCGGGCACCTCGTGGGCTACTCGGCGATGTACTACACGTACCAATGGTCCCTCGTGATCGCGAAGGATCTGCTGACTCCGTTCGGAGATCGCGGCCTGATGGCGACCGACGTGACGTTCGCGTACCGCGACAAGGTGCTCGTGCCGGGCGGGAGTCGCGACGCCGCGCAGCTCGTGAAGGACTTCCTTGGCCGCGAGTACGACTTCGGCGCCTACGAGCGCTTCCTCGTCGAGGCGTGATCAATGCCGTCATGACGGATGAACATCCGCGGTGACCTACTGCTTGTCGCGCTGGCGATTCAATTGTCGCGGAATGTCACGACAGCCGACTACTTCCGCAGCAATCTCCGACGCTTGAAACCACTTGATTCGTTTCGGTGGCGCGCTGGATGTTCTAAAACTCCTTCCACACAACCTCTGTTCAACTGAGGAAGGGATTTCAATGACCAAGCTTTCTATCGCGTTCCTGGCGGCTGTTTCGATCATGTCCTTCGGCTGCAAGAAGAAGGGCGGCGCCGGCGAGGCGATGGCCAAGATGGGCGAGTTCAAGGACAAGATGTGCGCTTGCAAGGACAAGAAGTGCGCGGATGAGGTCCAGGACTCCATGAACAAGTGGTCCGCGGAGAACGCGAAGTCGGCCGGCGACAAGGCGGAGAAGCCGGACGAGAAGACGATGAAGGAGATGCGGGAAGTCGGCACGAAGTACGGCGAGTGCATGGCCAAGGCGATGGGCGCCGGCGACGCGACCCCGCCGACGACTGCCGACCCGACTGGCTCGGGAACTCCCCCGGCGGGCGGCTCGGGTGCTGGCGCGATGAACAGCGGCGACAACAAGCCCGGCACCGGTGACGCCGGCGACCTCCCGGCCGAGTGCAAGGAGTACCAGGCGGCGATCGAGTCCCTCGCGAAGTGCGAGAAGCTCCCGCAGGCGACTCGCGACGCGCTGAAGCAGTCGTACGAGCAGACCTCGGCGGCGTGGGCGTCGGTTCCGGCCGAGGGCCGCGCGGCGCTCGGTACGGCGTGCAAGTCGGCTGCTGACGCTGTGAAGCAGTCGGCCGCGGCCTGCAACTAAGCTTTCCGAAACGCGTTTAGACTTGGGCTCGTGACCTCCGTGTCACGGGCCCTTTTTATTTCCGGAGCTGCCATGAAGAACCTCATCACGTTCGCGCTCGTCCTCGGTCTCGCCGCATGCAGCAAGAGCGGCAGCGGAGGTGCGGCCGGCGAGCCGTGCGAGTCCTCCATCGGCAAGGCGATCGACGCGATGATGGCGTCGCGCAAGGGATCGCCCGAGATGATGGAGCAGATGAAGACGATCGGAGAGCAGCTGCGCGGCATCATGATCGGCGCGTGCAAGGCCGACGGCTGGTCCGCGGATGTCCTCGGCTGCTTCCAGACCGCGACCGATCAGCCCAGCATCAAGAAGTGCCGCGAGAAGCTGCCGCCCGAGCAGGCGCAGCGCCTGCAGGCGCAGATCCTCAAGGTGATGAGCGCCGGCGGCGGGCGTCCCGGTGGTGGCGGCGGCCCGATGCACGGCACGCCGCCAACGGGCTCGGGTTCGTCAGCTCCGCAGTGACACGACGTCGAGCGCGCATCGTGTGTCCCTGCCTCTGGGATGGGGCTAGATTGCAGACGTGACGACGGCCATGATCCTCGCGCTCCTTGGCGCTCCAGCGCTGGTCTTGCTGATGCGCGGCAGCCTGCACGTGCTCGTGCCGACGATCCTCGCGACCTGGTTGGTCACCACGTTCGCGCTGACCTACCTGCTTCCCGATCCGTCCGACCTGACAGCGTTCTACTTCTACTTCCTGGTGGTCGTTCCGAGCCTCGGGATCCCACTCGCGGCCCTGCTCGCGACTCGTCTCGCGAAGCTGCGCGGGCACCTGCTCTCGGTGGTGGGAATGGCGTTGCTCGGTTGGATCGCGGGCCTCGTCGTTGGCCTTCTCCTCGAGTTGTACGTCGCGCGCGATGGACTGCCGTACTACTTCTGGGCGTACGCCGCCGGGCTTGCTCTGCCGGCGTGCTACGCGGGCTCCGCCGCGGCCTGGGCAGCAAGCGTGCAGCGCTGATCGTCGCCGGCTCGTCAGCGCCGAAGTGACACCACGTCGAGCGCCTTCTCGACATCCATCACGCCGAGGGCGAGCTTCGCGGCGGCTGGATCGCTGGTGATCAGATCGAGCACCTCGATCGCCTGGCGCGCGTGCGCGAAGCGCTTCGTCAGGTCGCGCTGCATCAGCTTCCTGCAGAACAGCTCGAGCAGCGGCTCGACGAGCAGGTTCGGTACCCGCTTCTCCATCGCGGGCGGATCGCGGGTCAGCGACGCGGAGAGGATGTCGAGCGGACGCCCCTCGAACGGCAGCACGCCGGTCATCATCTCGAACATCATCACGCCGAGGCTGAACAGGTCGGTGCGGTGATCCATCGCCTCGCCCTTCGCCTGCTCCGGCGACATGTAGAGCGGCGTGCCGATCATCTGACCGGTGGCGGTCAGCCGCTCGAGTGACTCGTCTCCGGCGTCGCGGAGGATCGCGATGCCGAAGTCGACGATCCGCGCGTGGTCGCGGCCGTTGCGCCACTCGACGAGCACGTTGTCGGGCTTGAGGTCGCGGTGAATGAGACCGGCGCCATGCGCGTACTCGAGGCCGAGCAGCAGTTGCCTCACGAGCAGGGTCACTCGCTCCGGTGGCAGCGGCATCGTCATGATGCCCGACAGCGGCTCGCCCTCGACGTACTCGAGCACGATCATGTGACGGCCGTCGTCGGCCTGCACGACCTCGACCACGCTACCGATGTACGGATGCGCGAGCCGCGACGCGAGCTTCGCCTCGCGGCGGAACCGCTCGACGACCGATGGCTCGCTCAGGTGGTGCGGGTGCAGCGCCTTCAGCGCGACGACGCGGTTCGTGTCGATGTGCGACGCGCGGAACACGGCGCCCATCGCACCCGCGCCGAGCTCCGCCTCGATCAGGTAACCACCGGCGACCTGACCCACGAGATCCGAGGTGGGCTTCGTCTTGCCGCCGCCGACCCCGAGCTTGGTCCGCCGGTCGACGAGCGTATCGCGATCCTCTGGCGGATCCTTGGGCGTCACGGCCTCGTCAGATCGCGCGTGATGTTCTTCTGGTGTGCCTCGAGCGTGCCGCCGCCGATCTCGATCAGCTTGGCGTCGCGGAGGAACTGCTCGACGCGGTACTCGGTGCAGTACCCGTAGCCGCCGAGCACCTGGACGGCCGCATCGGCGACCTCCTTCGCGGCGGTGGAGCAGAACAGCTTCGCTGCGTCGGTGCCGAGCCGGTTGCGCTTCGTCGGGCCCGTGGTGGCGGCGACGTTGTACGTCAGCGCGCGCATCGCTTCGACCTTCGCGTACGAGTCACCGATGTAGCGCTGGATCTGCCCGTGCTCGGCGATCGGCTTGCCGAACGTGCGGCGCTCGGTCGCGTACTGGACCATCACGTCGAGGCAGCGCCGCGCCATGCCAAGCGACATCGCGGAGAGTCCGAGGCGCTCGATCTCGAGGTTGCGCATCATGTTCGTGATGCCACCGCCCTCGGTGCCGACCAGGTTCTCGAGCGGGACGCGGACGTCCTCGAAGATCAGCTCCGACATCGTGGACGCGCGCATGCCGAGCTTCGGGATCTTCGGGGACGTGGAGAACCCGTCGTAACCGCGCTCGACGATGAACGTGGTGATCCGGTCCTCGAGCTTCGCGTAGACGAGGAACACGCTGGCCTCGGGGCCGTTCGTGATGAACGTCTTGCGGCCGTTGATGACGTAGCCCTCGCTGTCCTTGCGCGCGACCGTCTGCATGCCGAGGACATCGGTGCCGACCGCTGGCTCGGTCATGCCCATCGCGCCGACAACCTCGCCGCTCATCACCTTCGGCAGGTACCTGGTGCGCTGGGCCGCATTGCTGGCCCAGTAGAGGTTGTTGACGAACAGCAGCGCGTGGGCGAGGTAGCCCAGCGCGAAGCCCGGATCCGAGTACGCGAGCTCGTCGTGGACGATGCACGATGCGATCGCGTCCATGCCGGCGCCGCCGTCGGCCTCCGGGATCGTCACGCCGATCAGGCCGAGCTCACCGAGCTCGCGAAGCAGCTTCGTGTTGAACGTCTGCGACTCGTCGTGCTCCATCGCCTGCGGCTCGACGCGGTTCTGGACGAACTGACGGACGGTCTGGCGGAGGAGCTCGTGCTCGTCGGTGGCGTTCGGCGTCTGCGCGAGAGCGACCATGGCAGAGCGTACCCTACCAGGATAAGATGCGAGCCGTGCCCGGCATCGATCGTTGGCTGCATGGCAAGCCAGCAGTGCTGTTCGCGAATCCAACGGCGCAGAGCGGGAAGGCTGCGGACTGGATCCGTCACGCACGCGCGCTCCTCGACGAGAAGGCCATCGCGCACGCGTTCACCCCGACCGAGCCCGAGGGCCGCACGATCGAGCGCGTTCGCGAGGCGATCGACGATGACGGCGCGCGCGTCCTCATCTACATGGGCGGCGACGGCACATTCGCGGAGGTCGCGAAGGGAATCTTCGCATCCCAGCACGCGAACGAATGCGTGATGGGAATGCTCCCGACCGGCACCGCGAACGATCAGGGAAAGTCGTTCGGGCTCGACTCCGGTGCTCGTGCCCTCGAACGCAACGTCGAGGTGATCTCGGCGGGCGAGACCGTCGGGTGCGATGTCGGCAGACTCGTCATCGAGCGCGACCGCAAGGAGATCCACAAGGATCTGTTCTTCGACTCGTTCTCCGTCGGCATGGGCGCCGCGAGTCTCGAGACGCGCAACCGCGATCGCGAGCGGGTCGGGCGGATCCCCGGCCTCGGAATTTTGTATCGCGACCAGCTCGTCTACGCGGGAGCGATCCTGCAGCGGCTCGCGGAGAGCTACGTGGTCGACATCAAGTTCGACCTCGAGTGCGTGATCGATGGCGTGGTGCACTCGTTCGACAACCTGCTCGACGTGATCATCAAGAACACGAAGATCTTCGGCGGCGAGTGGGTGTTCGATTCGAACATCGAGTCCGACGACGGCCTGTTCGAGCTGGTACCCATCACCGGTCGCCGCGACTTCGGCACGAAGATGTTCGGCACGCTGCGGCGCAGCCCGGTCGGTATCGACGACCTGTCGGCGCTCGGCTTCGCGCACGAGTCCCCCACCGCGGGCGCGCGCTTCGAGCTCACGGTGCGCGCAAATCCATTACCCGCGGCGCAGTGCGATGGCGAGGAGCTGCCTGCGGGCGATCGCTACCGGATCCAGGTCGTGCCGCGCGCGCTGCGACTGATCGTTCCGCGCGAGCACGTTGCGTCCGCGATCGATGCGAGCGGGGCGTTTCCCGCGCAGAGTTGAGAGCGTTTGCTACAGTGAACGCGTGAGAGCCGCGCTCCTCGTGCTCGCAGCGTGCAGCGGAGGACGCGCGCCTCCACCGGCCGCACCGCCGGTGCCGATCGAGAACACGGCGCGCGGATGCAGCGAGGCCGCCGCGGGACTCGAGCGCGCGACCCGCGGATTCCGTCCGCCCGAGGAGTCGATCCTCGCGCCGATGCGGAGGCTGTGCGTCCAGGACTCGTGGTCGGGTGCGGCGATCGACTGCTTCGCGACGATGACCGCCGAGGAGCTCGGCAAGTGCGCGGGGGCGGTCGACGCGAAGCACCGCGAGGCGCTGTTCGGCGTGATCGCGGGGAACGAGCGCGATATGGCCGGGCTGCAGATCATCGTCGCGCGGCTCGCGAACCTGCGCGTCGGGATCTCGGAGTGCGATCGGTTCGTCATCGCCGTGTCGACGGCGATGTCCTGCGAAAGGCTCCCCCTCGAGCAGCGCCACGACCTCGGCAACGAGACCGCGGACTTCTGGTCGCTGCCGACGCGCAACCTCCCGCCCGACGCGATCGCGAAGATGGTGAAGGCGTGTAGCGAGTCGCTCGATGCGCTGCAGCAGCAGGTCGCAGCGGTCGGCTGCATGTGATACGCGGAAGGCATGCGGACGGTCGCGATCGCGCTGGTGCTCTGCCTCGGGTGCAAGGACAAGAACGCCGAGCCGCCGGTCGCGGTGAAGACTGCGGCACCTGCAAGCGCGAGTGAGGTCACCGAAGCCGCGTACGCCGCGCTGCTGATCGCGGAGCTGAAGAAGCAGGGCGGCGATCCGAAGCTGCACTTCCAGGCCGACAAGTCGCTGATCACCGACGGCGAGCGCCAGATCGCGACGAGGAACCTCTACGCCGAATACTTGAAGCTCGCCGCAGAGGAACGCGTTTCGGCCGTCGAGCGCACCGCGAAGTCGTTCTCCGAGCTCACACCGGATAGCCACGATCCGGCGCTTGCCGAGGTGCGCTCGAAGCTGCTGCCCGCCGTGCGCGCCGGTCTGTACTTCGACTTCGATCTGCAGTCGAAGCTCGACAAGCCGGCCACGGAGTCGAAGGACCGCGCCGTATTCGTGAAGCTCGGCGAGGTTACCGGCGCGGGCGTCGCGATCGATCAGGAAGCGTCGATGATGATCGCGACGAGCAAGCAGCTCGAGAAGTGGAACATCTCGGTCGAGGACGCACTCGCGATCGCCACCGAGAACCTCGCGGCGAAGGGCACGCCATTTCAGTCGGTGCAGCCGGGCCTCTGGACGTCGCCCGCGCACGACAACTACGACTCGTCGCGAATCCTGCTGCTCGAGGAGATCAAGAAGCTCGGCCTGAAGGGCACGGTCGTCGCGATGATCCCGAACCGCGACACGCTGTACCTCGCGGGCTCGCAGGATGCGGCCGCGCTGCTCGCGATGGCCGACCTCGCGGAGAAGGCGAGCGAGGAGCCGCGCCCGATCCACACCGTGCCGCTCTGCCTCTCGGGGACGACGTGGAGCGATTGCGAGCCGGGCCCGACGCCGGAGGTGAAGACCCGCATGCACGCGATGGCGACGATGGGTCGCCAGTCGCTGTACGCCGAACAAAAAGATTTGCTGCAGGAGAAGCTCGGAGAGGAGGTCTTCGTCGCGAGCTACACCGTGCTCCAGGACAAGGGCACCTCGCGGCTCGTGAGCTACGCCACGTGGTCACGTACGGTGCCAACGCTGCTACCGAAGGCGGATCGCATCGGCTTTGTCGAGTACGCCGACGGAAGTGCCGACGCGAAGCCCAAGGTTCTCGGGATGGTGCCGTGGGACAAGGCGATGCAGATCCTCGGGACTCGGCTGAAGCCGGATGGCCGGAACCCGCCGCGGTGGGCCACCGGGGAGTACTGGCCGAGCAAGGCGGAGCTGGCTCGGCTCGCCCCGGCCGAAGATCCGTTCAAGTAACAGTCGGATAGCCGCGCTGGACGCCGGGGGAAAGATCGGCCAACCTCCGCAAATCCAACGGAGGTTCTGTCATGGCTGACGTCTTCATCTTCGATGCTCTTCGTACGCCGCGCGGTCGCGGCAAGGCCGGCAAGGGCGGGCTCGCGAACCACCATCCGCAGGAGCTGCTCGCGCAGACCCTGAACCACATGGCCGAGCGCAGCAAGCTCGACAAGAACCTCGTCGAGGATCTCGCCGTCGGCTGCGTCACGCAGGTGAAGGAGCAGGGCGCGTGCATCGCGCGCGTCGCGCTCATCGCTGCGCAGTGGCCCGAGGATGTCACGGGCTTCACGATCAACCGGTTCTGCGGCTCGGGGCTCGAGGGCGTGAACTCGATCGCTGCGAAGATCGGCGCCGGCTTCATCGACGGCGGCATCGGCGGTGGTGTCGAGTCGATGTCGCGCGTGCCGATGGGCTCGGACGGCGCGATGCTCGACGGTCTCAACGAGAAGCTTCGCAAGCGCCTCTACCTGGTGCCGCAGGGCATCTCGGCGGATCTGATCGCGACGCGCGAGGGCTTCACCCGCGCCGACGTCGACAAGTTCGCGCTCGCGAGCCAGCAGAAGGCGGCGCGCGCGATCGAGGAGAAGCGGTTCGCAAACTCCCTGTTCGCCGTGAAGAACGACGACGGTTCCGTCGCGCTCGACCGCGACGAGCACCCGCGCGCCGACACGACGATCGAGGGCCTCGGTGGCCTGCAGGCGGCGTTCGCGCAGATGGGCGGCACGGCGATGGGTCCGAACGGCGAGACGCTCGACCAGCTCGCGCTGCTGCGCTACCCCGACACCAAGCAGATCGATCACGTCCACACTGGCGGCAACTCGTCGGGCATTGTCGACGGCGCCGCGGTCGTGCTGATGGGCTCCGCGGAGTGGGGCAAGAAGGCGGGTCTCAAGCCGCGCGCGCGCATTCGCGCTGCGTCCACCGCGGGCGCCGAGCCCGTGATCATGCTGACGGCGCCGGCACCGGCGTCGCAGAAGGCGCTGAAGCGCGCCGGCATGCAGGTCAAGGACATCGACCTCTGGGAGATCAACGAGGCGTTCGCCACCGTGCCGATGCAGACGGCGCGCGCGCTCGGCATCGACCACGACAAGATCAACGTCAACGGCGGCGCGATCGCGCTCGGCCACCCGCTGGGTGCGACCGGCGCGATTCTCCTCGGCACGGCGCTCGACGAGCTCGAGCGTGCGAACAAGGCCACCGCACTGATCACGCTGTGCATCGGTGGCGGCATGGGCATCGCGACGATCATCGAGCGCGTCTAGAGCACCGACCGGATTGAAACCATCGCGATCACGCGGCCCTGGCAATTCGGGTGGCGGTAGACGCCTCGAGCTGGCGTTGAATGACCTCGAGGTTGCTGACGGCGCTGGCTCGTCGGAGATCG
>JACCRC010000086.1 GCA_013813765.1 Deltaproteobacteria bacterium | reverse complement strand
AACACGGTCTTCCACTCGTTCCCGTTCTTCGAGCGTTCGGTAATCACGCTGAGCTTGTTGAGCGCGACCGAGTACGTGGTGCGCGTCGAGTAGTCGCCGATGTTCTCGATGAAGATCAGCTTGTCCGCCTCGGCGACACCATCACCCTGCTGCGTGGTCGTCGGGCCGGGATCGCGGAACCACGAGACGGTGAGCGACCCGGACTTATCGTCCTTGCGCATGACGCCGTGCGCGACCGACGTCGGGCGGTCGGGCGCGGTCTGGATGTAATCGCAGAGCAGGAAGCGGCCGTCGAACAGGGTGCGGAACTCCCAGCGGCCGGTCGCCTGATACCGGCCCTCGTCGCTGTCGATGTTCTCGGTCCCCGTCCAGACCCCTTCGAGCTTCTGCATTTCAGCGCGATACATGCCGCAACGTAGCATTCCGCGTCACTTGGCACACGACCGTGCAGGCGAATGTGTGGAGGCCCAACCAGGCGTGCGTGCTACGCTCTTCGCAATGATCCTCAGCGCCGAATCGCAGCTCTGTGTCGCTGCACACAAGCACTCGACTCGGCATCGCCCCGAAGTGGAAGCGAGCTCGCTCTGCGCGTGCTTCTTCTGCTTCAAGAAGTTCGCACCGACCACGATCAAGGCGTGGTCGGACGGCGGGCAGACCGCGCTCTGCCCGAGCTGCGGTGTGGACTCGGTGATCGGCGACGCGTCAACGCATCGTCTCGACGACACGTTCTTGCGTCGGATGCACGGTCACTTCTTCGCGTATCGCTCGAAGTAACTCACGACGGCGCGGTCAGCTGCTCCCAGCGAGCGAGCGTGGCCATCGCCTCCTCCGCAGAGCCGCCGCACATCTCGGGCTGTGGCCTGAGCTCGGCGCAGACCCGAGGACGCTCGGGCGTGCCGAATAGCGCGCAGCGAATGTCCGCGGTCAGGTGCGGGCAACGCACGCCGGCGAGCTTCCCTGCAGGGAAGCCGGGCATGGGCGCCGAGATCGACGGCGCGATGCAACACGCACCGCAGCCGGATCGGCAGTCCAACGTTGTCAGACTACGAGGCCGCTGCAGCAGGGGCAGTCGGATACACAGCGACGCGCCGGCGCGTCTTGCCGTGGCGCTCGAACGTGACGACGCCGTCGATCTTCGCGAACAGCGTGAAGTCGCGGCCGACGCCGACGTTCTCGCCTGCGTGGATCTTCGTGCCTACCTGGCGAACGATGATCGATCCGGCGCGAACCTCTTCGCCACCGAACCGCTTGACGCCGCGCATCTTCGGCAGCGAGTCGCGGCCGTTGCGGGTGGAGCCTTGTCCTTTTTTGTGTGCCATGGCGCTTCTCGATTCCTCAGGCGTTGATCGCCGCGATCTTCACCGCGGTGTAATCCTGGCGGTGGCCGTTCTTGCGAACGTAGTTCTTACGACGACGGAACTTGAACACGACGAGCTTCTCGCCGCGACCCTGCTCCACGATCTCGCCGGTGACCTTGGCATTCGCAACGACCGGCTTACCGATCGTGACGTTGCCGCCGTCACCCGACGACACGAGCAACACCTGGTCGAATACGACCTGGGCGCCCTTCTCACCGGCGAGCTTCTCGACCACAACGGTCTTGCCGGGCTCGACCCGATACTGCTTTCCACCCGTCTGGATCACGGCGTACATGACTTGGCTCCGCGAAAAACGCTGTTACGAATCGCGGACTTTACGGATCTACAGGCAATCGTCAAGCGTTCGTCGAGACGGCCTCGATCGTCACGGATGATCAGGTACTTGGAAGGCTACCGACCCAGCCGTTTCCGGAGGAGATCCGTGGTCATCACCGGGTTTGCACGTCCCTGGGTCTCCTTCATGACCTGGCCGACGAAGTATCCGAACAGGCTGTCCTTGCCGCCCTGGTAGTCGGTTGTCTGCTTCGGGCTCGCCGAAACGACCTTCTCGACCACCGCCCAGAGCATCGCTTCATCGGAGATCTGTTGAACGCCGCGGCGCTCGACGATCGCCGCCGGATCCTCGCCGGTCCGGTACGACTCCTCGAAGATCTCCTTGCCGATCTTGCCGCTGATCGTGCCCTCCTCGACGAGCTTCACGAGCGAGATCAGCCGCTGCGGCGGCATCGGCGACTGCGCGATCGTGATTCCGGCCTTGTTCAGCGCACCGAGGAGCTCCGTCAGCATCCAGTTCGCGATCGTCCTGCCGCTGCCGTCCTTGGGATGCGCCTCGAGAGCCGCGTCGAAGTACTCGGCGAGGGCCCGGTCGGAGATCAGCGTGCGCGCGTCGTCGGCCGTGACGTTGTGGATCTTCTGGTAGCGCTCGAACCGCGCGACGGGCAGCTCCGGCAGCGACCGCAGGATGTTCCCCATCAGCGCGCCCTCGACCACCATCACCGGCAGGTCGGGATCGGGGAAGTAGCGGTAGTCGTTCGCCTCTTCCTTGCTTCGCATCGGCGCGGACTGGCCGAGGTCCGCGTCCCACAGCCGGGTCTCGCGCTCGACCCTGCCACCACTGTCGATCAGGCGGAGCTGGCGCGCGATCTCGTGATCGATCGCGTTCTGCACGAACCGGAACGAGTTGATGTTCTTCAGCTCGGTGCGCGTGCCGAGGCGATCCTCGCCGCGCAGACGAACGCTGACGTTCGCATCGCAGCGCAGGTGGCCCTTCTCCATGTCGGCCTCGGAGATCTCGAGCCAGCGCACGAGGCGGTGCAGCGCGCGCATGAACTCGGCAGCCTCCTCCGACGAGGTCAGCTCCGGCGCCGATACGACCTCGCACAGCGGCACGCCCGCGCGGTTCAGATCGACGTGCGAGAAGGCGCCGACGTGCGTGTTCTTGCCCGCATCCTCCTCGAGATGGATGCGCTGCAGCTTCACGCGCTTCACGGCTCCGCCGACGATCAGATCGAGGTGGCCGTTCTCGCAGAGCGGCTCGTCGAACTGGGTGATCTGGTAGTTCTTCGGCTGATCCGGATAGAAGTAGTGCTTGCGCGCGAACCGCGACTTCGCGCGGATCTGCGAGCCTGTCGCGACCCCGAGCTTCAGCGCGAGCTCGAGCGCTGCCTTGTTGAACACCGGCAGCGAGCCCGGCAGCCCCAGCACCGTCGGATCCGTCAGCGAGTTCGGCGACGCTCCGAACTCGATGCCCGAGGCGGAGAACGCCTTGGACTTCGTCGCGAGCTGGACGTGGACTTCCAGGCCGATCACCGGCTCGAAGTCCTTGAGGAGTTGCGCGAGCTCGGTCACGGCGGTGCTCCGATCGCGAGCGCCGATTCGATCACCGCGCCGGTGCGGATCAGCGTGGCCTCGTCGAGTGGCTTGCCGAGCAGCTGCGCGCCGATCGGCAGCCGGTTCTTCGTTAGGCCGCACGGCACGCTCATGCCGGGCAGACCGGCGAGATTGCACGCGAGCGTGAAGATGTCGCCGAGGTACATATCGAGCGGAGTCGCCTTGGACTCGAACGCGAACGCCGGCGCCGGCGTCGTGGGCGTGAGCAGCACGTCGACGGTCTCGAACGCGGCATCGAAGTCGCGCTTGATCAACGCGCGGATCTGCTGCGCCTTCTTGTAGTAGGCGTCGTAATAACCGGAGCGAAGCGCGTACGTCCCGAGCATGATCCGGCGCTTCACCTCGGGTCCGAAGCCCGCGCCGCGGGTCTTGCAGTAGAGGTCGAGCAGGTCGCTCGCGTCGGCGCGCGTCCCGTAGCGGATGCCGTCGTAGCGCGCGAGGTTCGACGACGCCTCCGCAGGCGCGACGATGTAGTAGGCGGGCAGAGCCAGCTCGGTGTGCGGTAGCGAGACCTCGATGATCTCGGCGCCCTTCTCCTTCAGCGCGGCGACCGTGTTGTCGAGCGCGGCGCGGATCTCCGGATCGATCTCGCCGGCGAAGTACTCCTTCGGCAGGCCGACCTTCAGCCCGGTGACACCTGCCGCGATGCTCTCGGAGAACTGCGGCACCGGCTGCGCGAGCGACGTGGAGTCCAGCGGATCGTGGCCGGAGATCGCCTGTAGCACGAGCGCGGCATCCGCCACCGAGCGCGCGATCGGACCGACCTGGTCGAGCGACGACGCGAACGCGACGATGCCCCACCGAGACACGCGCCCGTACGTCGGCTTCAGCCCGACCACGCCGCAGAACGCCGCCGGTTGACGGATCGAACCTCCGGTGTCGGTGCCGAGGCTCGCGGTGCACAGCCCGGCCGCGACCGCCGCGGAGCTGCCGCCGGAGCTACCGCCCGGAACGCGCGTCGCGTCCCACGGGTTCCTCGTCTTCTTGTAGGCCGAATTTTCCGTCGACGAGCCCATGCCGAACTCGTCGCAGTTGACCTTGCCGACGATCACCGCGCCCGCGGCGCGCAGCCGCTCGACGACGGTCGCGTTGTACGGCGGTGACCAGCCGTCGAGGATCTTCGATCCCGCGGTGGTGACCACGCCCTTCGTGACGATCATGTCCTTGAGCGCGATCGGAACGCCCGCCAGCGGACCGAGCGGCAAGTTCGCGCTGCGCATGGCATCGACCAACGCGGCCGCGGTCTGCGCGCCCTCGAAGTCGGTCGCGAGGTACGCGCCGAGCTCGCCATCGCGCTCGGTGATCCGCGCGATCGTGTCGGTCAGGATCTTCGCCGCGGTGACCTCACCCGCCGCGATTCGCCGCGTGATGTCGGCGATCGACCAGAGCTCGACGCCGCTCACTCGCCGCTTCCCGCGATGATCGCCGGCACGACGATCAGATCACCATCGCGCTTGGGCACGGCGCGCAGCGCGTCCGCGGCATCGAGCGACGGGAACGCGACATCCACGCGCAGCGGCAGCTCGATCGGAACCGCGTGCGTCATCGGAGGAATGTCCGTGGTGTCGACGGCGGCGATCGAGCTGAAGTGCTCGAGGATCGCGCCGAGCTCGGACTCCATGCGCGCGAGCGCCGCTTCGTCCATGTGGAGCCGCGCGAGGAGCGCGATCTCTTCGACTTCCTTGCGCGTCAAGCTCGGCATCGCAGGTCAGTCCGGAAGTGGTTGTGGTTGCAGCTCGGGCTTGCCACCCATGCGGCCGGCGAGCTCGGCACCCATCTTCAAGTATTCGTCGGCGACACGGCCCGCGCCAGCGGTGTCGCCCTTCTCGACCGCCGCGATCAGATCGCGGTGGTGCTTGCGCACGGTGTCGCCCGGGCCGGCGAGGTTCGCGAGCAGCGGCATGAAGCCGCGCACGCTCTCGCGCACGGTGTTGATGAGCAGCAGCATCACCTGGTTGCCGCACATCTGCGACAGGGCGACGTAGAAGTCGAAGTCGAGGTCGAACAGCTCGAGTGCGGTGCTGCTCGCGTCGCCCTTGTCGGCGAGCGCCTTGAGCTTCGCGACGCCCTCGCGGTCGTTCTTCGCGCGAGCCGCGGCAAGACGTGCGAGCTCGCGGCCGAAGATGCGGCGGAACTCGAGCAGGTCGCGGATCAGCTCGGGCTTGCCGCCGGCGAGCGGCAAGAGGTGCTGGACCAGCTCGATGCCGCCGGTCTCCATGAAGTTCTGAACGCGCGTGCCGTCACCCTGGCGGATGCGTACGAGCCCGAGGTGCTCGAGCTTCTTGAGGGCCTCACGCAGCGAAGCGCGGTTCACCCGAAGCCGCTTCGAGAGCTCGCGCTCCGGCGGCAACTTGGAGCCCGGCGGATATTGGCCGTTGAGGATGAGCCCCCGCAGCTGCTCCGCGATCTCCTCGGCAACGCGTTGCTTCTCGACCGGTTTGAGCATCCGCTCCAGCGAGGTTAACCCAGCGCCGCGACTACTTGAAGGCTTGAGGGCGCAATGCGCGGCGTGGTACCTGCTGATGGATGTCGGGTGGGCCAGCGCTCGGTGAGGTTGCGGCACGCAGCCCGCGGGTGCTCGTCGTCGATGGTCATCAAGATCATGACGTGTTCGAGGTCCTGAACATCGCGGATGGCGTCGCGCGGGTGAAGTCGCCCCTGCTGTTCGAGATCGGCGAAGAGCTGAGCGTGCGCGTCGAGCAGGACGGCGTGACGACCGCGATGACCGCTCGCGTGCGTGCGCACATCGGTCCTGAGGACGCGCGGATCACCGAGCTCGAGCTCAGCGCTTGAGCCGGCCGAACAGGCCGCCGCCCTTGTCTCCGCCCAGCCGGGACTGCAGCACGCGGACCTCCGCCGTGGCTTCGGAGTGGTGCGGCTGCATCTCGAGCACTTCCTCGAACAGCGCGAGCGCGTCCTTGTCCTTGCCGAGCATGCGCTCGACGCGACCCAGATAGAACCGCGCCGTCACGTTGAGCTGCGCGCGTTCGATCACGCCGCGGAGCGCCTTACGTGTGGCCTGGCCGACGGCCATCTTGTCGGGCGCGCCGCAAAACTTCGCCCACGAGAGAAGCGCGTGATAGTCGGGCTCGTCTCCGTTGAGCGCGACCGCGTTCTCGAGCTCCTTGAGTGCGGCGGGGATCTGGTCGCGACGTAGCGCTGCTTCCCCGCGGCGAAACGCTTCCTCGGCATCGAACACTCGCTGCGCCATCTGCTCGGCCTGCTGCTGCTCGGCGTGCACCGCGGCCTCGCCACCGCGCTCGAGGATGTCGAGGTACTCCGCGCGCTTCTTGTCGTTACCGAGCACCGCGAAGGCCGTGTTGACCTGCGCGAACAGGCGCTGCGCGTGACGGCCTTCATCCTTGACGCCGAGTGCGGTCAGACGGTCCGGGTGAAGCTGACGCGCGAGCGCGAAGTACGCCTTCTGGATCTGCGCGCCGGTCGATTCGCGCGCGATGCCGAGGAGCAGGTAGTGATCGCCGCCGCCGTCGAGGATCGCGAGGCGCTGGCGGATCACCTTCTCGATCTCCATGCCCTGCTGCGTGGGCGAGGCCGGTCGGCGCGTGGTCGGGACCGAGGTCGGTGTCTTCCGGCGGCCCGTCGGTGGGTCGAGCTCGCTGTCCGCACGGCGGAACGTGGGCTGATTCAGCGTCTCGGACTTCGGGCGGGACGGCGGGGGCGCCGTCTTCTTCAGTGGGGCGCGCATCCCCGCCTCGACGTTGCACTGCCCGCACGACACGAGCGCGTAGACGACGGCGCGAGCCATCCGCTGCTCGATGTCGGGTGACTCGAGCTCGCCGAGACCGGCGCCGCGCGCGAGGATCTCGAGCACTCGTTGCTCGGCCTCGCCGAACCCGAACTGCGGGAGGTCCTCGTTCAGCTCGGGCTTGAGCTGGAACCACTGGCCGAGCTGCCCGAGCTCGCCGTTGAGCCGGGCCTCGGAGAGGAACTGGCGGGCACCGAGGTAGATGACGGCCCGGATGTCGAGCTCGCTCCCGGGCACGAACCGCACGGTGATGTGATCCTCGACGACGAATTCGGCCCGCTCCAGCGCGAACGTGCGTGCGGCCTTCTGCGCGATCGAACGCCGGCGCAGCCGCATCGCCTGATCGGGTGCGAGGCGTACGTGCTCGGTGATCAGGTCGATCTCGTCGCGCTGCTTGTCGGCGAGCTGGCGCTTGACGATGTCAGCGACCTGCGTCGAGGACACGAGGCCACCGGTAAGCGCGATGCGCGCTGCGGAGTCCGCCATGTTCGGCGAGTGCGCCCCGCACACCGCGCCGCCGTGAAAGCCGATCGAGTAGACCTTGCCGTCGGCGGTGACATTGACCTGACCGGTGAGGCCACGGAGCGCCATCGTGCCCAGCGACCGCCCCCACGGTCGGTCCAGCACCGTCCCGCGCGCCAGCTCGGCCACTCACCGCCCCCTGTTGACGAAGCGGCGCCCCAGGTAGGCGATCGCCGCGACGCAGACCGCGATGACCACGACGGCCACCAGGGTCTCGTTTCCCTCGGCATATCCCCACATGAACTACAGGATGAAAGGGCCGCCGGTTGGAGTCAACGGTCGACCCTCTGCTAGAATATCGGTCGGGATGAGCACGTCGTTTCCGCTCGACGGAATGCGGGTCCGGTTCGCGGGGGCGACCAATATCGGTCGCAAGCGCGACCACAACGAGGACTCGATCTCGCTCCCGGAGAACGAGCGGCTCTGCATCGTCGCTGATGGTATGGGCGGTCACGCTTCCGGTGAGGTCGCCAGCCGCCTCGCCGTCGAGCTGATCAGCGACCACTTCATGGAGACCGGGAAGCAGCAGACGCTGACCTGGCCCTACAAGGTCGATCGAGACGTACGCACGCACGTCAACCGCATGATTACCGGCATCATGCTCGCGAACCTCGAGATCTGGGAGCGCTCGCAGCGCGAGGCCCGGTTCAAGGGGATGGGCACGACGTGCGTCGCGATGTACTTCCTCGACGACGCTCTGATCATCGGCCATGTCGGCGACAGCCGGGCGTATCGCGCGCGGGGCTCGGACCTCACGCAGCTCACCGAGGACCACTCGCTGATCAACGACTACATCCGGATGAAGCGCGTCACGCCCGAGGAAGCCGAGAACTGGCCGCACAAGAACGTGATCGTTCGCGCGCTCGGAATGAAGGAGAGCGTGCAGGTCGACATCCTCACGGAGAAGCCGCACCTCGGCGATACGTACGTCCTGTGCTCCGACGGCCTGACCGGCATGATCAAGGACGATCAGATGCACCACATCCTGATGTCCGAGCGAGATCTCGATCGCGCGGTCGATCGCTTGATCCAGGCGGCGAACGAGGAAGGCGGCGTCGACAACATCTCCGTCGTACTGGCGCGCGTCGAGGCCGGGTGACGCGCGTTATCATCCTCCTGCTCGCCCTCGCGGCGTGCAGCAAGAAGGAGTCGGCAAGCCAGCCGCCGCCCGACGACAAGCCGCGCATCCCGCAGACCGAGGTCAAGCGCGGTCAGGATGCGTGCAAGGCGTACGTCGAGAAGGTCTGCGCGTGCACGACGCCCGAAGCGGTGAAGCAATGCCCGCTCGCGAAGGCGCTGCCCGATGCGATCGCGACCGGACTCGAGATCGGGATGAATCTCGAGGCCGAGCGGCGCGACGTCGTGCAGGCGAACGACATGGTTCGCAAGACGATGAAGGAGTGCATCGAGCAGCTCGCGAGACTGCCGTCACTCGGCTGCAACTAGCAGACGATCGTTCCGTCGGGCCACATCACGGCGCGCGTCAGCGAGTGCTGGACGCGCGCGCCCTCGCCGACCACCGCGTAGGGACCGACCGTCGCGCCCGCGGCGATCTGCGCGCGTGCACAGATGCGGACCGGCTCGATGATCTTCGCGGACGGATCGACCTGCGCGGTCGGATCGATCCCCGTGAGCTCCTGGCTCGGCGGGTTGGTGAGCTGTTGCCCGTCGAGCAGCGCGAAGTTCGACGCGAGGTATCGCTCCGGCGTGGAGTGCTCCGCGAAGTAGCCGCCCTCGTGCTCGAACGCGCCGACCCGCTCGCCCTCGCGCAGCCACGGCAAGTAGCCCTGGCGGATCGAGTCCGTCTCGCCATCCGGAAGCCGCGCCATCACCGACGGGCGCGTGATGTGAACGCCGCAGAACATGTGCTCGCCCTCGCCGAGGATGTCGAGCACGCGCGGCCCCTTGCCGTCGTCATCGACCTCGACCGCACCCCACTCCTTCGCGTTCGGTACGCGTTTCACGACCATCATGCCGATGTTCTCCGGCACGCGGCGATACGCGGCGACCAGCGCCGAGAGGTCGAGATCGAAGATCAGCTTGCCGTTGTGCGAGATGAACGGCTTGTCGCTGCCCTCCGGATCGAGAACTTTCAGCGCGTTCTTGAGACCGCCGCCCGTGCCCAGGATGTGGTCCTCTTGGATGTACTGGATCTTCGCGCCGAACCGCTCGCCGTCGCCGATCTCCTCGCGGATCACGTCGCCGCGGTGATGGGTGTTGATCACGATGTCGCGGATGCCGTGCGCGACGAGGTTCGCGATGCCGTAGGCGAGGATCGGGATCCCGCAGACCGGCAGCATCGGCTTGGGCCGCTCGGCACCCAGCTTCCCGAGGCGGGTGCTGAGGCCGGCGCAGAGGAGCATCGCTCGCATGCAGCGATGATACGGTGAGAGCACGTGCGCGTCGATCCGCTCGATCATTCGATGCTCGCCGATGCGACCGCCGTGCTCGCCGGCGCGTGCGCGTTTGATCGGGCTCACGTCGTCGCGGACGAGAAGCTGTTCGGTCCCGGTCCCGGCGAGACGACGCCGCAGGCGTTCGGGTGCTGGGATGGCGACCTGCTCGTCGGCGTCGCGGCGATCTGCGCGAACCGCGTGCGCGTGCTCGGCGTGATCCCCAGCGCGCGGGGACGCGGCGCAGGCTCCGCGCTGCTCGCCGCGTGCGAGGCTACAGCGAAGTCCGCGGGCCAGACCGTGCTGCGCTCGCTCGATCAGCCCGGCAACTACCTCGCGCCGGGGATCGACGAGCGCAACACCGAGACGATCGAATGGCTGCAGCGCCGCGGCTGGACGATCAGCGGAGAGCCGCGCGCGAACGTGCTGATCGACGTGCGCGGGAATCCAAAGGTCTCCGCCGATCGCGTGACAGCACTGACCGCCGCCGTCGCTCAGCACGGCTACGAGGTGCGGCGCGCACGGGCGGACGAGACCGCGCTGCTCGCCGCAGTCACCACCGAGTTCGGCGGTGCGTGGCCGTTCGAGCTCGCACGATCGCTCGAGCACTCGCCCGTCGGCGTGCACGTCGCGCTCAAGGACGGCGCGTACTG
>JACCRC010000064.1 GCA_013813765.1 Deltaproteobacteria bacterium | reverse complement strand
GAATGGCGGTGCGAAGGTTGATCGCAAGGCCCGGCGAGCCGGGCCGCGCAGCACCGCCGAATGGCGGTGCGAAGGTTGATCGATCAGGCGGCAGCCGCGATCTGATCGATCGCGTCGTGCTCGTGCTTGCTGACCGCGACCTTGTGCAGGCACACGGGCATACCGATCATCACGAGGCCAACCTTGTAGTCCTCGCCGTCGTCCTTCATCCACACGCCCTGCGCGCGGAACCGGTACGACCTGTCGCCGACATCGATCTGGATCTCGACCTGCTCGCCGCGCGCGACGAACGGCGCGTGACGAACGACAAACCCACCGGGTCCGATCTCGACGAGATCGACACGATCGTTGATCCGATCGCCACGCATCAGGACCTCGAGGTCCATCGCCTCGCGACGAAATCGACGGCCGCTCTTCGAGCGCCGATCATCCGCGCTCGGAGCAAACGCGCTCTCGATCGCAGACATCGCTTCGATCTCGTCCCAGTCGAGACCTACACCCAGGTCGCACTTCCCGAGCAGGGTGCGGTACTGGAAGACGATCTCGATCAGCATGATGGTCGGAGGTAAAGCATCGGCCGTGCCACGGTCGGCGCAGGGGTAACGGGCCGAAAACGCGTTCACGGGGGGAAGGCTGGTTGCCCCAGTTGCCGGGTGTGTCGTCACCAGTGAAGTAAGTTGTGGTCGACCGCGGGCGGGTGACAGGACATCGCTGTGTAACCTCGCGCGATCCCTGCCGGTGAGGTATCCACGGGTGGGATGGACCTCTTCGCGCAGAGCGCCAAGAAGCGCCACGTTGGCCAGCCACTGGCCGAGCGCATGCGGCCGCGTACCCTCGATGAGGTCGTTGGCCAGCAGCACCTGGTGGGCCCAGGCCGCATCCTGTCAAACCTCGGACCGGGTCGCGCCATCCCGTCCCTCATCCTGTGGGGGCCCCCCGGGAGTGGGAAGACCACCCTGGCCCGCCTCCTGGGCGAGACGTTGCGGGCCGACCTGATCTCCCTGTCGGCGGTCGATGCAGGGGTGAAGGATGTGCGCGAGGCGGTGGCCAAGGCTGCCGACAGGCGCGACCAGTTCGGCGCGCGGACGCTCCTGTTCATCGACGAGATCCACCGGTTCTCGAAGACCCAGCAGGACGCACTGCTCCCCCATGTCGAGTCCGGCACCGTCACGCTGATCGGTGCCACGACCGAGAACCCCAGCTTTGGCGTGGTCGCGGCGCTCCTGTCGCGGACGCGCGTGGTGAGGCTCGAGGCGCTCTCCGATCCCGAGCTGTCGGGCCTCGCGCGCCGCGCGGTCGCCGACTCCGAGCGCGGTCTCGCGGCACTCGACGTCACGCTCGAGGATGAGGTGCTCGCTCAGCTCGTCGCCGCCGCGGCCGGCGATGCACGACGGATGTACTCGGTGCTCGAGGTGGCGGCGGATCTCGCGCGCCGCGCAGCCGGGGATACGCCGGCCGCTCCGATCACGGCGGAGCACGTCGCCGAGGCAGCGCAGGGGCGCACGCTCCTCTATGACAAGGCCGGCGACGAGCACTACGGCGTCGTCAGCGTGTTCATCAAGAGCATGCGCGGCTCGGATCCCGACGCCGCGGTCTACTGGATGACGCGCATGATCGAGGCCGGCGAGGATCCGCGCTTCGTGCTGCGCCGGATGGTGATCTTCGCGAGCGAGGACATCGGCAATGCGGATCCGCAGGCGCTCGTCGTCGCGGTGAGCGCGCTGCAAGCGGTGGAGCTCGTCGGGCTACCCGAGGGCGTGCTGCCGATGACGCAGGCGGTGACGTACCTCGCGATGGCGCCGAAGTCGAACAGTGCACTCACCGCGTATGCAGCCGCGCGCAAGCTCGTCCGCGAGAAGGGCGCGCTGCCCATTCCCGCGCGCTACCGTCCCGGCTCCACCGCGCTCGATCGCTCGATGGGTCACGGCCAGGGGTACAAGTATCCGCACGACTTCGAGGGCAACTACGTCCCCGAGGACTATCTGCCCGACGAGATCGTGAACGAGACGATCTACGAGCCGAGCACGTCGGGCTTCGAGGCCGAGATGAAGCAGCGACTCGAAGCGATCGAAGCGACGAAGCGCGCGCCCAAAGGGTAGAGCTACGCGAGGCGGATCCAGCGGGCCTTCGCCTGCTCGATCTTGCCGCTGAACGCGCCCGGGAAGTGACGCTGCACGTACGCGAACGCCTGCTGGATCAGCTCGCGATCGACCTCCTCCGGCACTTCCATGTTCTGGTCGTGTGGATCGGGACGGATGCCGAGGCGAACGACCTCGGTCAGCCGGAGGACGTGCAGGCGGTTCACGAACAGAGCGTGCGCGATGCCGAGGAAGAGCTCTTCGGTAGCAGGATCCAGGGCGGCCATGGAGGGCGGTCTTTACCACACCCGCGGCGCCGGGTACCAGGGGCGTTCAGGGGTTCAGGGCTGCTTCCAGGCCGTCGCGAGCCCAGCCAGGCGGGCATTCGGGCTGATCGTGTAACCCTGGACGTCCACGTTGGTCAGGACGACGTTGTCCTCGTGCCACAGGGGCACGATCGGAACATCCGCGGCGACGTGGCGTTGGACGTCCGCGTAGATCTGGACCCGCTTGGCGCGGTCGAGCTCGCGACGCCCGGCGACGGTCAGCCGGTCGACCTCCGAACTCACGTAGCGCCAGCGATTGCCACCATCGGGATCCGTCTTGGTCGGGATCCGAGCGCTATTGAAGTACATGAAGTAGAAGTCGGGCTCGGTGATCTCGGAGGTCTGCATCGACGCGAGCTGGTAGATGCCCTTCTTGACGTCCGAGAAGAACGTCGCGAACTCGAATGGCTTGAGCTCGACATCGATGCCGACCTCGGCGAGCTGCGCCGCGATCACCCGCGCGACCGACACGCGGAACGCATCGGAGCTGGTCTTGTAGCTGAGCTTCATCCGCATCCCCGGGCCCGGGCCATCGGGATCGCGGTAGCCGGCCGCATCGAGCAGCGCCTTCGCGCGGGGCAAGTCGCGGTTCCAGCGGTCGACGTTGCCGTTGTAGGCCCAGTGCCCGGGAGGCAACAGGCCGGTCGCGAGCACCGCGCGGCCGCCGAACTTCGCCGCGATCACGCCGGGGCGATCGATCGCGAGCGCGATCGCCTGGCGCACACGCACATCCTTCAGGAGTGGATCCGCGTTGTTCATCATGAGGTACGTGAGGAACACGCTCGGGCTGGTATCGAGGTGGACGCGCGGGCGCTCGCGAACGTCGTCGAGCAGATCGAGGCGCACGCCGTTCTGGATCAGATCCGCCGAGCCGCCGACAAGCATCAGCAGGCGCGCCGACGCATCCCGCACGAACTTGATCTCGACGTGCTGAACGCGCGGCGGCGTGCCGAAGTAGGTCGGGCTCGCGTCGAGCACCACGTGCGTCGTGGTCAACTCGTTGACGACATACGGGCCCGCGCCCTTCCCCGCCGCCGAGATGATGCCGATGTCGATATCGGTCTGGAACGTCGCCAGCGGCTCGCGGAGATGAAACCGCACGACCCGGGCGTTGATCGGTTCGACATGGGAGAACCGCTCCGTGAAGCCCTTGCGGAACAGGCTGTCGGACTTCGGATCGAGCATCGACTGATACGTGTAGGCGACGTCGGCCGCGGTGACCGGCGCGCCGTCCGAGAACTTCGCGTCGCTGCGCACCTCGACGTCCCAGGTCCGCGGATCGACCGCGGTGATCTTCGAGGCGAGCTCGAGCCGCGGCTCCAGGGTCGTGGTGTCGACGGCGGTCAGCCCGGGGTGCACGAGCTTCGAGAGCTTGCCGTCCCAGTTGCTGATGGCGTAGCGCGGATCGGCCGTCGACATCGCGGCTTCGATCGCGATCACCAGCGTGTCATCGGGCGTGCGGCGCCGGTTCGGCGTGCATGCGATCGCCATGGCGATCAGCAGCGCCGTGATAGCGTGAACGTGTGAAGGGTGGTGCTGCATATCTCGTCGGGCTGCTCGCCCTGGGCGCGCTCGTCGGGATCAGTATTCACTCACCCCCGGCACTGTCGCAAGGAACCGCCGAGGGCAGTGGTGACGACGACGACGGCGCGGGATCGGGCTCTGCGGGTTCTGCCGGCGCGCTGGTCGCTCCCCCGCTGCCCGCGGCGCGGAAGGCGTGGGTCGTCGAGAAGATGACGCGCTCGCTGCAGGCGCGGCCCGTGCTAGGGCGCGCGAAGATCGCGGTCGCGGTCACGGATCTGATGACCGGAGAGGAGCTGTTCGCGGCGAACGCCGACACGAAGCTGAACCTCGCCTCGAACACGAAGCTCATCACCGCGGTCGCCGCGCTGGGCACGCTCGGGAATGGATTCCGGTGGCGTACCACCGTGCTCGTCGAGCAGCCGGCCGATGATGCGGGCACGGTCGCAGGCGACATCTACCTGCGCGGCAAGGGCGATCCGACGCTGTCGGTGTCGGCGCTCGAGGGTCTCGCGACCGAGGTCGCGTCGCGCGGCGTGCGCACGATCGAAGGCCGGCTCGTGCTCGACACCAGCTACTTCGACAATGACGTCGAACCACCCCACTTCGCCGAGCAGCCGAAGGAGCGCGCCGGGTTCCGCGCGCCCGTCGCGAGCCTCGGCGTCGCACGCAGCTCGTTCACCGTTCAGGTGATCGCGAACCCCGGCGGCGGTGCGAGCGTGACGCTGGAGCCCGACACCGGCGGCTACTTCCAGATCACGAAGCGCGAGGTCACGAGCGTCACCGAGGGCCGCACGCGGCTGCGCGTCGAGACCAAGGTCAAGCGCGACCACGTCGAGGTCGAGGTCACCGGCGCGATCCGATACGGCGAAGGCAGCTGGGAGATCCGGCGTCGCGTCGACGATCCGGCGCGGTTCGCCGCGGAGGTCTTCCGCCGCGCGCTCGCAGATCGCGGCGTCACGATCAAGCAGCGCTCGCTCGGCAATGGCCCGGTGCCGCTGACCGCGAAACCGATCGCGGTCCATCAGTCGAACCCGCTGCCCGACGTGCTGCGGTTCATGAACAAGAGCTCCGACAACTACGTCGCGGAGACCGTGTTGAAGACGATGGGCGCGGAGACCCGAGCGACGCCCGGCCCCGCGACGTGGGTCGATGGCTTCGCCGCGGTGAAGTCGTACCTCGCGACGCTCGGTCTGCCTGCGGGCAGCTACAAGGCGGAGAACGGCTCGGGCCTGTTCGCCTCGAGCGAGGTGTCTGCGCACCAGCTCATCACGCTGCTCTCCGCGGCTCACAAGGACTACCGGATCGGACCCGACCTCCTCCAGTCGCTCCCGATCGGCGGCTTCGACGGCACGCTCGCGCGGCGCTGGCACGGCAGCCCGGCGCGCGGCCGCGTGCGCGCGAAGACCGGCACGCTCGACAAGGTCGTCACGATCGCCGGCTACCTCGCCACCGACAGCGGGCACCCGCTCGCGTTCGCGATTCTCCTGAACGACGTGCCGCCCGGTCAGCGCGGTGCAGCGCGCGACTTGATGGACGAGATGGTCGACGTGCTCGCGGCATACCTGGGCGCCACCTGATGTGGTACGAACGGCGGAGCAAAAGGAGTCCATCATGGCCGAGCTCAATGGCACTAAGACCCACGGAAATCTCAAGGATGCGTTCGCCGGCGAGTCGCAGGCCAACCGTCGCTACCTCTACTTCGCGAAGGTCGCCGACGTCGAGGGTCAGCCCGACATCGCGGGCCTGTTCCGCGACACCGCCGAGGGCGAGACCGGTCACGCGCACGGTCATCTCGACTACCTGAAGCGGGTCGGTGACCCGGCGACGGGCGAGCCGATCGGCGACACGCAGAAGAACCTGAAGGCGTCGATCGCCGGCGAGACGTACGAGTACACGCAGATGTACCCGGCGTTCGCGAAGACGGCGCGCGAGGAAGGCTTCGAGGAGATCGCGGAGTGGTTCGAGACGCTCGCTCGCGCGGAGCGCTCGCACGCCGGTCGGTTCCAGAAGGGCCTCGACTCCCTGAACACCAAGTAGTTGCAGCTCGTCGCCTCGCGACGAGCTGGGATGGGCGTCCTGCGGGGCGCCCGTTTTTTTTGGATCGCGCTACGATGACGCTCGACTCATGAGCCTCGTCCGCCCCATCACGCGCCTGGACATCAAAGGTCCGGCGATGTACTCGCACATTCGCGACGATTATCGAAACCGCGTGATCGCGCTCAAGAAGGCGCGCCGTGTGCTCATCGGAGACAAGGCCGAGCTGGTGTTCGACAACCGGCTCACGCTGACGATGCAAATCGAGGAGATCTGCCGGCTCGAGAACCTGACGCGCGACGATCAGATCGAGACCGAGATCGCGCTGACGAACCAGCTGATGCCCACCGAGAGCTCGCTCGCCGCGACGCTGTTCATCCCGCTGCCGCAGGACGAGAAGATCCAGGCGGAGCTGCGCGCGCTGGTCGGGCTCGACGAGCACGTGATCGTCCACCTCGGCGCGCATGCGATCCGCGGCCAGTTCGAGCCCGGTCGCTCCACCGAGAACAAGATCTCCGCGGTGCAGTACCTGCGGTTCCCGGTGAGCGCGGAGGACCGGGCCGCCCTGTCCGATCCGCGGACCGTCGTCGAAGTCGAGATCGATCACCCCAACTACCGTCATCGCGTCGTGTGCTCCGACGAGCTACGCGCTTCACTCGCGGGGGACTATGCGTAGGTTCGGAGCGCTCGCTGTTCTCGTTCTCGCTGCCTGCGGCGGCCGTCAGGCACAGGCCACGCGCGAGATGCAGGACTTCAACTGCAAGGATCGCGCGGTCAACTACACCATCACCGGGCACATGAGCGGCTCGGAGCTCGGCGTCCAGATGGATTGCGCATTCGAGGGCCCGCGCATCAAGCGCTGGCGCGTCGACAAGCAAGGCACGCGCACCGAGGATGCTCGCTCGATGACGCCCGGCGAGTTCGACGACGTGTGGTCCCAGATCGGCGGCATCGGCTGGGAAAATCTAAAGAACTGCACGAACGGCACCGAGGGCAAGAACGACCCGCTCTACAAGTGGGTGATCAAGGACGATCAGAACTCGAACGCGTTCGAGTGTCAGTCCGTGACCGCGCCGTTCCCGTACAACTCGCTCGTCGATCCGCTCGATGTCGCCGCGCAGCGCAGCGGCAAGCAGCTCGGTGACGACGAGCCCGCCGACCTCAAGAAGTACGACAAGAAGGACAAGCAGAAGTGAATCGCCCACTCGCGGGGGTGTCGGCGGTGGTGACGGGCGCGAGTCGCGGGATCGGGAGAGCAATCGCACACCGGCTGGCAGAGGCCGGCGCGGAGGTCGCACTGTGGGCGCGCGACGCGCAGTCCCTTCACAACGTCGCCGCGGAGATCGCGGCGGCCGGTGGTCGCGCGCAGCCGATCGTGGTGGACGTGACGGACTCGACCGCGGTGAACAACGCCGCCGACCTCGTGCGCCGCACGATGGCGCCGACGAAGGTCGTCGTGAACAACGCTGGCGCGGTGCTGCGGAAGCCGACGATCGCCATCAGCGATGCCGAATGGCGCCGCGTCATGGCGGTGAACGTCGAGGGCACGTTCTTCGTCACGCGCGCGTTCCTCGTCGACCTGACGCGGTCCGGCGGACGCGTGATCAACATCGCGTCGCGGGCGGGTCGCGAGGGAACGCCCATGCTGGCGGCCTACTGCGCGGCGAAGCATGCCGTTGTGGGCTTGACCCGGGCACTTGCCGAGGAATTGCGTGCTGCTAAGGTCTCGGTGAATGCGATCTGCCCCGGCAGCGTGGACACCGCAATGCTCCGAGAGGGCTTGCCTGGAGCCGTACCCGCCATGAGTCCGGACGCCATCGCAAATGCTGCTGTGTTCCTCGCGTCACCGCCCCCTCACGGTGCGCCTGACGCGATGACCGGCTCCTGTCTCGACATCTTCGGATAACGGATCAGGAGATTTCATGCGGAACGTGCGAGAGACAGCAGCCTTCGACCCGAGCGCGCTGTCATCTCTGCCGATCTTTCCGCTGCCGAACTGCGTGCTGCTGCCGGGAGGTCTGCTTCCGCTCCACGTGTTCGAGCCGCGCTATCGCGAGCTCACCCGGGACTGCCTGGCCAGCCACCAGCTGATCGGCGTCGCTCGGCTGCGCCCGGGATACGAGTCGACGTACTACGGCCGGCCGCCGGTCTACGAGCGGTGCGGCGTCGGCAAGATCATCTGCTCCGAAGAGCTTCCCGACGGAAGGTTCGCGCTGCTCCTGCGCGGCGTGGCGCGAGTCGAGATCACCCGCGAGCTCGCCAGCGAGCGCCTGTACCGCGTGGTCGAAGCGCACGAGCTGTGCGACGCGGCGGTCGATCCCAACGACGCACGCACCCACCACCACAAGCTCCTCACCCTGTGCGATCGCCTCGCCGAGGTAATCGAGGAAGGTGGCGCGCAGCTGCGCGAGCTCGCGCGGACGTTCGAATCACCCGGCGCGTGCGCGGATGCGATCGCCGCCGCGCTGATCATGGACGCCGACGCGCGACAGGAGCTGCTCGAGGCGTGCGATCCGATGATCCGCCTGCAGCGCACGCTCGGTCACGTGAGTCACCTGCTGTGCGAGCTCGCGCCGTGCAACGAATCGGTCAACTGACGTAGGCGTCAACGCAGAGGCATGCACTTGTTCGTCTTGTCGGGCATGCCCGCGCAGACGAAGCCCGTGTTGCAGGCGTTGTTCGCCATGCACGTCCCACCCTGCGTACCGGGCGGCGGCTGCGGGATGCACTTGTTCGTGCGGTCGGGCATGCCCGCGCACACGAGGCCGATGTTGCACGTGAGCTGCGGCGTGCACGCTCCGCCGTTCATGCCGACCAGCGGCTGAGCGGGGTCCGTCTGTCCAGAGGTGCAGCGACTCGTGCGATCGGCCATACCCGCGCACACGAGGCCCGGGTTGCACGTGTTCTGCGGCGTGCAGTAACCGCCGTCGTGACCGACGAGCGCGGTCGGTGGATTGATCGGAACCACCAGCTGGTAGGCCGGCTGCGCGGGCTGCACCGGCTGACCACCACCGCCCGCGTACTGCTGCCGCATTCCGTTCGGGTTCGCTGCGAGGAACTGCTCGCGCACGCGGTCGCACTTCGACACGCGCTTGTAGCCGAAGTATGCGCTCGCGCCGAACGCCGCGGCCATCACGACAGCGGAGACCGCGCCTGCAGCTCCGCCATCCTCGGCCGTGTCCGATTCGTCGCGCGTCGCGCCGAGCACGCCCACACCGGAGAGCAGCATCGATGCGGCGAGCACACCGTCGACGATCGGCCACATCATCGAGTCCGTGCAGTCGGCGTAGACCGCCGGTGGATTGCCGACCTGGCCCGGCCCGTCGACGAGCACGAACGAGCAGCCCGTGACGGTGAGCGTGACAACAGCCGCGATCGTGCGCTTCATGAATTCCCCCCGACGGATGTCGCTGCAAGCAGGCCGCCACCCGGCGACCTCGAGTCGAGCTTGATCGTCGCAGAGATCCGGCGCCACATCCTTGCCGATCCGTGCCCTCACTCGAGGATTCTCCGACGGCACCGTCATCCCACTCACGGCCGCCTCACGGCTCTCCCGCCTATTTAATCACGGCGAGTCGCGACGAACGCTTCGGCTTCGACAGCACGCCGGCGGCGATCTTGATCGCGGCCTTCGTGGCGATATCCATGAACCGCAGCGTGTGCTCGGAGTCCGGGCTCGACGCGACGATCGGCACGCCTGCATCGCCACCGAAGCGAATGCGCGTGTCGATCGGAATCTCGCCGAAGAAGTCGGTGCCGACCTCCTGCGCGAGCCGCTTGCCGCCGCCGTGGCTGAAGATCTCGTCGTTGTGCCCGCACGCGGGGCACTTGTAGTAGCTCATGTTCTCGACGATCCCGAGGATCGGAATCTCGACCTTCTCGAACATCGCGATGCCCTTCACGACATCGACGATCGCGACCTCCTGCGGCGTCGTCACCATCACCGCGCCCGCGATCGGGATCAGCTGCGAGAGCGAGAGCTGCACGTCGCCGGTGCCGGGCGGGAGATCGCACACGAGATAGTCGAGGTCACCCCACTCGACGTCGCCGAGGAACTGTTGCAGGAGGCGATGCACCATCGGCCCGCGCCACACGACCGCCTCGTCCTTGTCGACGAAGAAGCCGACGGAGATGACCTTCAGGCCCTGATGCAGCGCCGGGATGATCTTCGAGTCCTTGCTCGCCGACGCGGGCACCTCGGGCGTGCCGAGCATCGTGGGGATCGACGGACCGAACACGTCGGCGTCCAGCAGGCCGACCTTCGCGCCGTGCTTCAGCAGGGACAGCGCGAGGTTCACGGCGACGGTCGACTTGCCAACGCCGCCCTTGCCCGCGGCGACCGCGATCACGTTCTTCGGACCCTTCAGCGTCGCCTTGTCACTCGGCGCCGGCTGGAACGCGGTGTTCACGTCGGCGACCACCGTGACGCGCTTCGCGCCGATCGCCTCGAGCGCCTTCGTGATCCGGCCCTGCAGCTCCTTGCGCTGCACGAGCGGGTACGCGTGCGTCGGGATGTCCAGTCGCACCAGCACGTCGTCGCCCTGCACTTCCACCGTGCGCAGCACGCGATACGTGACGATGTCGTGACCCAGCAGCGGATCGATCACCTTCGCGAGAGCTTCCTTGACGCTTGTTTCGTTCATGTTCGCTCCTACGCCAGGTGACCGAGCTTGGACTTCTTTGCCGCGAGGTAGCTCTCGGAGTGCTCGGTCGCGCCGACCCAGTGGGATTCCTGCGTGTCGACCTGCATGCCCGCGCGCTCGAGGCCCGCGATCTTCTCGGGGTTGTTCGTCATGAGGCGCACGCTGGTCACGCCGAGGTCACGGAGGATCCCCGCTGCGAGATCGTACGAGCGCAGGTCCGCCTCGAACCCGAGCGCGACGTTCGCCTCGACCGTGTCGGCACCGTGATCTTGGAGCGAGTACGCGGCGACCTTGTTGCCGAGGCCGATCCCACGACCCTCCTGCACGAGGTACACGAGCACGCCGCGGCCGTCCTGACCGATGCGCTGCAGTGCCGCATCGAGCTGGGCGCGGCAATCGCACCGCAGGCTACCGAGCACCTCGCCGGTGAAGCATGACGAGTGAACGCGTGCGAGCACCCCGGCCCCGTGAACATCGCCGAGCACCATCGCGACGTGCTCTTCCTTGCCCACACCGACTGCGGTCCCACCCGCCGCCGCCTCACCGCCCGTGCGGTACACGACCACCCGGAATTCTCCGTCCGGCGTGGGCAGCCGCGCCTCGGAGAACCGGGTAATCACTGGGTTCGTCATGGCGATGCGCGTGTATGTCCCCGTCGGCGCGTCTTGTCAATCATGCTAAGGTCCCAGAGCTATGGCTGTTCGTCCTGTCGTGGTCTGGCCCGACGACCGTCTCCGGCAACCCTCGGTTGCCATCGAGAAGGTCGATGACTCCATTCGCGAGCTCTATCAAGACCTCGTCGACTCCATGTACGCGGAGAACGGCCTCGGGATCGCGGCGCTGCAGCTCGGTGATAACCGCCGGATGTTCATCGTCGAGCCCAAGCTCGCCGGCCGGCCCGAGACCGATCCGCCGGTCGCGTTCATCAACCCGGAGATCATCGCGACCTCCGACGAGCAGCAGGACAGCGAAGAAGGCTGCCTGTCGTTCCCCGACATCTATGTCAAGGTGAAGCGGCCACTGCGCGCGAAGGTCCGCGCGATGGGCATGGACGGCCAGCCGTTCGAGTGCGAGGGCGAAGGTCTGCTCGCTCGTTGCTTGCTCCACGAGTACGATCACCTCACGGGTAAGCTGCTCGTCGACTTCGTCGGGCCGCTGAAGCGGACGATGATCAAGAAGAAGCTGACGAAGCTGAAGGGGGCGGAGGCGTCTGACGCCGAGGCCTAGGGCGGGCGCCCGGCCTGCGCCGTCATCACGGGCGGGCGGAGGCCTATGTCCTACAGACTTTACGGCGGCACCAGCAAGCTCTTCGACGGCGGCGGCGATGACGTCCCGCTGCTCGGTCCACCGAACGGGACCGGGTTCCACACCGCGCGCTGGATCCGCACGCCTTCGAGCGCCTTGCGTCCCGCCGGCGAGTCGAGGTTGTCGCACGCGATCTGAAATCCCACCGCGACGTGATCGCCGGAGCGAAAGCACATGGGGCGGGTGCCCCAGCATTCGCACGCCGTCAGCGGTGCGCTGTTCTGAAACGGGGCACCGATGATCCACTCGGGATGTTCGGCGATCGCGACCTTCGGGCTCGTGCAGTGCACGTTGAACAGCGAGCCGTCGTCGTTCGGGATCACGTAGAACAACAGCTCCTCGCCGAGGAGCACGTGCAGCTCGATGCCGCGGTCGTCGACGGACTTCACCTGGTAGCGCGAGCCGACGGCCGCCTGGATCGCCTCGTCGGTCGCAGGGGTATCGGCGCGGATCGGTCCGAGCGCGGCGGGCTCGATGGTGAACAGTGCCCCGGTGCTGACGCTCCCGCGCGGGGTCGAGTTCGCGAGCACCGGCGTCGGTGACGGCGATGCCGTGGTCGCGCACCCAGCGAGCGCGAGCGCGAACACCATCCGCATGCATCGATTGTAGTAGCCTGCGCCCGTGACCGACAGCGTCTTTGTCCGCGGGCTCGAGTTCGAGGGCAACCACGGCTACACCGCCGCCGAGCGCCGGGGCACGCGCCGGTTCCGCGTCAACCTGACGCTGGAGCTGCCGCTCGCCGCCGCCGCGAGCTCCGACAAGATCTCCGACACCGTCGACTACTGGAAGGTCTCCGAGATCGCGGTCTCGATCGGCACGAAGTCGACGTTCAAGCTGCTCGAGGCGCTCGCGGGTGCGATCGGCGCGAAGATCCAGGAGCTGTATCCGCGGGCGAGCGTCGCGATCGAGCTCGAGAAGCTCGCACCGCCCTGCCCCGGCGTGCCCGCTGCATGCGGCGTGCGGATCGTGCTGCCTCCGGTGAACGCCTGATGTTCATGTACTCGACGCCGGTGCGGTTCGCGGATGTCGACCACGCGGGCATCGTCTACTACCCGCGATTTTTTCACCTCTTCCATGTCGCGTTCGAGGAGCTCTGGCGCGCGCGGATCGGACCGGCCGCGTACTCCGAGCTCATCGATCGCGATCGAATCGGGTTCCCCGCCGTGAAGGCCGAGTGCGAGTTCAGGGCGCCGCTCCGCTTCGGTGACACCGCCGAGATCGAGGTCACGGTCTCGCGGATGGGTGAGAAGTCGATCACGTTCCGCTATCGCATTCACCGTGCGGCTACCCCGGCGAAGCCCCGCACGCTCGCAGCAGAAGGCTCCGTGGTGTGCGCCGTCGTCGATCTGGCGAGATTTGTCGCGACGCCGGTGCCGGAGCGCGTCGTGACGATGCTTTCGGATCTCATCGAAAGTTGATCATTCACTTGAGCATCGCCAGGGCTCGTACTACTCCACCCCCATGCTCGAGCGTGACCCCAAGACCCTTGCCCGCCTGCAGGCGGTCGTCACCGCGCTGATCGAGCACCGCGTCTCGACCTCGCTGGTCGACGTCGAGCGCGCGCTGGCCCGGTGGCGCGCGGGTGATCACAGCGCGCTGGCCGCACACGGCGCCGTGTTGCGCCACGCTGCGCGCTGCGAGCGCACGGTCGAGCGCGTCACCGCGGCGGCGGGCGATCGTCCCGAGGGCATCCTGCGCGATGCCGTCGATGTCGGCCTGATGAGCGAGGACGAGTTCCTCCAGCTCGTCGGCAAGCCGTCCACGGACGTCCCGTCGATCGACTCGCTCGGCGACGAGGACGACGCTAGCGCGCCCGACAAGCGCCGCACGCTCGAGCAGCTGCTCTCGCGCGGTCCGGTGCTCGTGCACGTCGACGCGCGCCGTGCCGAGGTCAGCGTCCCGGCGCGGTTCCGCGCGGACCCGAGCCTCGTGCTCCGCTTCGGCTACAACCTCACGCCCGCGATCGGCGAGCTCGTCGTCGATGACGAGGCGATCGCCGGCACGCTCACGTTCGGCGGCCAGCCATTCCGCTGCATCCTGCCGTGGACCGCGGTGTACGCCGCGATGGTCGAGGGCGAGCAGCGCGGCACCGTGTGGCCCGAGGACGTCCCCGAGGACGTTCTGACCGGCGGCGGAGAGCCGCCTTCTGCGGTCCCGCCCGCGATGAAGGATTCGCCGAGCGCTCCGACGGCGGTGCCCGTAGCCGCTGTGGCTGACGAACCGCGCAGCAAGCGCGCGAGCCACCTGAAGCTCGTCGAATAGTGATGCGCGCCGCCCTGCTCGCGCCGGTCGCACTGCTCTGGGCCTGCGGCTCGTCGCAGACGACGACCGCACACGTGATCGAGAGCAAGCCCGGGGACGCCGCGACCGCCGCGCCGACCACGCCTCCGCCCGAGGTCACGCTCGGCGATCACGGCTTCCGCACGCCCGGCCTCCCCGCGGTCAGCGCCGACGGCAAGCTCGTCGTGCTCGGCGAGACCGAGTCCGATCCGCGCGGCTATCCGAACCTGCGCGTGGTCGCGCGTGATCGCAACGATGCGATCGTCGAGTCGATCACCGTGCTGCGTCCGAGCGAGCTCGAGTCCGCGATGGGTCCCGGCTGGCGCAATCCGAAGCTCGACGCGCGGATCTCCGCCGCGAACAGCTGGCTCGCGAAGCTCCACACCACGAAGACCCTGATCACGCTGCCGCAACTCAAGGTCGATTCGACGGACGGCTACACGCAGCACGCCGCGAGCTCGGGCCCCACGTTCCTCGACTGGCAGAAGGACGTGGTGACGATCAAGCAGAGCGGCAAGGTACTCGCGACGTATGCGAACGACCTGACGTGGCACGCGACCGAGACCGGCAAGTGCACGAACCCGTCGAAGCTCGGCGCTGCGTGGGTCGATGTCGAGCGCAAGCTCGCGCTCGTCCAGATCATCTACAACGGCACCGACGCGTGCTGGGAGCCGTCGGCCCAGCACCACGTGATCAGCTGGTAAGGGCGAGGCGCCCCGCGCCCTCTACTGCTCCAGGTGATCGAACGTCAGGTTCGCTTCGAGGTCGCCGATCGCGGCGCCCTGTAGGTCCTGGAAGTCGAGGCCACCGAACAGGCTCGTCGCGAGCGAGGCCTCCGCGATGATGAAGCGCGACTGCGTGGTGCACGTCGTCGTGCACGCGGCCTGGGCACTCGCCTCGGCAGACTCGCGGCACGAGGCTGCCGAGGCCGTCGCGCCGCATTGCGCCTCCGCATCCGCGCGCGCGCTCGCGGCGCAGTACATCGAGCAGCTCTGCGTGGTGGCGGCGATCTCGGCTCGCAGCTTCGCGTCCACGATGATCATCGAGGTGACGTCGGGCAGCTCGCACCCCGAGAGTGTGGTTACCCTGCCGCTGCCGCTCGCGAGCGTCGCGAGGTACGCGGAGTCGTTCGCGAGGTTCGCCGTGCTCGTGAACGTCGCTTCGAACTGACCCGACGGGTCGAGCGCGCAGCGCGGGTCGAGGCCGCTCGTGGAGAACTGCCCGCTCCCATGCATCACGATGGAGAGCTTCGTGCTCTGCGTGGGCGCTGCCGGCTGCCGCGCGTTGCCGGAGTGGTCCGTCGCGGCATCGCGAAACGCGGCGTCACCGCGAATCTCCGACGAGGTGGTGCCTTCTCCGTCACTGGACGTACACGCACCGAACAGAACGCTAGCCAACGCGGCGAGGTGTTTCTTCTGCATGCGACCAGATCACTGCGGCCCGCGTGCCGGTTCACACGATCAAGTACTTGCCTCCGTCCCTGCTCACTTGCAGCGTGAGATGGTGCGGGTCGCACGACCGATCGCGCGCAATCCTGCGCACGACCCTGGCAGCGGTGTCAGTAAGATCGCCTCACAGGGCTTTTTGCAGCTTCTTGCGCTCTTCGGGATTCTCGTCGAGCCACGCGCGCAGGCTCTCGTCGGTGATCTCGACGATCAGATCTTCGTCCGCCACCTTGGCCTGGCACCCGAGGCGCGACTCGGGCCGCACGTCGAACGCCTTGTCCATGATGTCGTTCTCCTTGTCCGCGATCTCGCCGAGCGAATCGAGGCCCTGCTCGACGTAGACGTGGCAGGTCGAGCACGCGAGGTTGCCGCCGCACGCGTGACCGACGCGCGCATGGCACTCCTCCGCTGCGTCGAGGATCGACTCCCCGCGCTTGGCTTCCACGACCATCGGCAGCGAGCCCTTGCCGTGCGGATTCTTGAACGTGATCTTCGGCATCGTCTACCTACGCACCGACCTTGCGAGCTACATCATCGAGCGCGACACCCTGGAACTGCGCGGCGATCGCGCGATTCATGCGCTTCTGAGCGAACGGCTTCGTCGCGAGGTCGAGGCCCTCGATGGCGTGTCGGATCGCCAGGTAGTCCTCGCCCTTCACCGCCGCCTCGAGCTTCGCGATCGCTCCCTCGCCGGCGGCGCGCACCTCGTCGTCGAGCAGCGCCGCGTCGGTCACGAAGGCCTGGCGGGTCGCCGCGAGGATCCGGTCGGCCTCCACGCGCTCGACCGCGAGGTTGCGCTTCGCGAGGTCTTCCTCGGCGTACTCGAACGAATCGATCAGCATCTTCTCGACCTCTTCATCGGAGAGGCCGTAGCTCGGCTTGACCTCGATCGAGGCCTCGACGCCGGTCGAAAGTTCTTTCGCCATGACCTTGAGCAGGCCGTCCGCGTCGATGAGGAACGTGATCTCGACGCGGCCCATGCCGGCGATCATCGGCGGTACGCCGCGCAGCATGAACCGCGCGAGCGAGCGGCACGCATCCGCGGTCTCGCGCTCGCCCTGGAGGATGTGGATATCGAACCCGGTCTGGTTGTCGGCGTACGTCGTGAAGGTCTGGGTCGCGCCGGTCGGGATCGTGGTGTTGCGGTGGATCAGCTTCTCGACGACGCCGCCCATCAGCTCGATGCCGAGCGACAGCGGCACCACGTCGAGCAGCGTGACGTCTTTGCGTCCGCCAGCGAGCACGTCAGCCTGCACCGCGGCGCCGAGGGCGACGACCTGTTCCGGATCGAGATCCGAGAGCGGCGTGCGTCCGAACAGGTCGGCGACGTACTCGCGCACCACCGGGGAGCGCGTGGATCCACCGACGAGGATCACACCGTCGAGCTGCTCGCGCTCGAGCTCGGCATCCTTGAGCACGCGGCGGCACGCCTTGCCGGTGCGCTCGAGCAGCGGTTGCGCCCAGGTCTGCAGGTCGCCGCGGGTGATGACCTTCTTGACCGTGTAGGTCTCGCTGACCGCGGGCACGATCGCGAACACGGTCTCGCTCATCGTGGTGAGCGCTTCCTTCGCGCGCCGCGCCTCCGCGATCGCGGCCGCGATGACCTTCATCGGGGCCTTCTCGAGCCCGGGCAGCATGCGCTTCGCGATCTCACGATCGAGGTCATCGCCGCCGAGCGCGGAGTCGCCGCCGGTCGCCTTGACCTCGAACACGCCGTCGACGAGCTTGAGGATCGAGATATCGAACGTGCCACCGCCGAGATCGTAGACGGCGTAGGTGCCCGTCGATCCGCGATCGAGGCCGTACGCGAGCGCCGCGGCCGTGGGCTCCGCGAGCAGGCGCATGACCTCGAGCCCGGCGAGCCGACCCGCATCACGCGTGGCCTGCCGCTGCGCGTCGTCGAAGTACGCGGGCACCGTGATCACGGCGCCCTCGATCGGACCGTTCAGCGAGCTCTCCGCGCGGCGCTTGAGCTCCTTCAGCACCTCGGCGGAGACCTCGACCGGCGAGACCTTGCGGCCGCCTGCGACGGTGATGTGCACCGCGCGATCGTCGCCGCCGAGGTCGTAGGGAAGCAGACTGCGCACTGCCGCGAGGTCCTTGAGGCCTCGGCCGATCAGCCGCTTCACCGAGGCGAGCGTGTCGCGCGGGGCCTCGATCGCGCGAGCCTGCGCGAGCCTTCCGACGACGATCACACCATCGAGGCTGTAGTTGACGACCGACGGAACGAGCGGGCCGCCCTCGCCGCTGATCACCGCCGGCGATGCATCCGCGACATGCGCGACGAGGCTGTTCGTGGTGCCGAGATCGATGCCGACGACGCGCGGCTTGCACGCCTCCTTCACCTTCGACTCACCGGGCTCTGCGATCTGGAGCAGCATCGTCATTCCTCGAGCGCAGCCTCGCACTCCTCGAGATAACGATCGAGATAGCGCAGCACGATGAGTTGCTTCTTCGCGTTGACGAGATCCTCTGATGCGAACAATCCGGAGAGCAGCGCGATGATCGCCTTGCGGCGCTTCACCATCGCCGCCTGCAGGGTCGCGACCTCGGCGGTGCGACCCGCCTGGCGCGCGGCCGCGAGCTCCTCGCGTTGCTCGAGGAACTCCATGAGGAGGTCCGGGTCGAGCCGTTCGTTGTCACCGATCGTCACGCCGGCCCGCGACAGCAGATACTCCGCGCGCGGCACGGGCTTCTTCAGCGTCTGGTACGCGTCGTTGAGCGCCCGCGCCTTCGACAGCGCAGCGACGCGCTCGTTCGCAGGCGCTGTCGCGTAGCGATCCGGGTGCAGCTCCTTGCTGCGCTCGAAGTACGCCTTCTCGAGCGCGGCGGAGTCGATCTCGTACGACGGCGTCAGGCCGAGCAGCGAGAAGGCGTCAGAAGTTGACGGACTCGCCACAGCCGCACGCGCCCTTGGCGTTCGGGTTGTTGAACTTGAACCCGTGACCCATCATCCCCTTCACGAAGTCGAGCTGCATCCCACCGAGGTACACGAGGCTCTTCGGATCGACGACGATCGACTGTCCGTGTGCCGTGAAGACCTTGTCGGTCGGGCGGACCGATTCGGCCCACTCGAACACGTAGGTGAAGCCCGTGCAGCCGCCGCCGCGAACGCCGATGCGGATCATCGCGTCGGGGGTGCCGCGCTTCGTCTTCTGCTTCCCGATCTCCTCGGCCGCGCCCGCGGTGATCTCGATCTCGCGCTTCGAGATCGTCGAGGCGGGAGGCGGAGGAGCTGAGGGATTGGAGGCGGTGGCACTCATGGCAACGCTCACTTCGCTTGCTTCTTCTTGTAGTCCTCGATCGCGGCCTTGATCGCATCCTCGGCGAGCACCGAGCAGTGGATCTTGACCGGGGGGAGGTTCAGCTCCTCGACGATCGTGGTGTTGGTGATCTGCGCGGCCTGATCGAGGGTCATGCCCTTGATCATCTCGGTCGCGAGCGAGCTCGACGCGATCGCCGAACCGCAGCCGAACGTCTTGAACTTCGCGTCCGCGATCAGGCCATCCTTCACGCGGATCTCGAGACGCATGACGTCGCCGCACGCTGGCGCGCCGACGAGGCCCATGCCGACCTCGCTCGAATCGACATCGGCTTCCGTCTTGAACGTGCCGACATTGCGGGGGTTCTCGTAGTGGTCGATGACCTTGTCTGAATACGCCATGGTGTTTTCCTTACGGCCTCAGTGCGGAGTCCACTGGATGGTTGAGATATCGATGCCGTCCTGGTGCATCTCCCAGAGCGGCGACAGGGTACGCAGACGCTCGACGCTCTTCACGACGAGGTCGACGACGTAGTCGATCTCGGCCTCGCTGTTGAACCGCCCGATGCCGAACCGGATCGACGAGTGAGCCAGGTCGTCGCCAGCGCCGAGCGCGCGGAGCACGTAGCTCGGCTCGAGCGAGGCCGACGTGCACGCGGAGCCCGAGGACACCGCGACATCCTTCAGCGCCATCAGGAGGCTCTCGCCCTCGACGAACGCGAACGAGATGTTGAGGTTGCCCGGCAGCCGGTGCTCCATCGAGCCGTTGACGTAGGTCTCGGTCAGCTTCGAGGTGATGCCGTTGTAGAGCCGGTCGCGCAGCGCCTTGAGGTGCACGGCCTCGTCGGCCATCTCGGCCTTCGCGATCTCCGCCGCCTTGCCGAAGCCGACGATCATCGGGACCGGCAGCGTGCCGGACCGCATGCCGCGCTCGTGACCGCCGCCGTCGATGATCGGATCGATGCGGACGCGCGGCTTGCGGCGCACCCACAGCGCGCCGATGCCCTTCGGGCCGTACATCTTGTGCGCGGTCACGCTGACGAGGTCGACCTTCGCCTTCTCGACATCGAACGGGACCTTGCCGACGCCCTGCACCGCATCGGTGTGGAACAGCGTCTTCGGGTTCTTCGCCTTGATCGCGGCGCCGATCGCGTTGACGTCCTGCACGACGCCGACCTCGTTGTTCGCGAGCATGATCGAGACGAGGATCGTCTTGTCGGTCATCACCGACGTGATCATCTCCGGCGTCACGAGGCCGTCCTTCTGCGGCGTGAGGTACGTGACCTCGTAGCCATCACGTTCGAGGCGCTTGCAGGTATCGAGGATGCTCTTGTGCTCGGTCTCGACGGTGATGATGTGGTTGCCCTGCTTCTTGTAGAAGCTGGCCACTCCCTTGATCGCGAGGTTGTTCGCCTCGGTCGCGCCCGACGTGAACACGATCTCCTTCGCGTCGCCGCCGAGCAGCGCCGCGATCTGGCCGCGCGCGTTCTCGACCGCAGCCTCGGCCGTCCAGCCGAACACGTGGTTGCGGCTCGCCGCATTGCCGTAGTGGTTCGTGAAGAACGGGAGCATCGCGTGAACGACGCGCAGGTCGACGGCGGTCGTCGAGTGGTTGTCCATGAAGATCGGGAGCTTCACGCCCTCCGGGACAGTGACCTCGATCTTGCTAGTGGCTGCAGCGCACATCAGTTGTTTCCCTCGCGATAGAGAACCGTGACCGGCACGTCGAAGTCCTTGTCTTCGCCCTCGCGCGCCTTGCGTTTCGAGGACAGGCCCGCGAACAGCGGCGGGACCTCATCCTTCTGGTGACCGTGGTGATCGCACGCGCCGCACGCGCTCGGCGCGTAGTCGTCGGTGCACGTCTGGCAGGAGTCGAGATAGGCGACCGCCTCGTTGAGGTCGTTCTCGATCACCTGCAGCTGGGTGATCTGCTCGCGGATCTGCGCCTGCTTCTCGGTGAACAGGGCACGCACGCGGGAGGTGGCCTCACGGCCCGAGCCGGCGTCCTGGAAGTCCTTCACGAACCCCTGGATCTCCGCGAGCGTGAACCCGATCGCCTGGAGCTTCACGATCCAGTGGATCCGGTCGATCGCCTCGGGCCCGTACATCCGGAACCCGCCCTCCGAGCGCGACCGCGGCTCGAGCAGACCCAGCTCCTCGTAGAGGTGCATCGCGCGAACGGTCTTGCCGACCGCTTTCGCGAGCTCTCCAACGCGCATGAGCTTGTCTGAGTCTTCCTTCATAGCTAACCCTCACGCTAAGGTGAGGTTTGGGGTGCCTGACGGGACTATGGGTGGATAGAAAGGGAGTGTCAAGGTGAACCCTCACCTTTACGTGCGGGTTCACGTCCGGAAGGTTCGCACGCCTGGGGTGTCGATTATGCTCGGCCGGTGAAGGCACGGATCCGCGCGCTGTTGCACTGGCTCGCGGTGACGCGCGGTCCGGTTCCCGTGCACGAGCACCACCTCGCGGGCACGCCCGCGCGGCATCCCGCGATCGCCGAGGTGCTCGCCGAGGTCGCCGCGTTCGGGATCCGTCCCAACGTGCAGTTCGTGTGGTCGATCGAGGGCTCGGGTGTCGAGGAGGACGTCCCGCACGTGATCCACCTCCACCGCACGATGCTGCTCGCGGATCGGATCCCGCGAAGGGTCGTCGAGATGTCGGAGCGCTACTCCGCGCTGACGCTTCGCGCGACGATCCGTCACGAGGTCGGTCACTCGCTGCTGTTCTCCTCGCCGCGGGTCACGCGCACGCCGCGGTTTCGCCGGCTGTTCGGCGACGTTCGCGTCGCGTATCGCGTGGGCACCGTCGTTGACGAGGTCGGCCGACGAATCCGCCGCGGCGGGCTCGAGAATCCGCGCTACCGGCGTGTCGTCTCGTTGTACGCCGCATCGCACCCGCACGAGCAGTTCGCCGAGGCCGTGCGGATCGCGCTCGCGACGCGCGGTGATCGCGACGAGATCGAGCGCTGGGCGACGTGCCACGACGCAGGCAAGCACGCCGTCGCGCAGATCGAGTTCGCAGCCTCATGGCTCGCGACGTATGGCTAGGGACAATCGCCCGGGCAGCTCGTCGCGGTCTCGGAGGCCTCGCACGTGAGGTCACCGCACAGCGGGCATGCCGTCGCGTCCGCGGGACACACCTGGCAGGTCTCGGCGGGTGCCTTCGCACCATCTCCGCATCGCGGTGCGGTCGGCGCGCACGCGATCGTCGGAGTGCACAGCGGCGTGCAGATCCACCAGCAGTCCGGATCGGCGCAGGCACGCAGTCCATCTCCATCGCGGTCCTGCGGCCCGATGCAGCTCTCGTAGGTGCGTTCGTTCTCGCCCCAGATCAAGAGCCACTGATCATCGAGGACACCGTTCGCGTTGCCGCCAGCGATCGCGTAGAGCCCGCTGCCGTCGGACGCCGGGAGGACCAGGTGCGCGGCGCGCGCCCCGGGGGACGTCGCGGGTTTGATCTCGATCCAGCGCTGACCTGTCCACTCCCACACATCGTCGAGCACGCCGACGACGTTGGTGCGCCCCGAGACCAGCGTCAGCCGCCTGCGCGCCGGGTTCCACACCAGCTCCGCGTCGATGCGACCGGTCGGGACGCGCCCCATCGGATCGAGCTTCGTCCACGTCGTGCCGTCCCACTCCCAGGTGTCCGACAGCATGTCGTTGAGGTCGCTGCCGCCGAACAAGACGGTCTTCTTGCGAATGGGATCGTAGCCGAGCACCGCGCCGATTCGACGCGGTGGCGAGATCGCCGGCGTCCGCGGGCGCCAGTCGGTGTCGAGCTCCCAGGTGTCCCCGAGCGGCTGGAGCGTGTCGTTGCCGCCGAACAGCACCGTCACGCGGCGATCGCTGTCGTACGCCATCGCCGTACCCGCGCGCGCTGGTGGCGACACGGTCGTGCCGGCGGGCATCCACGTCGGGTTCATCGCGCCGGGCGAGAACACCCTCGTGTCGGCGAGCGGCGCGCCGGTGCTCGAGATGCCGCCGAACAGCACGGCTCGGTCTCGCGCGATGTCGAACACCATCGCGGCATCGGAGCGATTCGGCGTCGGAGCGGGTGCGAGGAAGGCCCACGAGCCGTCGCGCATCGCGAGCGTCTCGGTCTGCGCGATCACGATGCCCTGCCGGCGCAGCGGGTCGAACGCGCCCGCCGCGAACTCGCCGATCACGGGAGTCCGCGTCCCGATCTTCTCCCACCTCGATCCGGTCCACTCCCACGTCTCGCCATCGGTGGTGCTCCCTCCGAACAGCACCGCACGGCCGCGACCCTCGTCGTACGCGATGCCATGACCGTTGCGGCGGCCAGGTGCCTGCGGGCCGAGCGGGATCCACTGCGCGCCGTCCCACCGCCAGGCGTCGTTCTGAGCAACGCCGTCGTACCCGCCGTAGAGAACGACGCCGGTGGCGTCGACGAACATCCGCGCTTCGTCGCGCTTGCTCGGACCCGACGCGAGGTGCCTCGTCCAGGTCGTGCCTTTGAGTGTCCAGGTGTCGCCGAGATAGTCGGAGTTATCGCGGCCTCCGAACATCACGATCTCGTCGCGCCGAGGGTCATAGACCATCGCGGCGCCCGAGCGCGGCGCCGGCCATACCGGGGTCTGCGCGACCCGTGTCGCGGTTGCGCCATCCCACGTGATGAGGTCATCGAGCACCACCGAGATGAAGCCGGTGTCGTCTCTGCCACCGAACACCACGACCTGGCGGCGTCGCGGATCGTAGGTCGCTGCCGGCAGCGAGCGCGCCTGCAGCGTGGTCGATGCGAGCGTCCAGCGGTCCGCGCCGAGCTCCCACAGGTCGGGCAACGAGACCGTTCCACCGGCGCCGCCGCCGATCAGCACCAGCGTATCGCGCACCGGATCGGCGACCGCTGCGAAGTAGGTGCGGCTCGACGGTGTGATCGTCGTCTCGACGAGCTGCCAGCCGGTGCCGTTCCACTGCCACGTCCGCTCGGAGGTGTTGACGTCGTCGGCGAAGGCGACCACGCGTGCGCGCCCGGGCAGATAGCCCATGCCGATCGCAGCGTCGGGACGTGGTGATCGGACCACCACCCGCCTCCACTGCGGTAGCTCGGGCGTGCAGACGCCGGTGCAGCCGTCGCGGCCGAGGACGTTCCCGTCATCGCAGATCTCCTCGGCGACCGGATCCACCACACCGTTGCCGCAGGTCTCATCCGAACGGCAATCCGCCGAGCAGTTGTCACCCGGGATGTTGTTGCCGTCGTCGCACTGCTCGGCGACCGGATCGATGAGCAGATCGCCGCACGTCAGCGGCAGGCACGTGCCGTCGTAGCAGCGTCCATTGTCGCCGCACGCGTCGCCATCGGGGACGCCTGCGCCCGCACACGCTTCGCGCTGGCCCGGATCGGCGCAGATCGTGACCGTGTCGGTCGCGCGCACGCAGACCTGATCGCCCGCGCAGACCTTGCCGCCCGCGCACACGGTGCTGTCGGAGCGAACGCAGCCGGCAACCGCGAGCGAGAGCAACAGGGCGCGCACGAACACGAGTATAAACGGCTGGTGCCGCGCAGGAGGAGCCGGTGGGCGGACCAGCTCGACGTCAACGAGCTGTTCCTGAAGCTCCCGCCGGCCGAGGCTCGCGAGCTCTTCGAGCGCGTGCATGCGGCAGCGAAAGTGTCGCAGGTCACCTACGACGACGATGAGGGCGTCACGCACGTCGTCCCGATCATGATCAGGCCGCGCCTCATGCGGCTCGAGCAGGAGGCGTACTACCAGCGCGTCTGCCTCGATCTGAACAAGGCCATCGAGCGCATCGCGTCGCTCTACCTGCACGAGCCACAGATCAGCGAGCTCCTGCCGTTCACCGAGCGCGAGGATATCTGGCTGCGCGAGACGCTCGCGCAGGTCGGCGATCAACCACAGACGGTGATCGCCCGGCTCGACGCGAATGCCGACTTCGCGGACGACGAGTGGGACGGCCAGTTCCACTTCTTCGAGACGAACACGGTCGGAGTCGGCGGGATGTACTACGCGCCGAAGGTCGACGAGATCCTGATGGAGCACGTCGTGCCGGCGATCCAGCGGTTCGCACCGGGGCTCGTGATGAGGCCACCCTCCGACATGCGGCAGCTCCTGCTCGATCAGCTCGCAGAGCACGCGAAGGCGATCAAGCGCCCGCGGTGCAATGTCGCGTTCATCCAGGAGACCGGCTTGATCGGGGGACCGAACGAGTTCCCGTTTCTCGTCGAGTATCTCGTGTCTCGCGGTGTCACGGCGGTGATCTGCGACCCGCGCGAGCTCGACGTTCGCGATGGCGAGCTGGTGTGCGGTGACCTTCCGATCGACGTCGCGTACCGCGGCGACGAGCTCGCGATGCTCGTCGAGCTCGAAGCGCAGGGCGGCGAGCTGCGCGGGCTGCGCCACGCGTTCTCGAACAACCAGGTCGTGTCCTCGTTCGCCGGCGAGCTCGATCACAAGTCGACGTTCGAGATCCTCACGACCCCCGAGCTCGCATCACGGTTCACACAGCGCCAGCAGCGCATCTTCAAGAACCACGTGCTGTGGACGCGGCGCGTGCGCGAGACGCGGACCACCGATCCCGAGGGCGTCGAGATCGATCTCGTGCCGTGGCTCCGCCGGCACAAGGACCGGCTCGTGCTGAAGCCGAACCGCTCGTTCGGCGGCTGGGGAATCGTCGTCGGGCCGCACGTCGACCTCGCGCAGTGGGACGACGCCCTCGCCTCCGCGCTCTCGGAGAGCTCCGCGGAGACCGGCGGCGTCGTCGCACAGCAGTACGTGGACGTCCGAGTCAAAGACTTCCCGACGCTCGCCGAGGACGGCAGCATCGGGCTCGAGGAGTTCTACGTCGTGTGCGGCTTCCTCGCGACACCGCGCGGAATCGGCGTGCTCGGACGTGCCTCGAAGAAGCGCATCGTCAACGTCGGGCAGAAGGGCGGACTGACCGGGCTGGTCGTCGTGCCCTAGCAGCAATGACGGTGATGATCGCGGTCCTCGTCCTGCGCCTCGATCGGGATCGAGCCGCGCTTCTTCTTGTCACCCTGGACGGGGTGCGGTTTCTTGGGATCCTGTTCGTCTTCGTAACGCATGGCAAACGGATCGGGCTGCATGAAAGGGACCACTCCTGGCTGCGCGCTCACGCGCGTCCCTTGTCGGTCTTCCCGACGGAAACATTCTGACCGCGGCTCTGCGGGTCGCTCACCTTGAGCTGGTTGTGGATGTCCTTCACCCCGGTGCAGCGGTCAGCGACGTCCTCGGCAAGCCGCTTCGCGCGTCGATCCTCGACGGTACCGGTCAACGTGACCTCGCCACCCGTCACCGTGATGTCGATGTTCGACGCGTCGATGTGCTCGTCGTCTGTCAGCGCCTCGCAGATCTGTTCGCGGATCTTCTCGTCCGAGCGCGTGTAATTCATCGGGCCCTTGCCGCGGTGCAGTCCGCGCTGCGGCTGCACACGAACGTCGCGTTCGCGGCGATCCGTCCAGTGCTCGTCGCCGCCGCGGCCGCCGCTGAACCGATCGTCGATACCAACCCCCCGCTCGTGCTCCTCGAAGCGTCCGGGGCGCTGCATCTGGTTCATGTTGCGCTGGTGCTCCACCAGGGCGCGATCGCCGCCATGCCTTCCGGCCGCGTACCCGCTCTGGCCCTGCGCCCACCGGTCCTCGCCCTCGGCGCGGAAGCGGTCCTCGTCGCTGCGCTGATCCTGTGGGCGCCAGCTCGGACGGTAATCGTCGTAGCCGCCGTTCATGCCGCGGCCGTTTCCATTGTGCGAACCCATGATGTGCCCCCGGTTAGATCCTGCCCGCCGGCTTGCATCGGCCGTGCCCTCGCGCACGCCCGTGGCGCGACGCTCGCGAGGAGATTCCGCACGGGAGCGATCCTCGTGAGCGCACCCCGCTGCGCGGCGTGACGAGGGCGCTCGGGTCAGTTCGCGGTCGCGGTCGCTTCGAAGGCGCGGATCACGGTGACCTTGATCTGCCCCGGGAACGTCATCTCGTCGGAGATCTGCGCAGCGATCTCCGATGACATCTCGACGACCGTCAGGTCATCGACCTCTCGCTCGCGCACGTAGACGCGTAGCTCGCGGCCGCCGTGAACCGCGTGGGCGTGCGACACGCCGCGCCGCGACGCGCCGATCCGCTCGAGGTCCTCGACCTTCGCGGTGAAGCCCTCGGCGAGCTCCCGACGCGCTCCCGGGCGCGCGCCGCTCATCGCATCCGATGCGGCGACGAGGTACGCGTACACCGAGTTGCATGGCTCGTCGGCGTGGTGCGCACCGATCGCATTCGCGACCAGCTCGGACTCGCCGACGCGGCGCGCGATGTCGGCGCCGATCACCGCGTGCGAGCCCTCGATCTTGTGGGTCAGCGCCTTGCCGATGTCGTGCATCAGCGTCGCGCGGCGCGCCAGCTTCTCGTCGAGGCCGAGCTCGGCGGCCATCATGCCTGCGAGGTAGCTCGACTCGACCGCGTGCCACCACTGGTTCTGCGTGTAGCTCGTGCGAAAGTTCAGCGCGCCGACGAGCTCGACGATCTCGGGATGCGCCTTCGGGATGCCGAGCACCTGAAACGCACGCTTGCCGAGTGCGCGGATCTCCTGCGTCAGGTGCTCGCGGCCCTTCGCCGCCCACGCCTCGGGATCCTTGCGCGCGTCGTCGATCGACTCCGGCTTCTTGATCATCCGGTTGATCGCGCGCCGCACGAACTCCTTGCCGACGCCGTCGAGGCCGTCGAGCCGGATCACATCCTTGTCATCGCTGACCAGCAGCTGGACGCCCGCGTGGGTCTGCAGTGCCTGGTGGAGCGCGCCGTTGTTGTCGAGCAGGATCGAGACGAGGTCCGGACCGATCCGCAGGAAGTTCTGCGCGCGTTCAGTCAGGTAGTGGTGGTGATAGCGGGTGGCCGCGATCTCCATCACGCGCTGCGCCTCGCGGTCGTGCGCGGGATCCGCGGCGGTCTGATCGATCGCGCGCACCTGCTGCGCGGCACGCGCACGCGCTTCCTCGAGCCAGCCCCGGGACATCTGCTCGATCAGCTCCACGCCCTTCACGCCTGCACGCAACTCGAGCTCGCCGCGTATATGCAGAAGCTTGCGCTTCGCGTCGTTCTCGACGCCCGAGGCGCGATCGCGCCGCGACTGGACCTCTTTCTGCGTGCCGTCGAGCGCCGCCTCGCGTTGCTCGACCGCGTCCTCGATCGCCGTGGCGTCGCCGAGCTTCTTCGCGAGCGCGTCCTCGCGCGCCGCGACGCGCTGCTCCTCGGCAGCGATCGCCTCGTCGGCACGCGTGCGCTGCTCGAGCGCAGCCGTGCGCGCGGCGGTCTCCTGCTCCCGGACCGCGGCGGAGACCTCGAGCTTTGCGGCCTTCACCTGCGCGGCCGCATCGGCGCGCGCGGCATCGATCGCATGCCGCGCGACCTTGCTCGCCTCCGCTGCGCCCGCACGCATCGCGAGGAACGCGGTGATCACCGCGATCGCGAGGGCAGCTACAACGGCGACGACCATCGCCGGCCAGTCTAGCACCGGCTCTATAGATCGTCGGGACGGATCAAGCCGTTGTCCGGGCGTTTTCCCGAGCCGCTACCGCTACCGCTGCCGCTGCCGCTGCCCGTTCCCGCGGGACGGGTGCCGGCGACGCGCTCGAGCTCGGCGCGCGTCATCGAGCTCGTCGCGAGCGACACCGTGACCGGCTTGTCCTTGTGGCCCTTCAGCTTCAACACGAACGTGACGGGCTGTTCACCGCTGGCCCACTCGAGCTTGAGCGGCGTCTTGCCGAGCACCGCACCGTCAGGCCCGACCACATTCGCACCGTCGGGTGACGACTCCAGCGTCACGCGCACGAGCTTCGCGGGAGGCGGCGGAACCAGCGCGGCATCGATCGGCGCATCCACCGCGACCGCGGCATCCACGGGAGGCGCCGGTGTCGAAGCGGAGCCGGAGCCGCTCGCCGCGACGGTGCTCGAGACCGAACCGGTATCGCGCACGACCGCCGACACGCTCGAGCCCGACCCGGTTCCCGTCGAGGCGTCGCTCGACGCATCGGCTTCCGGGTCCGCAGCGCTGCTCGACCGGCCGAACCGCGCGACCGCGAACGCTCCGGCGCCGAGCCCCGCGATCAGGCCGATCACGAGCACGATCGGCCAGGCCTTCCGCGGCGGCCGCGACGAGTAGCCGGGCGGCGTCGAGATCCGCATCGTGTTGTGCTTCGGCTCCTGCGGCGCGACGAGCCCGGGGACCTGCATCTGCCGGCTCTTCGATCCCGCCGGCGGCGGCGGGAAAGCGGCGCCGATCATCGTCGGCGCGTTCCCGAGCCCGGGCGGCGGCGCGGGCTGCGACGCCATGCGCGTCTTCTGATTCGCGGCGTGCGCGACCACCGTGCGCGCATCGACCTTGGCCTCGCCGGGCGCGACCGATCGCGCGGCTGCGATCGGCGGCGAGGTGCGGAGGTACGCCTCTGGATCGAGGAGCGCGTCCCGCAGCTTCTGCATCGTCTGGAACCGCGCATCGGGATGCTTCGCGAGGCAGCGCAGCAGCACCTGCTCGACCGCCGGCGGGATGTTCGGGTTGATCGCGCGCGGCACCGGTGGCAGCTGCGTGACCTGCTTGACCAGCACCTCGCCCATCGACTCGCCCTCGAACGGCAGCTGCCCGCACATCATCTGGAACAACAAGACCCCGAGCGCGTAGATGTCGGTGCGGTGGTCGATGTCGCGCTTGCTCTCGCAGGCCTCGGGCGACATGTACTGCGGCGTTCCGAGCAGCACGCCGGCCGCGGTCTGCACCGCCGACGCGCCCGAGCCCTGGAACATCTTCGCGAGGCCGAAGTCGAGGACCTTCACGAAGTCCGGATCGCCGAGCCGCGTCATCAGCATGATGTTGTCGGGCTTGAGATCACGGTGGATCACGCCGTTCGCGTGCGCGGCACCGAGCGCGCTCGCGATCTGCGCGCCGACATGGAGCGCGCGCATGTTGTCCATCACGTGATCTCGCGCGAGCACCGCGGCCAGCGTGCGGCCCTCGAGGTACTCCATGATGTAGAAGTGATCGCCCTCGGGGGTCACACCGAAGTCGTGGATCTCCACGATGTGCTCGTTGCCGATCCGGTTGACCGCGCGCGCTTCCTGGAAGAACCGCTGCACGACCTCCTTGTTGCTCGCGAGCTCGCGGTGGATGACCTTGAGCGCGACCTTCTTGCCGATCATCGGATGCTCGGCCAGATAGACCGCACCCATCCCGCCCGTGCCGACCTTCTGGACGATGCGGTAGTTGCCGATCAGCTGGCCGGCAGCGATCACCGTCTACAAGTGTAGCGCTAAACCGATCAGTGCTTCGGGCCGGCGCAGAACTGCTCGTAGTCGATCAGCGGGATCTGGGACCGGTCGACGCCGTCGCCGCAGGTGGGGCACTTCGGGTCGCGGCGCAGCTTGAGCTCGCGGAACCGGGCCTTGAGCGCGTCGTACACGAGCAGCCGTCCGGCGAGCGTGTCGCCGAGCTTCAGCACGAGCTTGATCGCCTCGGTGGCCTGCAGGACGCCCATCACGCCCGGCAACACGCCGAGCACGCCGGCCTCGGCGCATGAGGGCGCGTCCTCGGCCGGAGGCGGCTGTGGATACAGGCAGCGATAGCAGGGGCTTCCGTTGCCGGGGAATACCGTGAGCTGTCCCTCGAAGCGGAAGATCGACGCGTGGATGACCGGTACGCCGAGCCGTAGCGCGCAGTCGTTGACGAGGTAGCGCGTGGCAAAGTTGTCGGCCCCATCGATCACCACGTCATAGCCGCCGATCAGCTCGAGCGCGTTGTCGCTCGTGATCCGCGTGCGGTGCTTGTTCACCGTGATGTCGGGGTTCATGCCCTTCAGCGTCTTCTCCGCGCTGTCGACCTTCGCGGTGCCGACGCGATCGGTCCCGTGGAGAATCTGTCGCTGGAGGTTCGACGCGTCGACGATATCGTCGTCGATCATTCCGATCGTCCCGATGCCCGCAGACGCGAGGTACATGCTCGACGGCGATCCGAGGCCGCCTGCGCCGATGCAGAGCACCTTGGCCTTCAAGAGCTTCACCTGACCGGCAATGCCGACCTCGGGCAGCATCGTGTGCCGCGAGTAGCGCGCCTGCTGGTCGGCGCGCAGCGAGACCGGCATCTCCCACGCCAGGCCGTTGCGCTTCCACGCCGAGAAGCCGCCGGCGAGCGAGCGCACGTTCGTGTAGCCGAGCTCGCCGAGGCTGCGGGCTGCGAGGAGCGATCGCGTACCGCTCGCGCAGTACACGATGACCGGTGCCGCGCGATCGGAGACCGTCTTCTCCGCGCGCAGCTCGAGGAAGCCGCGCGGGATATGGATCGAGCCGGGGATCATCCCCTGGGCGTGCTCGTCCGTGTCGCGCACGTCGATCACGGTCGGTCGGCCGCTGTTCTTCAGCTCGCCGTCGAGGGTGGCCGGCTCGATCTCGGCGAACGAGGTCCGGAGATCACGGAGCAAGGTGTCAAACGTCGGCACCCGGGGAGATTGCCATGACCCTCACGTGAGGGTAAGGTGCCCGTCCAGGAGTCGTAAATGTCCGAGCTAGCAACTGCTACCACCACTGCCCCGTCCGCTCCTCCCATGGAGGCCGCGGGTCCGGAGTCGATGGTGATGATCACCCCCGGTGCGGCGGTGAAGATCAACGAGATCCGCGAGGCCGAGGGCATCGAGGCGAACATGGCCCTCCGTCTCCGCGTGGTCGGCGGCGGCTGCGCTGGCTTCTCGTACGACCTCTACTTCGATGAAGGCACCGAGGTCGATCGCGCGCTCGAGATCGCCGGCGTGAAGGTCGTCGTGGACGAGATGAGCCTCATGTACCTGGTCGGTGTCGAGATCGATTACGTCGAGGGCCTCCAGGGTGCAGGCTTCAAGTTCAATAATCCGAACGTGAAGTCCACCTGTGGCTGCGGTTCTTCCTTCAGCGTCTAGCGCGATCGTCGCCGTCCTCGAGCGCGAGCTGGGCGCCGCTGCGATCGTCGGTCCGGGCCACGAACGGCTCGACGACTACGGCCGCGACGAGAGCCCGCTCCCCGAGTTCTTTCCGCCGGAGTGCGCGGTGCTCGTGGAGACCACCGAGCAGGCCGTCGCGGTGCTGCGGATCTGCGCGGAGCGCAAGGTCCCGGTCACGCCGCGGGGCGCGGGCAGCGGGATGTGCGGCGGTGCACTGCCGGTCGCCGGCGGTGTCGTGCTGTCGACCGAGAGGATGCAGCGCATCAAGGAGATCGATCCCGGTGACCTGATCGCCGTCGTCGAGCCCGGAGTGATCACCGGCGTGCTGCAGACGGCGGTCGAGGAGCAAGGTCTGTTCTACCCGCCCGACCCGGCATCGCTCGAGTTCTGCTCGATGGGCGGCAACGCTGCGACGAACGCCGGCGGACCGCGCGCGTTCAAGTACGGCGTCACCCGCGAGTACGTGCTCGGCCTCGAGGTCGCGCTGATGGGCGGCGAGGTGCTGCGCTGTGGGCGCCGCACCGCCAAGGGTGTCACCGGCTACGATCTCGTCGCCGGCTTCATCGGCACCGAGGGCACGTTCGGGGTGATCACCGAGCTGCTCGTGAAGCTGTTGCCGAAGCCGCCCGCTGCCGCGACGGTGCTCGGCGTGTTCGCCGATGTCCCCGCAGCGGGCGCGGCGATCACGATGCTGCTGCGCGGTGGTCTGCGCCCGCGCGTGCTCGAGCTCGCCGACAAGGCCTCGATCGATCACATCCGCGCGAAGAGCCGGTACCGCTTTCCGGAGAACGCCGGCGCGATCGTGCTGATCGAGGTCGACGGCGAGCCCGAGTCGATGGCGATGATGATGGAGCAGATCGGCATGCGCTGCGACGAGCTCGGCGCGCTCGACGTGCTCGCGGCGACGGAGCCCGCGGAGCGCGCGGCGGTGTGGCAGGCGCGCCGCCTGATCTCGCCCGCGCTGAAAGAGGCGTACCGGATCAAGGTCAACGAGGACATCTGCGTGCCGCGCGGCAAGATCGTCGAGATGCTCGCGCGGATCGATCGCGTCTCGGCGGAGACCGGCATCGCGACCGCGGTGTTCGGTCACGCAGGCGACGGCAACCTCCATTGTAACTTCCTGTCGAACGAGGATCCGGCAGATCCGGCGGTGCGTACGAAGATGTGGGCCGCTGCGGAGCAGGTGTTCGTGCACACGGTCGCACTCGGCGGCACGCTGTCGGGCGAGCACGGCATCGGGCTGACGAAGCGTGACTACGTGCACCTCGAGCAGAGCGAGCAGCTCCTCGCGTGGCAGCGCAAGTGGAAGCTGATGTGGGATCCCATGAACTTGCTGAACCCCGGCAAGAAGATCCCGGACGCACCATCCGGGCGCTGCTCCGAGTAACGTCGTCGCGTGGATCTGCCTACCGCGCTGCGCCAGGCGACGCCCGACGAGCTCGCTGCGTGGCTGTCGCCGCTCGGCCTCGCGACGGCGATGTTGCGATGGACCGACGTCACGCTCGCGATGCTCGAGAGCCTGCGCGCCGATGGAACACGATCGGCGGCCGTCACCGCTGCGTTCCCCGAGGTCGCCGCGCTCGCCGCACCGATGCCGGCGCAGGTCGAGCACGACGCGGGCACCGATCGCCCGCTGCTGGATCACATCGCGACGCGCCTGCTCGGCAGAAAGCTCGCCGGCCTCGAGGCGGCGAACCTCGCGAGGTTTCAGGACCGCGGTCTATCTCCCGCGGGGTTCGCGCAGCTCACCGCGGTCGCCGAGCGCGTGCTCACCGCGGGACTCGGGCCGCCGCTGCGCGCCGCGATCATCCATCTCGACATCGCGAAGACCAGCAGCGCCGAACGTCGCGCCGCATGGATCGCGCAGGGCATCTCGCTCGACGTTCACAATGAAGCGGCGGCCGCAATTCTGAGGAGGGCGGATCGAGCGCGTGGCTGGCCGCTCGGCGACGTGCTCGGCCGGCTCGCGATCGCGTGGGTCGATGCGCACGGCCTCGCAGGCCAGCTCGTGCGCGGCGAAGGTCCACTCGCGATGTTCGCGCCGCTCGTCGGTGCACTGCGCGATCTGACGCCGGGGCTCGCTCGGGTGTTGAACGTCCCTGCGGCGGAGGCCACGGCGCTCGCACTCGATGCGCTGCACGTGCTCGATGCGTGCGACACCGCAGCGGTCCGCGAGGGCCTGCTCGACGACCGGCTGCTCGAGAGGCTCGCCGGCGTGCGTGCGCAGCTCGGCGAGGTGTGCCGCGCGCCCGCGTGGGC
>JACCRC010000043.1 GCA_013813765.1 Deltaproteobacteria bacterium | reverse complement strand
GTCACACCCTTCTCGTCGAAAGTCTCGTCGGCGAGGGGCGACATCGGCGCGATTGTCAGCGGATCGAAGAACAGCGCTGATTCTCCCTTCGCCGCCTTGGGGCCTGTCTTCGAGGAACCTGGGATTTCCTCATAATTCGCCTTCACCTTCAGATTCGTGCTCTTGGGGCCCCCCGCACCCGCGGCAGGCTTGTTGGGATCCCCCGTCTTGGGCGTGGCGGTGTCCGTAACAGGCGGAGCTGCCTCGTTCTTCGTGGCGGCAGGCTTCTTGGCGGCATCAGTATCGGACATGGTTTCCTCCAGCGATCGGTCTACAACGACGACGGCATGATCCGTCCCATTGCCTGATACTCGAGCTGTGCTGCTCGAGCGAGATGCTTGTTCGTGACGGGAGTGTTCGCGTCGGCGGCGAAGAACGCCGCGCGAAGAACCGCGTTGCGGATGTAGCCCCCGCTCATGACGAAGCGGGTGGCCAGCGCGGCGAAGTCGAGCTTGCCCGTTACCGGGACCGTCTCGCGCATCATGGTCTGCCAGAGGTGAATGCGCTCGGCGACCTCCGGCATCGGGAAGTGCACGTGCATCGAGATGCGACGACGGAACGCTTCGTCGATCGCCGTGTCGTTGTTCGTGGTGAGGATACAGACGCCGCGGAACGACTCGAGCCGCTGCAGGAGGAAGTTCGTCTCCTGATTAGAGTGACGATCGTTGCTCGACTTGACCTCGGTGCGTTTGCCGAACAGCGAGTCGGCCTCGTCGAACAAGAGGATCGCGTGACCAGCCTCTGCTGCATCGAACAGCGCGGCGAGATTCTTCTCCGTCTCGCCGATCCACTTCGACGAGATCTTGCTGATGTCAACCTGATACAGGTCTGTGCCGAGCTCGTTCGCGATGAGTCCTGCCGCCATCGTCTTCCCGGTGCCGGGCGGGCCGGAGAACAGGGCCGACACCCCGAGTCCGCGCGCCGACTGCGTCCCGAGTTCCCAAGTCTCGTACACGGTCCGGCGATGCTTGACGCGCGAGATGAGCTCGTCGATCGATTCTCGCTGATCGGCGGGCAGCACCAAGGAGTGCTTCGTATGATGCGATTCGATTCGGTTCGCGAGACCGTTCAGCTGTCCGTCAAGGACGCTGCGCAGACCAATGCGGACGTGGCCTGGTTTGAGCGCGCCACGGGAGGCTTGGAGCTGCGCACGAGCAACGGCGGCGGCTCCTGCGATCAGTGCAGGTGCGATCGGATACATCGTTGCGAGCAGGTCGGCATCATCGAGTGAGATCATCGGGAGCGCACGGGTCCAGAGGCGGACGCGCTGCAACCCTGTGATGGGTCTCGGCTCGATGATCTGCGGGTGCCGCAGGCGGTTCCCTGGAATCAGCGCTGAGATCGTGCCAAGCACGAACAAACCGTCGAGCTCCAGGTGCACAGCGTCTACGAGATCGTGCTGCGCCTTCGTCGCACTGGGCTCGCCGCCGACCGGAGCGGCCGCAACAAGCGAATCCAGATCGCGAAGCAGCGGCACTCGATCGAACAACCGGCATTCGCGCGCTATCGCTCTCAGCTGCGTGCGCGCCTCGGCGGGATTCGTCGAAAGCCGGCGACAATCGACCTCGAGCAGCTCGACCTTGCTCCGTGCGGCGGCAGCTCGAAGCAGCGTCCTGCGCCCGCTTCCCTTCTGCCCTTGCACGAGCACGGTACGGCCCTCGCCTTCATGGCGACCATTCGCGAACGCCGCCGCCAGCATCGGCAAGCAGTCCGGGTCCGTCTCCACGCCCTCGTTCCCGATCCCCAGCTCCGACTCATCGGGCACCACCACGGTGGCGATCCGGAAGAGATCGGGGTCCATGCTCAAATCTTCGTTTGCCAGTGCGGCGACCCGCCTGGCGATCTTCCACGTCTTGCGGTGATCCGCGGCGGCAGCGTCGGTGTCCGTGCGCTCGATCAGGCCCTGGAGTACGAGCGGGCTGTTTTGTGCCAAGAGCCGCGACCCTTCCGCGTAGCTCCTCGTACCGAACGCGACGAGTCGTAGGGTATCAGTAGTGGGGTCGGCGGAGTTCTCGGTGTTCAGCTCGCGCAGCATGCCGCGCGACCGTGCACACAGCTCGTGAGCGAGGAGCACCCAGATAAGGCGCCTTTCGTTGTGACCTAGCGCGAGCCGTTCGCGCAGCCACGTGATCGGGAACGTCACGCGCCACGCGCGCGTCGCGTCGAGACGAGCTTCGACATAGGCTTCGCCCTCGATGAACGCCGGTGGCCACTCGGCCGAACGCTCGCCATTCGCCACCCGCTGCCGTTCGGCCAGTGCGAACCGGATCCTACCTCGCGCGAGCTCGAGCTCCGCTTCCACCAGCTCTCGCTGGCTGGAGAACGGTTCCGTCGCCCGAGCACCCACGATCACCGAGTCCGCCACGTCGCAATAGTACGGCGTGGGTAACCCGGTCCTACCCCGCGCTGATGCAGATCTCGCGGCGGGCTGACATCGACAGGATTTTCATATGTTTAGACAGTTCTCTTGGCTGAGCATTCCGCGACGGTTGCCCGGGAACGATGGTAAGGACGGGTTGCAGTGTCGGCCGGCAGGATGCGCAGCTCGCTCGGCTACCTCAAGCCCTACCGAAAGCAGCTCGCGCTCGGCGTGTTGATGCTGCTCCTGACGAACGTGTTCTACCTCGGCGTGCCCGAGGCACTCGGCGCGGCGATCGATGCGCTCGGCGTCGAGGATTCGAGCTACATCCTCAAGCTCGTCGGCGTGATGGTGCTGGCCGCGTTGCTGACCGCGGTCACGCGCATCGCCTCGCGGATCTTGATCTTCAACTCCGGCCGCGCGGCCGAGTACGACTTGCGATCGGATCTGTTCGGCCACCTGATGACGCTGTCGCCGGCGTACTACCGCACGCACCCGACGGGCGACGTGATGTCGCGGCTCACGAACGACGTGCAGACCGTCCGCGGGATGTGGGGCGCGGGCCTCTTGAACCTCGCGAACGCGGTGATCGCGTTCGTCACCGTGCTCGGCGTGATGCTCTACACGGATCCGGTCGTCACGCTGTGGGCGATCCTGCCGTTCCCACTGATCTACATCGTCGGGCAGGCGATGAGCCGGCGGATCTACGCCACGATGCGCGCCGTCCAGGCCGAGCTCGGCGCGCTGAGCTCCCGGATCCAGGAGGACCTCGGCGCGATCCAGGTGATCAAGACCTACGGCCTCGAGGGCGTGCGCCGAAAGGGGTTCATGGCGCGCAGCGAGAAGCTCCTGCGCGAGAACATGGAGGCCGCGAAGGTCCGCATCCAGCTCGGGCCGATGCTGAACACGCTCGCCGCCATGTCGATGGCGATCCTGATCCTGTTCGGCGGACGCGCGTACATCCGCGGCGACATGACCACGGGCGAGCTCGTCGCGTTCTCGGGCTACCTCGCCCGACTCGTGTGGCCGACGCTGACCCTCGGCTTCATGCTCGCGCTCGTGCAGCGCGGCCGCGCGTCGTGGGCGCGGCTCGTGGAGCTGCAGGACACGCCGTCCGATATCGCCGAGGGCGAGGGCGAGCCCCTGCCGGCGTCGACCGCGCCCGCCGCGGTCGAGGTCAAGGACCTCACGATCAAGTTCGGCGAGCGCGTGATCCTCGATCACGTGAGCATGACGCTCGCGCCGGGAACCGTCACCGCGATCGTCGGGCGCACGGGGGCGGGCAAGAGCACGCTCGTCGACGCGCTGTGCCGGCTGATCGACGTGCCGGTCGGGACCGTGTTCCTCGACGGGCGCGACGTGACGACGCTGCCGCTGGCATCACTGCGCGCGCAGATCGGATACGCGCCGCAGGAAGCTTTCTTATTTTCGACGACGATCGCGGACAACGTCGCGATGGGCTACGGCGGCGGCACCGCGATCCCCGCCGCGCGCGCGAAGGAGCTCGAGCGCGTCGTCGGCTTTGCGGCATCCGCGGATCTGCGCGAGGAGCCGAGGGTCAACAAGGCGGCGACCGCGGCGGGTCTCTCACGCGATCTCCAGGCGATGCCGGAGGGGCTCGGCACGATCGTCGGCGAGCGGGGCATCACGCTCTCCGGTGGGCAGCACCAGCGCGTGGCGCTCGCGCGTGCGCTCGCCGCAGCGCCGCGGCTGCTCGTGCTCGATGACTCGCTGTCGTCGGTGGATGCCGAGACCGAGCGCACGATCCTCAAGCACCTGCGCGAGGTGATGAGCGGCCGCACGGCGGTGCTGATCAGCCATCGCGTCGCGGCGATCAAGGACGCGGATCAGATCATCGTGCTCGACCACGGCAAGGTCGTCGCGCGCGGCACGCACGAGGAGCTGCTCGTGCAGGCGGGCACCTACCAGGATCTCTACAAGAGCCAGCTCGACACCGAGGTCGCGAAGGCGAAGGACCCGGTACGCTGATGGCGACTCCGCTCCCGAGCTCCGCGCAGCCGAACCAGCCGCCCTCCCCCGGCGGTGGTGGCGCCGCGGGCGCGCGCGGAGGCGGCGCGGAGGAGGTCGTGCTCGGCAAGGCGTACGACGTCCAGCTGATGCGGCGGCTGTGGCCATTCATCAGGCCGCACTGGAAGCTGTTGCTCGCGTGGGCGTGCTTCATGCCGATCACGATCGCGCTCGATCTCGCGCAGCCGGCGCTGTTCCGCTACGCGCTGACCGAGCACATCCTCACCGGCGAGATCGCCGCGCTGCCGATCGATGCGGGTGTGTACATGGCGCTCGTTCTACTCCAGGGCGCCTCGTCGTTCTGCGAGACCTGGTACCTGCTGCTCGCCGGCCAGCGCACGATGCACGCGCTCCGGATCGCGATCTTCGACAAGGTGCTGTCTCAGCGCGCCGCGTTCTTCGACAAGATCCCCGTCGGGCGCTTGATGACGCGCATGACGAACGACATCGAGAGCCTCAACGAGATGTTCGCGCAGGGGGCGATCACGCTGATCGCCGACTTCATCAAGATGATCGCGATCGTGGTCGTGATGCTGACGATCGATCCGGCGCTGACAGGCCTGACGTTCCTGACGCTCCCCGCGCTGATCGTCCTCGTCGAGTACGCGCGGCGGCTCATGCGCGCGTCGTTCCGCCAGATCCGCGTGCGGCTCGCCGCG
>JACCRC010000025.1 GCA_013813765.1 Deltaproteobacteria bacterium | reverse complement strand
GGCGGCGAGGGCGGTGATGGCTCGGGTGGCGGCGGTGGCTGCGGCGGCTCGAGCTACGGCATCTTCACCTCCGGTATCGGCACGCCGGCCTACTGCACCGGCAACACCGTCTCGCTGGGCGGATCGGCAGGCAGTGCCGGCGCTGGTGGTTTCTCGGGAGGCAGCACGGGCGGCAACGGCACGGCGGGCGTGCTGCAAGGATGTACATCGATCTGATGAGGACCACGCACTACATCCTCGGGCTCGTTCTCGCGCTCGCGGTTGCCGCCGGCTGCGGCGGTAAGGACGAGCGCGCCGACGCATCGGTCTCCGACGCCTTCGGCGGTGCGAACTTCGGCGCGCCGTGCGGCACCGCCGGCGATTGCCCCGGCGGAATGTGCGCCGACACCCCGCGCGGTGGGGTCTGTTCGTCGACGTGCAGTGACGCGTGTCCTGAAGGCTTCAACTGTAGATTTCATGCTGTCGCTGGCGAGCTGCTGTCGATCTGCGTGCCACAGCTGTTCGACTACTGCACGTCGTGCAACTCCGACGCGCAATGCAGCGGCGGCGTGTGCGTCGATATCGACGGCACCAAGTCGTGCCTCGCCGAGTGTCCGCATCGGGGCAGCTGCCCGACGGGATACACCTGTGGAGCCGATCCGTCGGGTCTGCACGTCGGCAGCTACTGCCTTCCGCTGACGTCCACGTGCTCGTGCACCGTCGCCGAGCAAGGCCAGGTGCGGACCTGCACGAAGACGAACGCGCTCGGAACCTGCCGCGGCGTCGAGACGTGCGACGCCGACTTCGGCGGCTGGGTCAGCTGCTCGGCCGTCGATCCGACGACCGAGAGCTGCGATGGCTCCGACAACGACTGCGACGGCCTCATCGACGAAGGTGTCGGCGGAAGCCCGTGCACGAACACGGTCGCCGGCGTCGGCAGCTGCACCGGCGTCACGCGTTGTCAGGGCGCTGCGGGCGTGACGTGCGAGGGCAAGATGCCAACGGCCGAGGTCTGCAACTACAACGATGACAACTGCAACGGCACCCCCGACGAAGCGTTCCCGGGGCTCGGAGACGTCTGCAGTGCTGGCATTGGCACGTGCCAGCGCTTTGGCGTCACGCGGTGCACCACCACGGGGATGGCCACCGAGTGCTCGGTCACCGGGGGCACGCCGGGTGCGACCGAGCTCTGCAACACGCTCGACGACGACTGCGACACGAGGACCGACGAGACGTTCACGACGCTCGGTCAGGCGTGCACCGTCGGCGTCGGCGGGTGCATCCGCCAGGGCAACCTCGTCTGCAACGGCGCGCAGACCGGCACGGCGTGCTCGGGCGTGGCGGGCACGCCGGTCAGCGAGCTGTGTAACGGCCGCGACGACGACTGCGACACGAGGACCGACGAGACGTTCCCGACGCTGAATCAAGGGTGCGCGGTCGGCGTTGGCACGTGCACGCGCCAGGGCAGTGTCGTGGGCGACGCCGCGCAGACGGGCACGGCGTGCTCGGTGGCGGCGGGCACGCCGAGCACCGAGACGTGCAATGGCCTCGACGACGACTGCGACACGAGGACCGACGAGACGTTCCCGACGCTGGGTCAGGCGTGCTCGGTCGGCGTCGGCACGTGCACGCGCCAGGGCAACCTCGTCTGCAACGCCGGGCAGAACGGCACGATGTGCTCGGTTGCCGCGGGCACGCCGGGCACCGAGACGTGCGACACGCGCGATGACGACTGCGACGGCAACATCGACGAAGGTTGGAAGAATCAGACTACCCAGGTCTACGATCGGGCAAATGCGTGCGGCAGTTGCGCGAACGATTGCACGGTGTCGTTCGCGTTGCCGAATGCGTCCGGCGTCTGCAATCTGAGCGGCAGCCCGACCTGCGGCATGCAGTGCGGCGCCAACGCCTTCGACCTCGACACGCAGCTGGCCAACGGTTGCGAGCTCCTGCTCGACACGAGCGCGGTGTACGTCTCGACGGACAGCGCGGGTGCTGTCGACGATGGATCATGTGGTCTCGGACCGCAGGGAACCGGCACCGGCAATCATCCGTGCAAGACGATCACGCAGGGCATCGCCCGCGCGAGCTCGCTCAACCGCCCGCGCATTCTCGTCGCGAACGGAATCTACCCCGAGACGATCTCGATCTCGAACGGGCGCAGCATGCTCGGTGGTTACAATCCCGATTCCTGGCTGCGCAACGTGGCGACGACGAGCACGTACGTCACCGGCTCGGCCACGTTCGCGGCGACGAATCACGACTACGCCGTCCGCGCCGTGAGCATCACGACCGCGACGGTGTTCGAAGGCTTCGTCGTCGTCGGTCCGGTGAACAGCAAGAGCAACGGCAATTCGTACGCGATCTACAGCTCGGGCTCGAGCGGTAATCTCTCGATCATCAACAACGTCGTCATCGCGGGCCGTGGCGGTACCGGCGTGAACGGCTCCGCAGGCGCGAGCGGCGCCTCGGGCGTCAACGGTATGGGTCGCAGCTCGAACCCCGCGGGCTACGACACGGCGCTCGCAGGCGTCACGCCGTGCCCGTCGTCGAGCAATCGCCAGTACGCGAATGCAGGCCTGCGTACCTGCGGCACGAATGCTGTCAACGGTGGCCGGGGCGGCGGCAACCAGTGTGCGCCCAGGAAGGACTTCACGATCTTCAGCGGCATCACCGGCCTCGCGGGCAGCTCGGGCACGGGCGCCCTCGGAGGCGCGGGCGGAGCGGGCGGCGAGGCCGGCCACGACATGGAGCTCGATAGCAACGGCAGCATCTGCTACATCTCGAGCGCGACCGGCTGGCACGACTACGGCTACAACGGCGCCGGCGGAACCAACGGCGGAAACGGCGCGACGGTTGCCGCGTGCAGCGCTGCCACCGGCGCGGTCTCGGCCAGCCACTGGGTCGGCGGTACCGGCGGGACGGGTATCGACGCAGGCAACGGCGGCGGCGGCGGCGGCGGCGGCGGCGGCGGCGGCGCTTCCTGCACCTCGTGCACCGACAACAAGGATCAGTTCGGCGGCCACGGCGGCGGCGGTGGAGCGGGCGGATGCGGCGGCGCGGGTGGCGGCGCGAGCTCCGCCGGCGGCGGCGCATTCGCGATCTTCGTCGTCGGTGGATCTGCACCGGTCATCACGGGCAACTCCGTCCAGCGCGGCCAGGGCGGCACCGGCGGACGCGGTGGTGCAGCGGGTGTCGGCGGCGCGGGAGGCTTTGGCGGCGATGGCGGACTGGTGGATCCGACGATGTTCTGCCCGGCGTCTGCGGGTCGAGGCGGCAACGGCGGCGCGGGCGGTCACGGCTCCGGCGGCGGCGGGGCATGCGGCGGCGCGAGCATTGGCATCTACACGAGCGGCATCGGCACGGGGATGAACTATTGCCAGGCAGCAGCGAACAACACGATCACCGGCGGTGCCGCGGGCGGCGGCGGCGCCGGTGGCTACTCCGTCGTCAATCCGGGTCCCACCGGAGCGCCAGGATCGTTGCTCGGCTGCTCGTTCAACTGATCGGGATCAGAATCGCCAGCCGACGGATGCGGTCGCGCCACCGTTCGCTCTGGGCGCGACCTCGACGTTCGGCAGGATGCGCTGGGGGCGGTTGATGATCGCGAGGACGATGCCGGTCACCGCGACCGCGCCGCCGACACTCATCATCCCGATCCCGATCTTGCCCTTGAACTCGGCGCTCGTTTCCTGGGCCTTCAACGAACGATGCGACGGATCGGTGAGGCCCGGCTCGCAGCCGTTCATGCACTGCAAGGTGTAGTCGGTCTCGAACTGATCCATCTCGTTCTTTCCGACGAACCAGGTCCCGAGACCAGCAACGGCGACCGAGAGGCCCACGGCGGTCATCGTCCACGGGATCCAGCGGCGGTACCGATACTTGAGGATGACGGCGCTCTCGAGCGGCATCAGTCTCACCTTCGCCGTCGCCGAGGCGCCGCCGGGGACGACAACCGTCTGGGACTTCGTCAAGTAGCCCGGGCGCTCGCCGACGATGGTGTGCTCGCCGGCCATGACGCGGAGCTTCTGGGAGCCCGGGCACGAGAACCAGTTCTTGCCGTCGAGCAGTAGGCTCTTGACGGTGTCGTCGCAGGACGCATCGAGGGTGCCGACGCGACCCTCGAGCAGACCCTGGTAGTCCATCGCCTGCTGGTAGAGCTCCGGCTTGAACGGCTTGTCACCGAAGCGCAGCGCGCGTTCGAGGTGAGTGGCGGCGTCGAGGATGCGGTCGAGGCGAATCAGCGTGACCGCGAGGTTGTACTGGATCAGCGGATGATCCCAGAGCGCGACCGCGGCCGTGTACTTCTCGAGCGCGGGTGCATGCGCCTGCTCTGCGAACAGCGTGTTGCCTTCCTCGTACAGGGCCGACGCCTTCTGCTGGGTCTCCAGGGGAACGCCGTCGGCCCACTCCTTGTGCTCGGCAACAGGAGGCGGCTCTGGTGCGGGCGGCGGTGCTGGAGCGGCGGGCGGAGCCGGCTTCTTCTTCCCGCCACCCGCGAGCGCCGGGGATGCGAATCCAAGGAGCGAGACGACGAAGACGGCGCGACGCATCACAGCCCCCCGGTCGAGATCTTGGCCTTCTCGGCTTCGAGCTGCTTCACGCGCTGTTGCTCGCGGGCAAGCATCGTCTGGAGCTTGGTGCTCGCGGCCTTTGCTTCCTCGGTCGCCTTGCGCGCGACCTCGGCCGCAGACTTCGCCGCGACGGCCATCTCCTGCGCTTTCAGCTTGTCCTTCTGCGATTCGTCGAGCGTGCGCTTGAGGTCGGCGTTCGCCTTCTCGAGCTCTTCGCGTGAGAGGTCGACCGCCTTGTTCGCTGCGACGGCAGCCTGTTCGGCATTCTGTTTCTCGGCCTCGGCGGTCTTCCGCTCGGCTTCGGCCTTGGTGCGCCGAGCTTCCTCCGCCTTGACCAGCGCGAGCTGGCGGCCGGTCTCGGTTTCGGCAGCGCGCGCGGCCTCCGCTTCGGCGTTGACCCGCACCACCGCGACCGCGCCGCCGGCGATCACGAGGCCGAGGACCGCAAAGATCGCGGTGAACACCGTCACCTTGCGGCGGCGGGTCCGACCGGCCTCGGCGCGCACGGCCGCGAGGAACTCGCGCTCCGCACTCGAGAGATCGAGGACGTTCTTGCTGGTCAGTGCGAGCGCGTCCTGGGCCGTCGCACCGCGCCACACCAGATCGGCGGGCTTGTTGCGGGCGACCCATTGACGGACCGCGGTCCGCAGCTCCTGCAAGAATCCACGCAGGGCGTGGCTATCCTCGAGCCAGCGCCGCAGCGTGGGCCACTCGCTGATCAACACCTCGTGCACGATCTCGACGGTTGTCGTGTTCGTGGTCGGATCGGTGTGCAGGTTGATCAGACGCGCCCGAACGAGGTGGTCGAGGATCGTCCGCACCTCGGCGGCATCGTCGGAGAGTCCGGTGATCTCGTCTTGATCGACGATCGCGCGCGTACCCTCGGGCGTGACCAGGCGGGTCAGGATCGCCTTCAACAGTAATTGGCCCTGTTGCGGCACCGCCGCCGCGACCTCGTCGGCGTGACGCGCGAACGCACCGCCGACGCCACCCATCGCGGCATATGCGGCGGACGTTAACTTCTTCGTCGAGCGATCGCGCGCATCCCACAGCCGGGTCGCGGCGAACTGCAGGAGCGGCAGCGCGCCGCGGCTCGTCGCCGCCTGCATCATGTCCTCGAGGATCGCCGAGTCCTGGAACGCATAGCCCGCGAGCTCGGCCGGGCGCACGAGCGTCTCGCGCAGGTTGTCGTGATCGGGTGCCGAGAGGAAGAACAAGCCGCGCGACAGCTCCGACAGGAATTGCTTGTGACTCGCGAGCCGATCCAGGAAGTCCGCCCGCATCGACAGCACGACCCGCACCGGTGCGCTGGGATCGTCCGCTGCCGCGAGCAGCGCCGCGAGGAACAGCCGACGCTGATCATCGTCGTCGGACAGCGTGAACAGCTCTTCGAGCTGGTCGACGACGATCAGCACCCGGTGCCCTTGCTGCGCGGCGGCCTTACGCAGCATCGCGCCGTAGAGGCCGGGCGCGTCGCGCAGCTGTTCGACCAACATCATCGCGAGCTGCGCGGACTCCGCCCCGCCTTCGAGCGTGGCGGCGAGGCTGCTGAGCGGCGCGCGTCCCGGGCGCAGGACGCGAATCTGCCACGCTCCACCGGTGTCACGCACGGCGGGGACGATGCCGGCGTGGACGAACGACGACTTGCCGGCTCCCGACGGGCCGATCACCGCGAGTAGCGGCCAGCTCTCCAGCTGTGCGAGTGCGGTGCGGATCTCCGCGGAGCGGCCGAAGAAGTACTTCGCGTCGCCCTCGCCGAACGACGCGAGCCCGCGGTACGGGCAAACCTCATCGAAGCTCCGCTCCGCGCTCGGCTGCAAGAACGTCTGGAGATCGACGAGGATCTCCGTCGCCGATTGGTAGCGTTCGGACTTCTTCTTCGCGAGGCACTTGTCGATGATCGCGACCAGCTCCGCCGGCATCGTCGCGTCCTTGGTGCCTATGCTCGGCAGCGGCGAGTCGAGATCCGCCAGCCGCGCGCGGAGCTTGTCGGCCTTGAGCGAGCCGGCCGGGTGGAGCCGGAGCAGCGCGCGCCAGAACAGAATTCCGATCGCCCACAGGTCCGACTGGTGATCGACGACGCCGCCATCCCACTGCTCGGGAGCCATGTACGGGAGGGTGCCGACGATGGTGCCGCCACCGGAGAACGTGACGTAGGAGTTTTCGTCGGAGTGGCTGTGGAGCCGCCCTGACGATCGCCGCTCGGACTCGTCGAGATCGTCCGTCGGTGCGTCGAACATCTTGGCGACGCCGAAGTCGAGGACCTTCACGAGGCCGCGATCGGTGACGAAGATATTGCTCGGCTTGAGGTCTCGGTGAACGATGCCGTGCTCGTGGGCGCGCTCGAGGGCGCGCATCACCGGCACCATCAACTCGACGAACGGTCGCACGGGCATCCGGGTCTCGAGCATCGCCGCGAGTGGCTTGCCCTCGAGGTACTCGAGCACCATGTACGGCAGGCCGGCATGCTCGGCGACCTCGAAGATCGTCACGATGTTCTCGTGCGTACATCGCGCAGTGGCGCGCGCTTCGATGACAAACCGTTTCACGAAGTCCGGATCCGGGTGGAGCAGGAACTTGATCGCGACCTTCCGGCCCAGCTTGGTGTCGCGCGCGAGGAACACCTGCCCCATCCCGCCGCGAGCGATCTCGCGGATCAGCTCGAAGCGACCGATCTGTTGATTCTCGGCGAAGCTGAGCGGGGAGCGTGATTCGGTCTTCTTGCGGCCGGCTCCGGTGACGTGATCGAGCCGCGGGAACACCTCGTTCCCCAACATCACGGACGTCGCCTGGTCCTTGGCCTCGCTCGGCGGTTTCGGCACCGGCGCGATCGGGCTCGAACCGCGGCTCGATTTCTGGGTCGGCGGCGGCGGTGGCGGCGGTGGCCGGGCGGCGCGCGGCGCCGCGATCGGAGCGGGGGGCGCGGGGCGCGGTACCGCTTTCGACGCTTCCGCTTTCATGATCGGTAGTGGCGCACTTGCTCGACGCGTAGCACCCATCGTCGCCGCCGAGACGGCGGCACTCCTGCGCTCCGGTTGGGGCTCGTCATCGGGGGGCGATCGGGAATCAGCCACGTGCACCCAGTCTATCCAAGGACCGGTGAGATCCGCGATGTGGGCGATGAAACCACATCGGACTTCGACGATGCCCTAGAGCTCGATGCCGACGATCGCGCGCGCCGCGAACGCGTCGGCCTCGTCGGTGATCCCGAAGCCACCGGTGATCGTCAGCCAGAAATTCGAGGCGGGCGACAGGTTCACCGCGGGCCCCGCCGAAACGTCGAGCCCGCCCTCGACCACGCGCGCCCCCCAAGTTTCGGCACCGATGCGGACCTTGGGATGCGCCGTGTACGTGACGCCGCCGGCCCAGCCAGTCGTGACCAGCGTGTCGTCCTGATCATTGCCGAACGCCACCGCGATGCTCGCGTTCGCCGCGGCCGTGAGCTTGTCGAAGTCGCGCGCGACGACCACCCTGCCCTCGATCGCGTAGATGCTGGCACCGAACTGCTTCGCGACCGCGAGCTGGAGCTGCGTGTCGACCGGCCACTCGCCGCGATCGGCGAACCGGTAGCGCGACTCGAGACGGACCGCATCCATGGTGAAACCCTTCTCGGTCGTCGCATCGCCGGCGACCTGCGATCCGATGGTCTGGAATCCCATGTCCCAGTGCTCGGTGATGCCGTGCTCGATCTCGAGGATGTGCTCGAAGAACTGCGGGCTCGCCGTGTCCCACGTGGTGCGGCCCTGCGTGTGCCAGATCTCGAAGGTCGTGCGACCCTCCGGCACGGTCGAGTACTCGTACGTGTGCGTGAACGCGCGAACATCCGCGTGCGCCGGCGAGCTTGCAGCGCCGAGGACGAGCACGACAGCCGCGGCCCGCATCATCAGATCGAGATCGAGCCCTTGCGGAAGTCGGTCTTGCGGAGGTGGATGTTGATGCAGACCGGGCGGCCGGTCCTCGCGATCGCCTTCGCCTCGGCGAGCGTCGCGTCCACGCGCTTCGGATCCGAGAGCACCAGGCCCACGCCGCCGTAGCCCTCGGCGACCTTGTGATAGTCGGTGCGGCGGAGGTCGCAGCCGAGCGTGGTACCGAGGATCTCGACCTGCTCGCGCGCGATCTGCGCCCACGACGCGTCGTTGCCGATCACCGCGATCGGCGCGACGCCGTGGCGAACGAAGGTGTCGAACTCGGAGAGCGAGTACGCCGAGGAGCCATCGCCCCAGATCAGCCACACCTCGCGGCCCGGCCGCACCATCGCCGCGCCGAGTGCATAGCCGCCGCCCACGCCGAGCGTGCCGAACACGCCTGGATCCAGCCACGAGAGCGGTGCGCGCGGGCGAACGATGTAGCTCGCGGTCGCCACGAAGTCTCCGCCGTCGACGACCAGCACCGCGTCATCGGCCATCGCCTCCTCCATGCGGAGGAAGAAGTGCAGCGGATCGACGAGCTCGCCAGGCGGGTGCGCCTTCGCAGCGATCTCCGCATCGCGCTTCGCATCGCTCGCGCGGAGCTGCTCGACCCAGCCGCGCCACGAGTCGCCGGCCGACGACACTCGATCAGAGAGCGCGACGAGGAAGTCGCCCGCGTGCATCTCGATCGCGATCTCCGGCCGCCGGTTCTTCTTGAGCTCGTGGCTCGACAGGTTCGCCGCGATCAGCGTGGCCTTCTTGTTGATGCCGCGCCCATAGCCGAGCCGGAAGTCGAACGGGAAGCCGCACACGATCACGCAGTCGGCTTCCTTCAGCGCGGCGCCGCGGTTGTGACGCAGCTGCAGCTCGTGCGTGCGCCCGAGCAGGCCGCGCGCGGTGCCGGCGAGATAGACCGGCGCGCCGAGCATGCCGAGCGCGCGCGCGAGCCGGCCCGGATCCTTGACGCCCACCATCGTCTGGCTGCCGACGACGATCACCGGCTTCTGCGCCGTCTTGAACGCGGCGGCCGCCTTGTCGAGCGCGCCGTCAGCGCCGAGCTTGGGCATCGAAGGGAGGTGAACGTCCGCGAGCGTGGGCGCGCGGAACTGCCGGTAGAGGTGGCCCTTGATGTAGAGCTCGAGCGCCTTCGCGCCGATGCCCTTGGCC
>JACCRC010000021.1 GCA_013813765.1 Deltaproteobacteria bacterium | reverse complement strand
CCCGATGGCACCGCGGCGGTCAGCGTCGACGAGCTCGGCGGTGTTCGGCTGTGGCCCGCGCTCGACGGCAGCGCCGAGCCGCGGATCGTCGATCTGCCGACGCCGCGCCAGGTCGCGATCCTCCCCGATGCCCGCGGTTTCTTGATCGCGATGCTCGACGAGGTCGGCTCGCTGGTGCTCGAGGTCGTCGACAAGGACGGCCTCAGCGTGCAGCGCGCGCGGCCCGCGTCGGATCCCGCCTACAAGGGCATCGACATCACGTCGAAGGGGATGATCGCGTGGCGCGCGGACCAGATCGTGATGCGGTTCGCCGCCGACGGCACGATCACGGAGCAGTTGCCCACCGAGGCCGGCCAGCGCCTCCTGGCGATCCACGTGAGCGGCGACAAGGCGGTCGCGGTCATCGAGTCCGGAACCGACAAGCTCACGCGTCGCGCTCGCTGGCTCACGGTGACGTCGAAGCTGGCGTGGGGTGCGTGGATCGACGCGGGCGATGACGTCGGCCGCGTGGTCGCGCTGTCTCCCACCGGCAAGCGCCTCGCGATGCTCGCGGGCACCTCGGGTCAGGGTGCCGTGCAGCTGATCGTGATCGACACGTCCACCGGCGGCGTGATCGGCACGCAGAGCGATCAAGCCGTTGTCGGGATGGGCTTCGTCGACGACGCACACCTCGCGCTCGCGACGAACAGCACGATCACGTGGGCAAAGCTCGAGGCCAAGGCCAAGCCGAAGGCGCCGCTGCCCGTGCGCCCGCCGGAGCAGCCGAACAACATCTCCAATGTTGGCCTGCTCGGCGTCGGCGGCGGCCGCGCGATCGGCACGATCAACGGCGAGCTGATGATCGCGACACCGACGAAGATCGAGTACCTCGGCTACGAGCTCGAGTCGCCGGCGGTCGCTGCGGCAGCCCCCAGGGGCGAGCTCGTGATCGGCGTCGGCGACACGTTCGCGCTGCTCGACCGCGATCTGAAGCTGGTCTCGAGCCCGGACCTCGGCGTCGCGAGCACCTCCGCCGTGTCGGAGCTGCGCTGGCTCGGCGGCGATGACTGGCTCGTCGAGTCCTCGCGGATCTCCGACGGCATCACCACGCTCACGCTCGTCGACACCGCGAAGAAGAAGACACAGGTCCTGCGCACCGACCTCGCGATGGTGCAGCTGCTCTTGCACGAGCCCTCGACCCAGCTCGTCACGCTGTCGCTCGGCGATTCACCCGAGGTCTCGCGCTACGACCCCGCGACACACAAGCTCACGAAGCTCGCGTCGCTGCCGAAGCCGAAGGGCTACGAGCAGTCCGAGCTCGTGCCGGTCGTGCCAGCGCTCTCCGGCGGATCACAGCTCGTCGTCATCCACATGCGCGATCGCATGACGATGCGGTGGGTCGCGGACCCGAAGGTGCTCGACAAGGGGCCGAGCATCACTGTCGACGGCTCGCTCGCCGGCGTCGACGCCGCAGGTCGCGCCTACGTCTGGCAAAACACGCCGACGGGCCCGCTCGAGCTCGCGATCTACCTCGACGGCAAGCGCACCGGCACGATGCCGACCGACGGTCCCGTCACGCTGTGGCCCGATCGCAAGGGGTCGCGCGTCATCCAGGTTTCGCAGCGCAGCGTCGGCCTCGTCAGCACCGACGGCAAGCGCAGCTGGCTGCAGTCGCTGCAGTTCGTCACCGAGGCGCTCTGGCTCGACGATCAGACGATTGTCTTGGTCAGCGCCGGCGGCCTCGCACGGATCGACGCGGCGACCGGCAAGGTCACCGCGGCGCGCTGCGGCTGGCGGTTCGGACTCTCGGCGAAGCAGCACGCACCGACCTCGCGGGTCGAGCCGGTGTGCGCACAGCTCCGATGATCATTCGACGATGACGCGGTCGCTCGCCGAGCGCCCGAACGTCTCGGGCATGTACATCTCCTCTGCCTTGGTCGGCGGGACCACGAAGTTGCCGGGCGTCGTCGCGCGCGCGACATAGTCGTAGCTGTGCACGCCCTCCCAGAGCAGCGTGGTGAACGCTTCGGTCCGCTCGTCGCGCAGGTTCTGGTGCTCGTACCAGGGCCCGTACCACCACCAGTACGCGCCCCGTGACTTCTGCTCGCTCGGATCCTGCGGGATCGGTCCGGTGATCGCGAGCGCCGGGTTCATCGCCTCGAGGCCGGCGGGCAGCGGATCGACGAGCGCGACGTGGTAGCGCCGGTTCTCGTTGACCATCTTCAGCTTCACGCGCACGCGCGCGCCCGCCTTCATGTGCCACACGCCCTGCGCGTCGCGCGTGACGTCGTTCGGATCATCCGCGCCCTCGTAGCTGCGCTGCACCACAAAGCCGTAGTCGGCGGGCTCGAGCTTCAGCGACGCGGGCGCGTAGGTCATGCCGACGCGGTAGTAGAGCCGGCCGGCGCCGTCCTTCTGGATCGTCAGCGGCTGCCCATCGTGCGTCGCGACGTCCTTCATCGGGATGTTGATCTGGAACTGGTTCGTCGTGCGGCCCTTGAACGAGAGGTCACCGGCGTAGTCGTCGCCGAGCCACACGCGCGCGACGAAGTCGGGCGTGACCTTCTCGTAGGTCTGGAAGTACTTGTCGAGGGCGAGCAGCGCGAACGTGTTCTCCTGTGTGTTGAGCCAGCGGCCGGCCTTCCGGTGCCCGAGGAGGCCCGTGACGATCTTCGGGATCAGATCGAGCTGCGGCTGGTCTAGGATCAGGGACTCGAGCATCACCGCGTCGACGCGGCGGTCGCTCGACAGCACCAGGTAGGCACCGTCGCCGTAGGGCGCAGGCGTCGACAAGTTCGCCGCGCCCGCGGTCTCGCTGACCTTGTTGAGCGCATGGCGCGTGATCGCGTCGCGCTGCGGCTTCGCAGCCGCCTGCCCAGCGAACGTGCCGAGCAACCAGGCGTTCGCTTCCATCGACAGCTTCTCGACGCCGCCGGCTTCCGCGATGAGCTTCTGGCCCTTCGCGATATCGAGGTCCCCGAGCTGCTTGCGCGTGTACAGCGCGAACGAGGAGATCGTGCGGCGGATCTGCTCGCTGTAGAACGCGGGGTAGTGCGACTCGATCACGCGCAGGTACTGCTTCGCCTGCTCGACGCTGTTCGCCGGCACCGCGAAGCCCTTCGCGCGGGCGTGACCGAGCGCGCTCGCGACATAGACGGTCAGGTACGGATTGCTCGGATCGCCGCGCTTCCAGAACGCGAAGCCACCGTCGTAGTTCTGCATCTGCGTCAGGCGCTCGAGGTCGGCCCTCACGCTCTCCTGCATCGCGGCCGCCGACGGCATGTCCTTCGTCTTGAACGCCGCGAGCACATCCTTCAGCGCGGCGATCGCGATGACCCGCGAGGCACGCTGCTCCGCGCAGTCGAACGGGTAGTGAACGAGGTAGAGCAGCGCATCCGTGAGCGCCTGGAGGTTCGTGGACGCGGTGGTGACCTCGAGACCACCGAACTGCGTGACGACCTTGCCGGGCAGTGCGATCGGCTGCTTCACCGCCCCGTCGTCGATCACGCCGTACGTCGCGAAGCCCTCCGTCGTCGCCGGTGTCCATACCGGTAGCGCGAGCTCGGCGGCATCGCTCGCCTTGCCTGCGGACCCGACGATCTGGAACCGCGCCGTGCCCGCCATCTCGGCGGCTGCGGGGAACCGCACCTCGACGCGATCGTTTGCCGGCACACTGACCTCGCGGCCCGCACCGTCGGTGATCATCGCGTTCGTCGTCCGCACCGCGAGCTTCACCGTCATCGGTGCATCGGTCTGGTTCTGGACGACGACCGGCAGCTCGAACGTGTCGCCGAAGTTCAGGAAGCGCGGCGGGCTCGGCCGCACCATCAGCGGCAGCCGCGCCGTGACCGCGCTCTCGCCCTTGCCGAACTGCTTCTCGCCCGCCGCCGCGACCGCGACGATGCGGTAGCGCGTGAGGTTGTCGGGCATCTTGATCTCGACGCTGGCCTTGCCGTCCGCGCCGGTGCGCACCGCGGGCGAGAACGCCGCGAGCGGGTTGAAGTTCGAGCGCACCGCGATCGACGCGCCGTTCTGATCCTCGCCGCCTTTCGCGCCGTTCTTGCCGGCCTGCGCCCTCTCCGGGCGCTTCTTCTCCGCCTCCTTCGCCGATGGCTCCTCCATCGGAGCGGCTGCCACTGCCGCCGGCGGCGCGGCCGCGGAATCCGCCATCGCCATCCGGCCGTCTGACTCCTGCTGCGCCTGCGCGAGCTTCGTCGAGTCCGGCTTCGCGAGCTTCACGTACGCACGCGAGTAGTGGTCACGGCCATTGGGACCACGGGCCGGGTAGAACGTGTCGATCGGGTTCGGGAACTGATACCCGGTCAGCGCGAGGATCGCCTCGTCGACGACGATCACCGCGGTCTCTGCATCCGCCACCGGCTTGCCGGCGGCATCACGCACCTCGACAGCGATCTTCGTCGTCTCGCCCGGACCGAGCTTCGCGGCGGCCGGAATCGCGACGACGTTCAGCGTGCGCTGCCGCGGCGGGATGGGCAGGTTGATCTGACCGACCGCGTACGCGGGGCGCTTGGGCAGTGTGGGATCCGGATCGCCCTTGTCGTTCGTGCGCGCCGCCGCACCGACGAGGTCGACCTGCACGAAGAGGTTCGGCGTCATCGCATCGGTGATCGGCACCTTCAGGACCGTCGTCGGACCGGTCATCGTGAGCCGCTCGCTCTTGACGATGCCGGAGCGCCGCCAGCTGACGATGCCCTCCGCGGGATAGAACGGCGCCTGCACGAGCAGCTCGGCGGTGTTGCCCGCCGAGTAATCCTTCTTGTCGGGAATCAGCTGCACGAGCTCCTGCTTCACCTCGCGCTGCGGCGGTTGATCGCCACCGGTGACCCAGAACGTCAGCGTCGTCGTGTTCGGCCGCCCATCCTTGTCGGTGATCAGCGCGCTGACCTTGTAGCTGCCGCCCTCCTTCGTCTGGAACGTGCACGCCTTCGGATCGCACGTCTGCGGATCGACCTCGGTCTGGCGATAGCGGCCCTGCTTGTACTCCCAGTCGAGCCGCACGGCCTTGACCTCGATCTTCGCATCGGGCAGCACCTTGCCGTCGAGGTCCACGCCGATCACCTCGAGGTCGAACGGCGTGCCCTTCTCGACGAACGGCTTCTTCGTCTTGAGGCCGACGTACGCCGATGCGGGATGGACGATCAGCGCCGACGAGGCAGTCCACGTCTGGCGGTTGACGTCGGTGACAGACGCGTTCGTCTGCACCGACATCGGCACGGCGGGATTCGCCGACAGGAAGTCGAGATGCAGCGTGTGCGCGCCGGTCGCATCGGTCTTGCCCTCGAGGCTCCACGTCTTCGGCGCCTTGTAGTCGCCGCCGTGGCGGCCGCCGGAGTCGTCACCGTACGCGTCGCGATAGCCCCACCACGGCTCCCACACTCCGAAGATGAAGTCGTCGCGGTTCGGTGGCGTGTACGTGGTCTGGCTGGCCGTCACGAACCAGGTCGCCGGCGCGCCTGCGAGCGGACCACCCGAGTAGTACTTCGCGCTGACGGTGACATCACCGCTCGCGCCGACGAGGAACGGCCCTTGCGTCGCCTGCGCGGTGACCTCGAACTCGGGCCTGCGGAACTCCTCGATCTGGAAGCCGTGCCCGTGCGACGTCCTCATGGAGCCGACGGTCTCGAACGTGACGTTCGCGTGGCCGAGGTTCGGCGTCTTCGGTAGCGTGAACTTCGTGTCGAAGCCACCGACAGCACTGACCGCCGCGCTGCCGGTGCCGATCTGATTGCCCTGCGAATCGGTGACCTTGTACGTGACCTGCGTGACGCTTCCGTTGATGCCGCCGATGTCCCCGCCCTTCCCGTGGTCGATCAGGCGGAGCCAGCCCTTCAGCGTGACCTCCTCGCCGGGCTTGTACATCTTGCGGTCGTCGATCACGTACCAGCCGAGCTGCTTGCCCGCGGACTGCTTCACCCAGCTGCCTTTCTCGCTGTAATAGCCGCTGTTGTCGGCGACGAACGCGACGTCGTCGCCCTTCGAGGCGACGAGGAGGTGCGAGCCCTTCACTCCGCCCGGAGAGAGCGCGATCGTCGCCTGTCCCCCATCGTTGCTCGTGGCCTTGAGGCCGAACGGCTGGATCTCGAGCCCGATTCCATCGAGCGGCTTGCCGGTCGCGAGGTCGGTGGCGAACGCGTGAAGCTCGTCGCCATCGACGGCGGCATCGATGCCGAGCTTCGTCGCCTGGACCCAGCTGATCAGCGTCGGCGGCTCGCCGTCGCGTTGCTTGTTCCAGGGATACGGCTCGACGAGCGCGATCACGTGACCGAGCCCGTTCTTCAGCGCCGGTGATAGATCGACGTGGGTCTCGACGAGGTCGTTGTTGCCCTTCGTCGTCTTGATCGTCTCGTCGAACACGAGCTTCCCGGGCATCCGCGGAGGCTTGTCCTGGTTCCACCGGTTGCGCAGGTATGTCCCGTACGCGTCGTAATCAGCGGGCGTCACCTGATAAAGCCGAACCTTGAGCCGCTCGTAGTTGATCGAGAAGAAGTCGAGCGACTGACCCTTCGCGGCCGGATCGAGGACAACCAGGCCGTCTGGACCGAAGAATGACGGATCCGCGTCGCCGACCTTGAACGTACGCGCCTCGGCCTTACCGAGCGTCTGGCCGAACTCGTCCGTCAGATTCTTCGAAACGTCGAGCTTGTACGACGTCCGCGCCGTCGTCATGCCCTGCACCATCAGCTGATTCCCCGACGCGATGATGTGCGCGCCTGGGATCGCGGGCGTGATCGCGAGCTGCGCCTCGTCGAAGCGATCGGTGTCGAGCGGGTTGTTGAACCGGATCACGAACGGCATGCCCGGGCGGCAGTTGTCGCTGCCCCACCCGCAGGTGGCCTCCACGATCTTCAGTGGCGGGAACGTCTGGAACGAGTAGGTCTGCGCCGCCTTCGTGAGGTTCGGGCCCTCCGCCGACGGCGTGCCCGCGGGCACCTCGAGGATGACCGACGTATCGGTCGGAAACTTCGTCGCCGCTCGGAATGCGATCCAGCGCCCGTCCTGCTCGTCCTTCTTCGCCGCGTCGACGAACGACCTGATGATGCTGTCCTTCTCGATCTCGGCGTCGGTGAGCTGCTTCAGCTCGTACTTCTGCGAGCCGGCGGAGACCTGGAGCTTCGCGAGGACCTTCGCCGCATCGATCTTCTGATCGAACAAGAGAAACATCGGCACGTCGAGCTTGAAGGGTCCGCTCGACGGATACTGGGAGACCACGGTCGGCGGCGGCGTCTCGAACGAGAACGTCGTCGCTTTCGCCAGCGCGCCGCCGTTCGCGCTCTTCGTGCCGGCGGGGATCTCGACCTTGTAGGTCGTCGCCTGCGGAAAGCGGATCTCCGGATCGAACAGGATCGTACGCGTGCCGATCCAGCGCCAGTTGCCCTTCGGCTGCGGCGCGAGCTTCACCGGCGTCGTCGCCGATGCATCACCCTGCGAGGTCACGGCGACCATCGGCTGCGAGAACGTCACGCTCAGCTCGGGCGCGAGCGGCACGGCGCCCTCGGGCATCCAGCGCAGAACCGTGAGCGCCTTTCCGGCGTCGTTCGCCGCCGGCGGCAGCAGCGATGACGCCGGAGGCGGAAACGTGCCGGTGATCGTCTGCCCGGTCTTCGGCGGCGGCTGCGACTTTGCCCGCAGCGCGAACGCCTGTTGATCCGCAACCGCGGCGGTGATCGGCTTCGCGCGCGCGAGCAGCGAGCTCGCCTCCGCGTCGGCGATCTTCTTCGCCGGTGCAAGCTTCGCGCGATCGAACGCCGGCGGCCCCTGCTTGCCGCTGGACACCCGCATGTCGAGGCCTGGAGGCGCCTCGGAGAGCGGAACGACCACGATCGGCCCGCCCTTCGGCGGCGCATCGTTGCTGCCAGGGCCTGCGCCCGAGCCTCCCTTGCTGCCGCACGAGGTGAGGATGAACGGGACGAGCGTCGCGAGCGCGATGCTGCGGACGAAGATCGATCGATGCTTCACGGGCTCTCCTTCACTCGACGATGACGCGATCACTCGCTGCACGCCCGAACGTCTCGGGCATGTACATCTCCTCGGCCTTGGTCGGCGGCACCACGAAGTTGCCGGGTGTCGTCGCACGGGCCACGTACTCGTAGCGGTGCACGCCTTCCCAGAGCAGCGAGGCGAACGCCTCGGTCCGCTCATCGCGCAGGTTCTGGTGCTCGTACCAGGGGCCGTACCACCACCAGTACGCGCCGCGCGCCTTCTGCTCCTTCGGATCCTTCGGGATGGGGCCGGTGACCGCGAGCGCGGGGTTCATGGCCTCGAGACCCGCGGGCAGCGGATCGACGAGCGCGACGTGGTAACGCCGGTTCTCGTTGACCATCGTCAGCTTCACGCGCACGCGCGATCCGGCCTTGATGCGCCACACGCCCTGCGCATCGCGCGTGACGTCCTTCGGGTCATCCGCGCCCTCGTAGCGGCGCTGCACGACGAAGCCGTAGTCGCCCGCATCGAGCTTCAGCGACGCAGGTGCGTAGGTCATGCCGACGCGGTAGTAGAGCCGGCCCCTGCCGTCCTTCTGGATCGTCAGCGGCTGCTTGTCGTGCGCCGCGACGTCCTTCATCGGGATGTTGACCTGGAAGTAGTCGGTGGTGCGGCCCTTGAACGCGAGATCCCCAGCGTAGTCATTGCCGAGCCACACGCGCGCGACGAAGTCCGGCGTCACCTTCTCGTAGGTCTGGAAGTACAGATCGAGAGCGAGCAGCGCGAACGTGTTCTCCTGCGTGTTGAGCCAGCGGCCCGCCTTGCGGTGCGCGAGCAGACCGGTGACGACCTTCGGAATGAGGTCGAGCTTTGGCTGCTCGAGGATCAGCGACTCGAGCATCACCGCATCGACGCGGCGGTTGCTCGACAGCAAGAGATAGTTACCGTCGCCGTAGCTCGTGACGAAGTTCGCAGCGCCCGCGGTCTCGCTCACGCGGTTGTTCGCGTGGCGCACGAGCTCCTTGCGCTCCTTCTCGGCAGCTTTGTTCTGCGCGAACAGGCCGAGAATCCAGCCGTGCGTCTCCATGCTCACCTTCGCGTTCGCGGTGGTGCCGTACTCCGCGTAGAGCTTCTGGCCCTTCGCGATGTCGAGGTCACCCATCTGCTTGCGCGTGTACAGCGCGTACGCGGAGATCGCCCACTTGACCTCCTGCGAGTAGTACCAGGGGTACTTCGACTCGATGTTCTTGAGGTAGGGCTTGGCTCGTTCGATCATCTCCTTCGGAACCGCGTAGCCCTTCTGCTGCGCGTGCACGAGCGCGTTCACCACGTACACGCTGAGGTACGGCTCGCTCGGGCGGCCGCGCTCCCAGTACGCGAACCCGCCGTCGTAGTTCTGCAGCTGCGTCAGCCGCTCGATGTCGGTGTTCACGCTCGCGGTCAGCGCCGCCGGCGACGGCATGTCCTTCGTCTTGAACGACACCAGCACGTCACGCAGCGCGGCGATCGCCATGATGCGCGACGCGCGCTGCTCCGCGCCCTCGTACGGATACTTCACGAGGTAGAGCAGCGCATCCGTGAGCGACTGGAGGTTCGTCGACGCCGCAGTGACCTCGAGGCCACCGAACGACGTGATGACCTTCCCGGGCAGCGCGATCGGCTGCTTCATCGCGCCATCGTCGATCACGCCGTAGGTCGCGAACGCCTCGGTCGTCGCGGGCGTCCACACCGGGAGCGCGAGCTCGGACGCATCCGTCGCGCCTCCCGACGTGCCGACGATCTGGAACCGCGCGGTGCCCGCGAGCTCGGCCGCCGCGGGAAACTGCACCTCGACGCGATCGTTCGGCGGCACGGTGACCTCGCGGCCCGCACCCTCGGTGATCTGCGCGTTCGTGGCGCGCACCGCGAGCTTCACGGTCATCGGCGCGTCGGTCTGGTTCTGGACGATCACCGGCAGCTTGAACGTGTCGCCGAAGTTCAAGAACCGCGGCGGGCTCGGCCGCACCATCAGCGCGAGCCGTGCGGTGAGCGCGCTCTCGCCCTTGCCGAACTGCTTGTCTCCGGCGGTCGAGATCGCGACGATCCGGTAGCGCGTCAAGTTGTCGGGCACCTTGACCTCGACGGTGGCGCGGCCCCCGGCGTCGGTCTTCACCACCGGTGAGAACGCGGCGAGTGGATTGAAGTTCGAGCGGATCGCGATCGCGGCATTCGCATCGGGCGCGTCGGGGACTCCGTCGCGATCGTTATCCTGCTCCTCCCCGCCCTCGTTCTGCTTGTTCATCTTCGGCGGCGCGGGCGGCGGCGGAGGAGCTCCGGCCATCGCCTCCATCGGTTCCGCCGTCGCGGTTGTGGTCGCGCGACCGCGTGCGCCGGGTTGGTTCTGCGCCAGGTTTCCGGCGTCGGGCTTTGCGAGCTTCACCGAGGCGCGCAGGTAGTGATCGCGCGCGTCATCGCCGCGCTGCCCGTAGAACACATCGATCGGATTCGGGAACTGATACCCGGTCAGCGCCAGGATTGCCTCGTCGACGACGATCACCGCGGTCTCGCTGTTCGCGACCGGCCGCCCCTGCGCATCGGTCACGAGCAGCGACAGCTTCGCGGACTCTCCCGGCGCGAGCTTCGGCGCGTTCGGCGCGATCTCGACCTTGAGCGTGCGCTGCTTCGCCGGAATCGGCAGGTTGATCGTGCCCACCGCGTACGCGGGCCGCTTCGGTAGCTTTGGATCGGGCTCGCCCTTGTCGTCGGTGCGCACCGCGGCGCCGACCAGATCGACCTGGACGTGGAGGTTCGGCACCATCGCGTCCGTGATCGGCACCTTGATCGTCGTCGTCGGGCCGGTGAGCGGGAAGCGCTCGACCTTGACGATGCCGGAGCGCCGCCAGGTGACGAGCGCCTCGGCCGGATAGAACGGCGCCTGCACCAGCAGCTCGGCGGTGG
>JACCRC010000010.1 GCA_013813765.1 Deltaproteobacteria bacterium | reverse complement strand
TGGTGAGGTCACCACGAGCAACGGACGTCGTCACCTCGGCGATATCGCGGACCTGGTTCGTCAGGTTCGACGCCATGCCGTTGACGTTATCGGTGAGCTCCTTCCACGTACCGCGGACGCCTTCGACAGACGCCTGACCGCCGAGGCGGCCTTCGGTACCGACCTCGCGGGCGACACGCGTCACCTCGGAGGCGAAGCTGTTGAGCTGATCGACCATCGTGTTCAGCGTCGCCTTGAGGTCGAGGACCTCGCCGCGTGCATCGACGGTGATCTTGCGAGAGAGGTCGCCGGTCGCGACGGCGCGGGCAACGTCGGCGATGTTTCGCACCTGGTTCGTCAGGTTCGACGCCATCGAGTTCACGTTGTCGGTCAGCTCCTTCCAGATGCCCGACACGTCGCGCACCTGAGCCTGACCACCGAGCACGCCTTCCGTACCGACCTCACGAGCGACACGCGTCACCTCGGAGGCGAACGCGTTCAGCTGATCGACCATCGTGTTGATGGTGTTCTTCAGGGTCACCAGCTCGCCGCGCGCCTCGACCGTGATCTTGCGCGTGAGATCGCCGTTCGCGACGGCGGTCGTCACCTCGGCGATATCGCGGACCTGACCGGTCAGGTTCTTCGCCATCTGGTTGACGTTCTCGGTCAGCTCCTTCCACACGCCGCTGACGTCCTTCACGTCTGCGGTCACGCCGAGGGTGCCTTCCGTACCGACGAGACGCGCGACACGCGTCACCTCGGCGGAGAACCGGTTGAGCTTGTCGACCGTCGCGTTGATCGTGTTCTTGAGCGCGAGGATCTCGCCACGCGCATCGACGCCGATCTTCTTCGAGAGGTCACCACCGGCGATCGCGGTCACGACCTCGGCGATGTTGCGGACCTGAGACGTCAGGTTCGACGCCATGCCGTTCACGTTCTGCGTCAGCTCGCGCCACACGCCGGAGACGTCGGCGACCTCTGCCTGACCACCGAGGACACCCTCGGTACCCACCTCACGCGCGACACGCGTCACCTCGGCTGCGAACGACGACAGCTGATCAACCATGATGTTGATCGTGTTCTTCAGCGAGAGGATCTCGCCCTTTGCTTCGACGGTGATCTTCTTGCCGAGGTCACCGGCGGCGACGGCCGAGGTCACCTCGGCGATGTTGCGGACCTGGAACGTCAGGTTGTTTGCCATCGAGTTCACGGACTCCGTGAGCTCGCGCCACACACCTGATACGCCACGCACCGTGGCCTGACCGCCGAGGCGGCCTTCCGTACCGACCTCGCGAGCAACACGCGTCACCTCGTTCGCGAAGGCGCGCAGCTGCTCGACCATCGTGTTCATCGTGTTCTTGAGCTCGAGGATCTCGCCCTTGACGTCGATGGTGATGGTCTTCGTCAAGTCGCCCTGCGCGACGGCCGTCGTCACGCGGGCGATCTCGCGGACCTGAGACGTCAGGTTCGACGCCATCAGGTTCACCGAGTCGGTCAGATCCTTCCAGACGCCGCTGACGCCCTGGACTCGCGCCTGCGCACCGAGCTTTCCTTCGCCACCGACCTCCTGCGCGACACGCGTCACCTCGGAGCCGAACTGCGAGAGTCGGGCGACCATGCCGTTGACGATGCGTGCGTGGCGAAGGAACTCGCCGCGGCGGTTCGCGCCGTTGCCGCCGTCCTCGAGCTCCATCGTCTGCTCGAGATCGCCGCGGGCCACGGCGGTGACGACGCGGGCGATCTCGTTCGCGTGACCGGTGAGGTCCTGGATGACCTCGTTGACCGCGGAGATGTACTGCGCCCAGCCGCCGGTCGCGTTGAGGCGCCGCATGCGCTTCGCCGCCTGGCCTTCCTTGCCGACGGCGTTCGAGACGTCGCTCGCCTCTTCCTTGATGGTCTTCACCATCTCGACGAGCTCGTTGAACGTCTCGGCGATCTGACCGTCGACGCCCGCGAGGTCCTCGCGCATCTTCACGTCGAAGTCGCCGCGCTTGAACGCGCGGAGCGCCGACAGGATGCTGCGATGATCCAGCGCCGGCTGTGCGGCCTTACCGTTCCCTTCGGTATGGCCGTTGCCGTCGCCGTTGGAAGCCCGCTTCGTCTTGTACTTGGTTCCAGTCTTGGGCGGGTCGAACGATGTCGTCATCTTTCCTCTGGGCTTCCGTAGAGAGCGCGGAGGATCTTGTCCGCGCTCGCAGGCTTCGTGATGTGATCGTCAAATCCCGCCTCGAAGGCGGACGCCCGATCGCTGGCCTGACCGTAGCCGGTCATCGCGATCAGGCGAGGCTTGTAATCGGTGACGGATTTTCGGATCTGTCGGGCGACTTCGTAGCCGTCCATGTTCGGTAGGCCGATGTCGATCAGCGCGACATCCGGCTTCTCGCGGAGGACCATCTGCACCGCGGCGGCTCCATCCTCGACGACCGTCACCTCGTGGCCGCGGAGTCTCAACAGATCCGCGACCAGCTCGCGGAGGTCGGGTGCGTCATCGCAGACCAGGGCGCGAAGCGACGCCTTCTGCCGTGGGCCGGTCTTCGTGCGAGCGCGTGCGATCTGGGTTTCGTCGGCCACCTGGTGCAACGCGAGCTTGATCTCGAACATGCTGCCCATCCCAGGGCCCGCGCTCGTGGCGCGAACGCTTCCGCCGTGCAGCTCGATGAGGCGTTTGACGAGACCGAGGCCAAGGCCGAGGCCGCCGGCACCGCTGGACTGCACGCGCTCCTGCACGAACATGTCGAACACGCGCGGCAGGATGTCGTGCGGGATGCCGCGGCCGTTGTCGGTGACGCGGATGAAGCCGCAGGCGTCCTCGGTGCCCCAGCTGACGGTGAGCTTGCCGCCGGGGTCGGTGTACTTCGCGGCGTTGTTCACCAGGTTGCAGACAACCTGGATGAGCCGCACCGGATCGCCGTGGACGACGGCGGGCTCCTTGCCGGCCTTCACGGAGATCGTGTGGTGGCGCGCGGTGATCGCGGCCTGACACTGCGTGACCGCTTCATCGACGACCATCGCGAGCGACACCGGCTCGCGGCGCAGCTCGAGCTTGCCGGCGGTGAACCGCGCGACGTCGAGCAGATCGTCGACGAGGCGCGTGATGTGATGGACCTGGCGCTGCACGATGCCGCGGATCCGGGCGGGCACCGGCTTGTCGGGATCGTGCTCGAGGACCTCGACGGCGGTCTGCAGCGGCTGCAGTGGATTGCGAAGCTCGTGCGCGAGGATCGCGAGGAACTCGTCCTTGCGGCGATCCGTCTCCGCGAGCTGCTTCATCTGCTGCTCCATGACCTCGGTCTCGAACCGGCGGCGCTGCGCCATCAGCTCGCGCTCGTGGGCGCGGGCCTGCGCCTCGCGGAGCTCGTCGGCTTTCTGCTTGAGCTCGATCGTGCGCTCCTGCAGCTGCACGAACACGCTCGCCTTCGCGCGGAGCACCTCGGGGCGGATCGGCTTCATCAGGAAGTCGAAGGCTCCGAGCTCGTAGCCACGGATGACCGCGTCGTTCTCCCACGACATGCCGGTGACGAAGATGATCGGCGTGGTGCGGTTGCGTTCGCGCGAGCGCACCATCTTCGCGGTCTCGAAGCCGTCCATGCCCGGCATCGCGACATCGAGGATGATCAGCGCGAAGTCCTGCTCGAGCAGCTTGCCGAGCGCTTCGATGCCGGAGCGCGCGAGCACCATGTGGCGCCCGAGCGGCGCGAGCGCGGCTTCGATCGCGACGAGATTCGACTGGTTATCGTCGACCACGAGGATGTCGCGGCCGTAGTTGAGCGCGAGCTCGTCGGGGTCGTGGTCCGATTCGATCAGGTGGTCCATGGTCGGTGGGGCCGGCACGCGGGACGAGGGTAGACCGGAGTCAGCCTCCCTCATGTGCGGCACCGTGGATCAATCTTGGAAGAACCGGAAGATGCAATTGCACTCCGGACCTCCTCACAGGACCCTGCACGCAGAGCTGAAATCACCGGGAGGTGCGCGATGCATGCCATGTGCCCAGGAAACCAGCGTTTCCGGACCGTGATCACCGGCAGTTAACGACGTCTCTCGAGCGCTGTCGCACGGTGAGCGCCTCCGCTCATACAACGTGTCGCGTCAGCGCGCGGCAGCAGATCTCCTCGCGATGACTAAGGAAATTCCGCGCCTGATCAACAGGCGGGCACCAGGTCCCGGCCAGAGAAGAACTCGTCGACGAACGCCTTCCAGGCGCGCGCGTTCTCGGGAGGTCCGCACTTGAACGCGGGCTTCGCGAGCTACTTCGCGCGCAGCATCTCGGACTGCTCGTTGAAGTAACGAACCGCGAGCTCGGCCGCGTACTCGTGGACCCCGTTGCCGTTGTTCGGCTGGAACGCGTAGTAAGTCCCCGAAGCGCGCACCATCGTCTTGTTCGGTGCATACGGCGCGAGACACTTCACCTTGGTTCCGCACTTCGCGACGATCGCGTCGTAGTCGGTCTGCAACGTCTTCGCGGACCAGTGGCCGTGATCGAAGTCGTTGTTGTGGAAGAGCTCGTGGAACAGCGTCTCGCGAACACCGTCGGCGCTCGTCAGCAGCGAGCCCTCGACGTTGTACTCGATGGTCCAGCCGAACGCGTACGCGCTCGGCGTTCGCTTCTTCACCGAGCGCACGAACCGAAATGACAGCGCGCGCCAGCGATAGCTCGGTGCGATCGACTGGTCCTTGTAGAGCGCGGCGAACCACGCGTCGATGTCGCGCATCGCCGCGTCGACCCAGACGAGGTGCTTGCGGTAGCCCCCGATCGGCAGCTGCGGGACGAGGCGGATCTTTCCGCGGTAGCCGCCGTCCATGATCTCCTCGGGTCCGACGCCTGCAACATCACCGGTGTCCCGATAGAGCGCGAGCGCGAGGTCGCGTGCCTTCGGATCGGCGGCGTAGGCGGCGCGGATCAGGCACTCGACATCGGTGCACGCGGTCTTCTGGCTTGGGGACAACAGAACGGTCGCCGCGTCGAGGCTGACCTCCGCAGAACCCGGCGCCCCGGCGGCTGGTGCGGCGATCGCCGCGAGCACGAAGAGCCCCATCCATCGCATGCCGTCGATGATGAACGACGGCCCCGCGCCGCGCCACCCGACTAGCGATGCGCGTCTTCGGGACCGACGACCACGAACTTGCGGTCGACGACGGCGCCGGCGCGCTCCTCGCCGTCGTGCTTGGCGCACCACTCCTTGAGGATCCGCATTGCCGTGGCGTCGGATTTCTTCACCGGGGGGCGGTCCATGTCATCGAGCTCGTCGGACTGCATGGTGAAGCTGATTGCATCCGGCGGGCCTCTCGATTTCGCATGCGAGTGCGCGATATCAGGCGGTTCCCGTGGGCGCCGGTGCCACGACGAGCAAGTGAGGCCGAGCGTCTCGCGCATCTGGTAGCTTCCGCGCCATGAATCGCCTGGTTTCTCTTGCCTTGCTCGCCGCGTGCTCCTCGAAGGCCGCCCCGGTGGTGGCACCGGCGCCGGTAACCGAGCCCGCGCCGATCGCGACGCCGGCGCCCGCACCGTCACCCGAGCCGGCACGCGTCGAACCGCCGCCGGCACCGCGCAAGCACGATGCGATCTCCCGGGCCGAGCTCAACCGCTGGGCCGTCCGCGAGAACATTCCGCTCTACTGGATCCTCGACGCGAACAACGACCACGACATGCAGCCCGACGAGGTTGCATCGCTGTTGTTCTATCCGAGCACCGGCGCGTACACGGCGAACGGCCGGTTCACGCGCGACCTCGAGACAGCGTACAACCGGATCGTCGCCGCGCAGAAGGCGCCGCGGCCGGATGCAACGACACCTGAAGGCAAGCGACAGATTCTCGTCGGCAAGGATCTCGATCAGGGCCGCGCCACGCTCGTGAAGTCCGACCTGGCGGATCTGTCAGCCGACGACAAGGCGTTCGTCCGTCACATGATGAAGGTCGGCGAGCTGATCGACGACCTGTACTCGCTGCAGAACGGATCGACCGGGCTCGCCGACAAGCTGCCCGCCGATCCGGCGAGCCACAGCGCGTTCCGCCGCAATCGCGGACCGAAGTGTGTGGGGCCGGCGACCGAGAACGATCCGGCGTGCTCCGCGATCCCCGGCTCTCCGAAGCCGGTCTCCGATCTGTATCCCGCGGAGCTGCAGAAGGAGGACAAGTTCTGCGCTGCGCTCGAGAAGCGGCCCGATGCGAAGGTGCTGATGGCGCCGTTCGTCGTCGTGCGCGGCGCCCCCGATGCGCTGAAGGCGGTGCCGTACACCGTCGCGTACCAGACGCAGATGACGGCGATCGCGAAGGAGCTGAATGCAGCTGCCGCGAGCGTGAAGGACCCTGCCGAGGGGCCGCTCGTCACGTACCTGCGCGCCGCGGCGACGAGCTTCACCTCGAACAACTGGGAGCCCGCCGACGAAGCGTGGGCGAAGATGACCGTCGACAACTCGAAGTGGTACGTGCGCGTCGCGCCCGACGAGGTGTACTGGGAGCCGTGCTCGTCGAAGGCGGGGCTGCACCTCACGTTCGCGCGGATCAATCAGGGCTCGAAGACGTGGCAGTCGCGGCTCGTCCCCGTGCAGCAGGAGATGGAGGCGGCGATCGCGAACCAGGCCGGCAAGCCGTACGCGGCGCGCAAGGTGACGTTCCATCTGCCGGACTTCATCGACATCGTGATCAACGCTGGCGACGACCGCGGCCCGCTCGGCGCGACGATCGGTCAGAGCCTGCCGAACTGGGGTCCGGTCGCGAACGAGGGCCGCGGCCGCACGGTGGCGATGGTCAACTACTATCAGGACCCCGACAGCGTCGCGGCGCGGCGTGGTCAGGCCGAGAGCCTGCTCGGGCGCAGCGGCATGAAGGACTTCACCGGCGCGTTCGAGCCCGGCCTGCTGTCGACGATCCTGCACGAGGCGGTGCACAACCTCGGTCCCGCGCACGAGTACATGGTCGGCGGCAAGAAGGCGCGCGAGGTGTTCGGTGGTCCGCTCGCGACGATGATGGAGGAGCTCAAGGCGCAGACCGGCGCGTGGTTTCTCACCGAGTTCCTGCGCGCGAAGGGGATCATCAGCGACGAGCTCGCAGCGCAGAGCTACGCCGACATGATCGTCTGGTCGTTCGGCCACATCTCGCAGGGCATGTACACCGGCAGTGGCGAGCGCAAGACATACGGCAATGTCGCGGCGATCAACATCGGCTTCTTGATGGACAAGGGCGCGCTGATCTGGGACGCGAAGGGCACCGCGGCGAATGGCACCGACAAGGGCGCGTTCATCGTCAACGCGAAGAAGATCGTGCCGGCCGTCAACGAGATGATGAGGGTGGTCGGCGGGATCAAGGCGCGCGGTGATCGCAAGGCGGCCGAGGCGCTGGCGAAGAAGTACGTCGACGGCAAGACCGTCCCGCACAAGGTGATCCAGGAGCGCTTCCAGCGGTTCCCGAAGGCCAGCTTCGTCTACTCCGTTCGCTTGTGATCACAGGTCGGCGGGGATGAAGCCGTAGTAGCGGCCCATCCAGTACGGCAGCAGATAGCCGCCCGGCTGATGGATCAGCTCGGGCCACGCCGTGCACGACGCGCGCTCGTACGGGTTGCCCCAGTACGCGAACGTCGTCGAGCAGCGGTCGGCGATCGCGAAGGGGGCGGCGGCGAGCGACTCGTCCTGGCGCCCCATGCACACCTCGGGTGCGAGCGTCGACGTGTCGCGCGCGACGTGGTGGTTCGAGCGCGGGAACTGCCGGAGCTGGCACACCGCATCCTCGACGGCGGCGTACGCGGGGCCGTCGGTGCCCGGCCCCAGCGGCTTCTGCGCGGCCCACATGATCTCGTACCAGGCGTTCTTCTCGTCGAGGATGCCACGCGTCGTGACCGTAGGATCGGCGAGCTCGCGCTCGAATGCGCCTTGCAGCAGCGCGCGGCGCCCGGGGTCGTGCTCGTTCCACACGAGGTGATGGAAGCTCGCCGTGAGCATCG
>JACCRC010000002.1 GCA_013813765.1 Deltaproteobacteria bacterium | reverse complement strand
CCGTCCATGTCCTGGTCGAACTTCCACAGGCCCTTGAACGCGCCCACGGTGATGTCGAACACGCCCTTCGAGCGCTTCGAGATGTCGACCGCGCGCTCGATCACCGCGTAGGTCTCGTCGGAGACCTTGACCGGCTTCACGCCGGCGGCGGTGTTGATCTGGGAGACCTCCGAGTCCGAGGTCCACGTCGTCATCACGCCGTCGAGCCGCTTCATCTCGGCGAACACCTCGTCGGCGGCCTTCGCCGCCTTCGGCTCGTCATCGGTCCACACGAAGACCGTGACGATGGTGCCCATCGCCGAGCCCGTGTACGTGTACTTGCGATCCGGATCCGGCGGCGCTGCCCAGACTGTGGTGACGCGCGCGACCAGCAGAAGGATCAGCAGCAGCGGTTTCATGCAACCCAGTGGATCACGCGCAGCACGATCAACACGCCGCCGACGCCGAGCGAGACGAGCACCGCGATCACGCTCATCGCGAGCGTGCCCTGAGTCTCCTTCTGGATCCCCTTCCACATGCCGTAACACGCGGGAATGGCGCCGAGCGCGGAGATCACGCCGCCGGCGATCGACCCGTGCTGGATGCCCTGCACGGCGGCGATCGCGATGCCGATCGCGACCGCGATGAACGCGATGAAAGCAGGCCCGTTGCTAGTCCCCATGCCGAGACGCTAGCACTTCAGCCTCAACTTTCCGAGTACATCCGAATCTGCTCGCGCATCACGTCATCGGTGAGCGCGGTCTGCACGGGCTCGAGCAGGCAGTCCGCCAGCACGAGCATCATGTCCTCGACCTTCTTCTCCGCGACCAGCTTGGACAGCAGCTGCTTCGCGTCCCGACTGTCATCCCCCGCGAGGAGCTCCCGCACCTTCCCCACCGTCAGATCACCCTGAAAGTCGATCATGATGTGTTGCCGGAGATACTCGATGAGACGATTCACGGCCCCTAGGTAGCGCAACGGGAGATCGGGATCAACCGACGACAATGCCGTTGTTGTGCGAGGTTCGCTTGCCGCGTTCTCGCTTGCGTGTGTCGAGGGTTTGCTCGACGATTGCGACATGCCCCGCGTCCTGCTGACCGGCTTTGCCGCGGTGCCGGGGCCGCGCCGAGCTGGTGTGCAGCTCCGGCACGTCATCCGGTCGCTCACACCGCTGCACACGGTCGATCTGCTCGTCGTGCGTGAGGGCGAGCAGGCGTACGTGGAGCGACAGGGCAGCGTGCGCGTCCTGCGCGTGCCGTCGCACGAGGCAGACCTCCGCTCCCAGATCCAGGCGTTCCAGCGCGCGCTCAAGCGCCAGCTGGACGGCGCCGACTACGACGTCGTCCACTGCCGCGATAGCTGGAGCGGCATCCCGGTGCTCGAGGCGCGAGCGCGTCTCGGCTACGCGGTGGTCTACGACCTCACGCGCTCACCGCTCGGCGAGACCACGTTCGACGCCGAGCTCGACGCGCAGTACGGCCGGGACGAGGAAGCCTGCTTGCTCGCCGCGGATCTGGTCCTCGCGCCGACGCCGGCGGCGGTGAAGGCCCTGCAAGGTCGCGGCAAGCCAGAGCGCGTGATGCTGTCGCCGCCGGGCGTCGATATCGATCGGTTCGACTGGGACGACCTCCCGCGCTCGGGACCGCCACGGATCCTCTATGTTGGCTCGATCGACCCGGGCCGCGGCGTGCGCGTGCTCGTCCGCGCGATGGCGAATATCGTCCGTGAGGTCGATGCGCGTCTCGTGCTCGCGGGCTCGATGGCACCGAAGTTCGATCAAGCGCTGAAGGACGGCATCCACGAGCTCGGCCTCGACGACAAGGTCGACGTGCTCGGTCCCGTCGATCACGATCAGTTGCCGACGCTGCTCGCTACCGCGACGGTGTGCGTGGTGCCGGCAGCCGCTGACCTCACGCCGAATCCTACGGTCTTGTATCCGACGAAGCTGCTCGAGTACATGGCGTGCCGCTGCGCGATCGTCGCCCCGCGCCGCGAGACCGTCGCGCAGGTCGTCGAGAACAACCGCGAGGCGCTGCTGTTCGAGCCGGGTGATCCGATCGACCTCGCGCGCAAGGTCCTCCGCCTGATCTCGGAGCCGATCCTCCGCGAGAACCTGGCGCAGAACGCGTACCAGCGCGTGCGCAGGGACTTCACCGCGAGCGCTGCCCGCCGGGCGCTGCGCAAGGCGTACAACGTGCTCGCCGAGCGGTTCGCCGAACAGCTCGGTGAGGACGACGACGAGGGGCCGCGCGTCGAGGTGCTCGCCGATGATGACTTCGAGGCGACGGTGTTCGAGGAAGCGCCGGCCGCCGACAAGGTCGACACCGCGGTCTCGAGCATCCTCCCGCTCGAGGACGACGGCTCCGGTCACACGAGCTCGGAGTCCGTCGCTGCGCCGCCCGGTCCGCGCGAGGTCGACGAGACGATGGAGCGCAAGCCGGTCAAGCCGGGCCCGCGCGACGCTGCGACCGCTGGATGGGCCGTGAGCACCGTTTCGCCGGTCGTGCAGGCGGGTCAGGACGACTGGGTCGTCACCAACGTCGCAGCGGCGGTGCGCAGCCTCGACGCGGTGCTCGACGAGGCGGAAGCCGAAGCGGAGGCGGAGGCCGAGGGCGGTTCCGGTCGCGACGAGGGCACGCCGGTCGAAGGCGTGATCGCGGTGGCCCCTGCGCTGCCGCTCGTCGAGGGAACGTTCGTTGCGGGAGAGATCGACGTGCCGACGCCGCCGCCGGAGCGCGAGGGAACGCCGACTCCGTCGGTCGACTTCACGGCGGCGAGCTCGCTACTCGGGCAACCCGAGCCGGTAGAGCCCGACACGGGATCGCGGACGCCCCCGATCGAACGTCGCTGATGTTACGGTCCCGGCATTCCGGTCATCGCGCTCGTGAATCTGTTATTCGGCATCGGCTTCGCGCTGATCGCACGTGACAGGTTGCGCGCGGACGGTCCGTTCGCCGCGCCTGCGTTCCCGCTGATCGTGCTGCACGCGGCGGCGGTGGTCATGCCGGTGGCCCTCTACTTCTACGCGGTGCACCCGGCGTGGAGCTGGCTGTACTGGTTCGACCCGAAGAAGCTCTCGGGGATCGCGGTGCTGCCGCTCATGGTCGGTCACGCGGCGCTCGTGATCGGCGGCTGGTACATCGCCGGCATGATGCTGCGGCGCAACTTCATGAACGCGGTCCTCTATGTCGGGGCCGCGCTCGTCGTGACCCTCCTCGTGCTCGTCGTGTCGAACATCCACCGCCTCAGCACGGCGGCGGACTTCATCGGCTACCAGGTCAACAAAGGCGTCTCGCTGTTCAACGTCCAGCTCGGCTGGGCCTTCATCGTCTCCCTGCTCGCGCTGTTCGGCTCCGCCGTCTATGTGGCGATCGAGCTCCGAGCCGACGGGCGCCGGGTGCGGTCGCGGTGATAAGCTCATGACGATGCGATGGGTCCTGGCGCTTGCGGTCACGCTGGCCGGTTGCGGCCCGATCGCGTACCTGAACGAGGTCACGCGCGGCGCCCATGACTCGGTCGAGCTCGCGCGCGCCGCGCAGGCCGACAAGTACGCGCCGTACTACTGGACGCGCGCGACGCAGTACCTCCACGAGGCCAAGGTCCTCGCCTCGCACGCGGACTTCCAGGGAGCGAACCGGTTCGGCCGGCTCGCCAACGAGGCAGCGAAGAAGGCGGTCGAGGAGGCGCAGGCCGCCGCGAAGGATCCGTCGAAGCGTCCGCTCGAGCTCGACAAGGAGCTCGCGCCCGCGAAGGCAGATGACTCGGGCGGCGTCGCACCGGCGAAGGATGCGCAATGAGGCTCGTGACGATCTGTGGCGCACTGCTCCTCTCGGCGTGCGCCGGCTCGCAGATCCGCAGCCAGACCACCGGGACCGACGGCCTCATCGTCACGGCGCGCGATAACGGCGCGCAGCGCTGCGCGCCCGTCGAGCTCGCGATGGCGGAGTCGAACAACGATTTCGCGCAGCACCAGCTCGACGAGGGCAACTACCACGAGGCGCGCCGCCTCGCGGGCATCGCCGAGACCAACGCGAAGCTCGCGATCGAGAAGTCACCGAAGGACAAGTGCACCGACAAGGTCGTCGTCGCGAAGCCCGGCCCCGGTGATATCGACGGCGACGGGATCCTCGACGACGTCGACAAGTGCCCACGCGTGCCCGAGGACCTCGACGCCTATCAGGACGACGACGGTTGTCCCGAGGACGACAACGACGCCGACGGGATCGCCGACAAGATCGATCAGTGTCCGCTCATCCCGGAGGACCGCGACAACTTCCAGGATGACGACGGCTGCCCCGATCTCGACAATGACAGCGACGGCATCACCGACAAGATCGACACCTGCCCGATGGACCCCGAGGACAAGGACGGGTTCGAGGACGACGACGGCTGCCCCGACACCGACGACGACAAGGACGGCATTCCCGACAAGGACGACAAGTGCCCGCGCGAGCCGGGTGTACCGCCCGACGGCTGCCCGAAGAAGTACGTCAACGTCGTGGTCACCGAGAAGAAGATCGAGATCAAGCAGACCGTGTACTTCGACACCAACAAGGCCACGATCAAGCCGGTCTCGTTCAACCTCCTGAACGAGGTGGCCCAGGCCCTGGCCGACAACCCGAAGATCGCCGTCGAGGTCGGGGGCCACACCGACAGCCAGGCCAACGACGCGTTCAACCTGAAGCTGTCCCAGCGACGCGCCGAGTCGGTGCGTACGTACTTGGTCAAGCGCGGGATCACGGCCGACCGGATGACCGCGAAGGGCTACGGCGAAAACGTCCCCCTCGCCGACAACCGGACCGCCGACGGCCGGGCCCAGAACCGCCGGGTCGAGTTCGTGATTACGGGCAAGTAGTCACCTTCTACCTCGCCCCTCCCCTCTCGTCGGGAGCGGTTTCGTTACCAATGCTGTGGGGGCCGCGGTATAGAAGCGGCATGGGAACCCGCGCATGGGTAGTTGTTGCCGTGCTCGCACTGGCCTCGTCGGCGTCGGCCGATCCAAAGGGCGACATCACCTCGAAGACGAAAGAGGCGATGGAGAACTACGACCTGATGGACTACGACGCGGCGAAGAAGTCGCTGAATCAGGCGCTCGCCACGGCGAAGAAGGCGAAGCTCGACAAGGATCCGGTCACCGCGCGCGTGTACCTGAACCTCGGTCTCGCAGCGTTTGCCGGTGGTGACGTCGAGGGCGCGAAGGTGGCGTTTGTCTCGGCGGTTCAGATCGATCCGAAGATCCAGATCGAGCCGGCCTACAAGTCGCCCGAGCTGACGAAGCTCCTCGACGAGGCGCGCGCCGGCGGCAAGGCGGCGGTGGCGACGGACCCGGGTCCAGTCGGCGGCGACCCCATCGCGGACGTGATCGATTGCGCCAGCGTGAAGGGCTTCCAGCACACGATCATCGACACCGCGCCGGGCGCTGCCCCGCAGCCGATCGAGGCGCTCGTCGGCGCCGACATCACGCCGGTCAAGGTCTCTGCGTTCTATCGCGTCGAGGGCGCGACCGACTTCACCGAGGTGAAGCTCTCCAAGCAGGGCGACTGCAAGTACACCGGCGCGCTCCCCGCGACGGCGATGAAGGGCTCGCTCATCCACTACTACGTGGCCGCGCTCGACGGAAACAGCAAGGCGATCGCGGCGAAGGGCTCGGCGGGCTCGCCGAACATTCTCGAGATCACCGCGCCCGTGAAGAAGGTCGTCGCCACGAAGGACGACGTCGAGGACCCGATCAACGGCAAGGTCACGAGGTCCACGGAGCCGACGGGCGGCGAGATCTCCGGCGGCGTCATCGCGGGGGGCAAGCGCCCGAAGATCATGGTCACGCTCGCGGGTGGTACCGGCTTTGGCTACGTCAGCGGCAACACCGAGGGCGGGAACATGGTGCAGGAGTGCTGCGTCGGTAACTCGTACGTGGTGCTGATCCCCGAGCTCGGCTACCAGGTGAACGACAAGCTCTCGGTCGGGATCGCCGGCCGCATCGGGTTGCCGCTCGGCGCGAACGTCAACGCCGAGGGCTCCGAGGGTCACTCCTCGATCGCGCCGGGCGTTCTGTTCCGCGTGCGCTACGCGCTGTCGCCCACGGGCGAGGGCATCCGCGTCATGGGCCAGGTCGGTGGCGGCGTGATGCGCAACACGATCAAGCTCACGACGACCACCCCCGGAATGGACACCGACATCGTCGGTCAGGGGCCGCTGCTCGTCGGCGGCGGCATCGGCTTCTTGAAGAAGCTTTCGGGCAAGGTCTCATTCGTTGCGGACCTCTCGGCGCTGGCCGGCATCGCGGTCGTCGACAAGATCTCTGGCGTCAACGTGAACACCGGCATCGGCGCCGATCTGTCTCTGGGCCTCGCGATCGGCTTCTGAGTCCTTCGGGACCTCCACGATCGTCCGGGTGCGCAGCTAGCAGCCTGGTGTTAGCGTCGCGCCAATGTCCAAGCCCAAGCTCACGTACTTCGACGCGCCCGTCAGCCGCGGCGAGGAGTGCCGTCTCGCGCTCCACCTCGCTGGCGTCGACTTCGAGGACAACCGCATCCCCGGCCCGAAGTGGCCCGAGGTCAAGGCAACCACACCGTACGGCGCGGTGCCCGTGCTCGAGCTTCCGGGCAAGCCGCCGCTCGCGCACTCGAACGCGATCCTCACGCTGATCGGCCGTCGCCACGGCCTGCACCCCGCCGACGACGTCGAGGCCGCGCGCCACGAGGGCATGATGCAGTACGCGGAGGAGCTCCGCGGCTGGGTCGGCCCCACGCTGCGGATGAGCGACGACGAGAAGAAGAAGACGCGCGAGGCGCTCGTCGCGAACTACTTCCCGCAGTGGGGAGCGAACGTCGAGAACCAGCTCGGCGACGGCCCGTTCTTCGCGGGGGAGAAGCTCCATGTCGTGGATCTCAAGCTCCACATGATCGTGCGCTGGTTCAACACCGGCAAGGTCGACCACGTGCCGGCGACGATCTTCGCGGGCTTTCCGAAGCTCGTGCGTCTTCACGACGCCGTGCGCGATCACGCGGGCGTGAAGAGCTGGTACGCGAAGACCGCGTGAGCGAAGACCTCAGCTGTTCAGCGCGCGGAGCGGGTGCAGCACGATGAAGATCTCACCCGCGGTGACCTCGGCTTGCTGCGGCGCTGCATTGAGGACGATCGCCGCCTCGACGACGCGATCGCCGCCTTCGTTCAGGTAGATCACGCGCTTCAGCGGTCGCCGCTTTGCCGCGACCTCCTCGAGATCCTCGAACAGCGTGGGATACACCTCGGGGAGCGCGGAGTCGCGCAGCTCGAGGCCGCCGACGTTGCCGGCGCAGCCGAGGAACTCGAGCATCGCCTGGTTCGCGACGCGGACCTTGCCGCTCACATCGCACGCGGCCATCGGGATCGCGACGGAGCGGAACACCTCGGCGCTCGCTTTCACGCGGTGGTCCATGTCGCGGCGCTCGCGCGCACTATCCGGTGCCATCGCGCGGCGACGGCCGGCCTGGTCCATGCCGAGCATCGTCATCAGCGCGCGTAGCTCGTACATGAACGATGCGACGTCGGGGTGACGATCGGCCGGGTTCTTGGACGTGGCGCGTGCGACGAGCTTGTCGGCGGCCTCGTCGAGCGGCGTCTCGACCAGCTTCGACGGCGCGGGGACCGTTGCTTCCTTGTGCTGCTTGAGCACGTCCTTGAGCGCGCCCTGGAACGGCAGCCGTGCGGTGAGCAGCTCGAAGAACACGATGCCGAGCGCATAGATGTCCGAGGCCTGCGACGACGGGGCGCCGTCGATCCGCTCGGGCGCGATGTACTCGGGTGTTCCGTCCATACCCTCGGTGCGGCCGAGGTCGGGACGCGCGAGACCGAAGTCGAGCAGCTTGATGAGCCGGCGCTGCATCGTGGTCTTCACGAGGAAGATGTTCTCGCTCTTGATGTCGCCGTGGAGGATCGTGCGGCTGTGGATGAAGCGCACGGCGTCGGCGACCTGCCAGAGCACGTCGCACGCGATCCTCGGTGACAGCTTGCCGGTCTGCTTCAGCTTCGCGTGCACGGTCTGGCCCTCGAGGAGCTCCATCACCATGAACAACCCGAACTGGTCGTCCTGACCGAAGTCGACGATCGAGCAGATGTTGTCGTGGGTCAGTGCCGAGGCGAGCCGGGCCTCGCGATAGAACATCTCGCGGATCTTCGGGTTCGATGCGATGCGGCTCTTGATGATCTTCAGCGCGAACGGCTTGCCGAGCGCCTGGTGCCGCACCTTGAGGACGCGACCCATGCCGCCGCGGCCGAGCTGGCCTTCCACGATGTAGCGGCCGCCGATGAGATCGTTTGGCTTCGCGCCCTGCTTGTTGCCACGGCCGTCCCACGAGTCGTCGATCTGCTGCAGCTCGCGAACATCGGTATGCTCGACCAGGATTCCATCCGCCACGAAGCTCTTCGCGGAGAGCACCGACCGCTGAACCGAAGGGAGCAGGGTCTCGTGACCCTCGCGCTCGATGAACTCACCGAGGTCAACATCGCTCTCCCCAGGCCCGGGTGGGCGGCTGTGGCTCATCGCCTCGATGGTACCAAATCATGCTATGAGGCGCGCATGGACGAGGCTGACTTCGATCGCGTGGCCCGCGACGAGCTGCGTCACCTGGAGGACGCGTTCGCGGAGGTTGATCCCGATGATGTCGAGGTCTCCTCCAGCGACGGCGTGTTACGGCTCGACCTCCGGGACGGCACCAAGATCGTCATCAACTCCCACCGCGCGGCGCGGCAGATCTGGATGGCGGCCGTGTCGACTGCGTGGCACTTCGACCCCGCGCCGGTGACCGGAGGTTCCTGGAAGGCCCCGAAGAATGGCGACGAGCTGCGCCCGACGCTGGCGCGACTGATCGAACAACGCATCGGACTCGCCCTGGCCTTGTAGTAAGGTCGGCTGATGGCCGAGTCGCAGCTCTTGAGTGTCGTCAGAATCTGGGCCGCCGTGGCATGGGCAGACGGCGTCCTCGCGGAGCCTGAAGCCGAGGGTCTGCGCAGGCTGATTCGCACGGCTGATCTCACTCCCGACGAGCGCGAGGCCTCTGCCCGGTTCCTCGAGAGCCAGGTCGAGCTCCCCGAGACGTACTTGACGACGATGTCCCCCGAGGCGCGCAAGGGCGTGTACCGGGCGGCGTGCCGGATGGCCGTGGTCGACCACAGCTACTCCGACACCGAAAAGAAGCTGCTCACCCGGCTGCGCGACCTGCTCGCGATCCCCCAGGACGTCGCGCACGAGATCGAAGCCGACGTCCCTGGCATGACCGCCAGCTGATGCAGCGCCGGCATTCGGTTCGCCATCTGTTGTGGCGAGGCGGCGTGGCGGCGGTGTCGCAGGCGATGATGGTCACGGGGCTGTACCCCCTCGTGCCTCATGCGGTCCGCGCGATCGCGAAGGGCGACGCGGGTGTGCGGCCGCTGCGTGCGGCGCTCACCGAGTGGGGCATCTCCGCGGCGCTCTCGGTGGCGCGACCGGCTGGATTTTTCCAGCTGCCGGGGTGGAAGAACCGCGGTCCGCGCCCCGTGATCGTGTTGCACGGCTACGCGATGAACCGCGCGAACTTCGTGCCGCTCGCATACCGCCTCGCGCGCGCGGGCCTCGGGCCGATCATGGGCTTTGAATACTGGACGCTCGGGCGCACGGCTGCGGCGGCGCGGCAGCTCGGCTGGTTTGTCGATCAGGTGCGCGCGGCGACCGGAGCCGAGGACGTCGACGTGATCGGCCACTCGATGGGCGGCGTGGTCGCGCGTTACTACGTCACGCTCGCGGGCGGTGATGGCCACGTGCGGAGGCTGATCACGCTCGGCTCTCCGCACGGCGGTACCGATGTATCGGGTCTCGGCGTCGGGCATCCCGGTCGTGAGCTCGTGATCGGCTCGAAGCTCCTCACGCGGCTGACCGCCGCGCCACCTCCGTCGCGCACGCAGATCACCACGATCTGGTCGCGCGCCGATGCGCTCGTGCCGGGTGGCCGGCAGAAGCCGCTCGCCGGCGCCGAGACGATCTTGTACGACGACCTCGGCCACGTCGCGCTCCTGGGTTCGCGTCGCGTCGCGCGCGACATCATCGAGCGATTGACGACAGAGCCTGCACATCAGCCTCGGTCCACACCGCGCTGATCCGGATCGCGTTCCCCATCGCGGTGAACGCAACCTTGTCGAACGCGGTCGCCACCGCAGCCGGCAGCTGGGTCGCCGCGACCTTGCGGCCGATACTGATGGTGACCGGGAGCTTGGCGGCGGTCATCGCGTCGGGGAACACCGCGTCGACGGTGATCGAGATGCCATTCGTCGAGTCGAACGTGCCCGCGATCCAGCGGAGCTTCTCGAGATCGGGAATCAACTGCACGAGCTCGCGCTTCAGCTCGCCGTTGAGCTTGATCGCGCCGAAGCCGGTGCGCCCGCGGCTGACGCCCGCGAGCGCATCTGCCATCCCGCCACCGGTGTCGGTCGGTGAAGACGGCGTGACCACGACAAACCCTGCGGGCGTGCCAGCGAGCACGACTCTGCCCGCACGCACGTCGACCTCGACCCCGATGCGCCGGAGCAGGTTGGCGAGACCCTCCATCACCGAACGCGAGCTGTGCGCGCGAGCCAGATCGATCCCGAGGACGGCATACGCATCGGACGGCACGCGAGCGAGCAGGTCGTCGAACGCAGGTGGCTGCGGGATGGCGGCGGTCGCGGCCGCACGCATGGTGGCGGTGAGCTTCGCGTAGGTGAGCGGGGGCCGGCTCTCGCACGCGGTGATCAGCAACAGCAGTGCGAACGCTGCACGCATTCAGCGAACGATGATCGTCACGGCCGCGCGCTGATCGCCCTGGGGCTTGCCCGCACAGGTCACGCCCGCGAACTTGATCGTCGCGTTGTACGTGCCCGGCTGCGTGGGCACGCCGCCGATCGCACCGTCCTCGAGCGCGAGCCCGGGTGCGAGCGTACCATCGTCGAGCTTTGCCCCGGTATTGGCCCACCGCGCCTCGCGACCGTCGGGGTATGTGCAGGTCGCGGTCGGCTTGGTCTGCATGCGCACGCCCGACTGGACGGTGAGGCTCTTCGCGCGCGGATCCCCATAGAACACGCGGAAGCCGGCGTCCTCGCTCTGACCGGGCGCCTTCGGCTTCGGACACGCAGCGAGCGCGAGCAGGAGGATCGCGGTCCGCTTCACGGCACCGCTCCGAACAGGGTCGCCATCGTCGCGCGCGAGATCGTGACATCGACGAGCTCGCCGACCGCGCCGACACCCGTCGGAAGGATCACCGTCTTGAAGCCGTCGGTGCGGCCCATGAGCTGCGCCGGGTCGCGCTTGCTCGGACCGTGAACGAGCACGCGCTCGCGGCGGCCGACGTGAGCGGCGAACACCTCCGCGGAGACGCGCTCTTGAAGCGCGATGATCTCGGTGAGCCGGCGCTTCTTCGTCGCCTCCGGTACGTCGTCGGGGAGCTTCTTCGCCGCGAACGTCAAGTCGCGCTCCGAGTACGCGAACATGAACGCCGAGTCGAACCGCAGCTCGCTCATCAGCGCTAGCGTCTGCGCGTGATCGTCCTCGGTCTCGCCGGAGAAGCCGGTGAGGATGTCGGTCGACAGGGCGATATCGGGCATCGCAGCGCGCAGCGCGCGGACGATCGCGCGGTAATCGTCGACTGTGTAGCCGCGGCGCATCCGCTCGAGCACGACGTCGGACCCCGACTGGACTGGCAGGTGCACGTACTTGCAGATCTTCGGCTCCTCGGCGATCGCGGCGATCACGTCGGCGGTGAAGTCGACCGGATACGGCGAGGTGAAGCGCACGCGCTCGATGCCTTCCACCAGACACACCGCGCGGAGCAGGCCCGCGAAGCTGGTGTCGTCCCACACATAGGAGTTCACCGTCTGCCCGAGCAGCACGACCTCGCGGTAGCCGGCGGCGGCGAGCTCGCGCACCTGGCGCAGCACCTCGCGAGGTGGCGTGCCGCGCTCGCGGCCGCGGGTGAACGGCACGACGCAGAACGTGCAGAACTTGTCGCAGCCGCGCTGGATCGTGACGAAGCCGGAGACGCCGTCGCCGCCGACCGCGCCGGAGAGGCCCTCGTAGGTCTCCGCCTTGTCGAGCCGTACATCCACCACGGGCGCCGTTCGCGCGACTCCCGCCGCGGCGAGCAGCTCGGGCAGCCGGCGATAGCTGTCGGGACCGGCGATCACGTCGACCGCGGGCGCGCGGTCCGCGAGCCCTTCCTTCAGGTGCTCGGCCATGCAACCGACGATCGCGAGCACGGTGCCTGGCTTCTTCTTCTTCAGCGCCCCGAGCTCGGCCGCGCGGGCGGTGACCCGCTCCTCGGCCTTCTCGCGCACCGCGCAGGTGTTGACCAGGATCACCTCGGCGTCTTCGGCGCGGTCGCTCGTGGCGTAGCCGGCGTCCGCGAGCACGCCGCGGATCACATCGGAGTCCGCCACGTTCATCTGGCAGCCGTAGGTCTCGACGTAGACGCGTGGGGCGCCGGGCGCAGGGGCAGGGCGGCGCACGGGCGGCTCCGTGCGCTTGCCAAGCGATACCAGGCGCTCCGACATGGCCCGGTGTCTACCACGGCCCGGGAGGCCGCCAAAGGCGTATCCTCAGCTCGTGGCCGCGCAGCACGTCGGACGCGCCCTCGGCTGGACGATCGGCTGCCTCGTGGCCCCGGCGCTGCTCGGCACCATGTTCGGCAAGCGCTGGATCGCCGTCGGCGTCGCGATCGCGATCCTCGCCACGATGTGGCTGGTCCTGTGGCTGCCGCGGTCCGCGCACGCCGCATTTCGACGCGCCCGCTATGCACGCGCGTCCCGCCGCTACCGCCTGCTCGCCGCGCTTGCTTTCTCCGCAGCCCGTGAACGCGCCGCGCTCCTCTCCCGCGCCGGCGCCGATGTCGCCGCGGGCAAGCTCGCGCGCGCGGAGGCAGCGCTCGCCGCGATCGATGGCGTTGCGCTCGAGAGCTCCGAGCGCGCGGTCTGGCTCAACAACCGCGCTTGCGCCGCACTGGATGCGGGGCGCGATGCGACCGCGGCGCTCGCACTCGTCGACGAGGCGATCGGACTGCGCCCCGACGTGCCCGCGATCCAGCACACCCGCGCGCGCGCGCTGCTCGCGGTGGGTCGGCTCGACGATGCGATCGCGGTGCTCGATGCGATGCGCGCGGGTGGCGAGCTCGAGCCGCAGCTCGAGGCGCAGCGCTGCAGCGAGCTCGCAGCGGCGTGGGAGCGGAAGGGGCAGGCGGACTACGCGAGCGACTACAGGGACCGCGCCCGACTCCTCGCTGCGAGCTAGTTGCCGCGCGTGCCGCGCGCGTGCTCGGCATCGAAGGCCTGCTCGAGCGAGGCGCTCACACCGCGCAGCCCGGCGACCACGGTCTGCGCCCACACGAAGTACTGCGCGCGGCGCTCCGGCGACCAGTTCGCAGGAGGACTGTCGGTGAGGTCACGCAGGTTCACGATCTTGTCGGCGAGCTTCACGAGCTTTGCGTGGCTCGACAGGTGCGGCGCATGCTCGACCTGGAGCTCCTTGCGGCGATCCTTCGGCAGCGACTTGTCGTCGGTGACCTCCATGACCACCGCCGCGACGTCCTCGCCGAACACGGTCGCGAGCTCCTCGCGCGTGGTGCCGGTGTCCTCGACAGTGTCGTGCAGGACGGCCGCGAGCAGCGGCACGCGGTCACGCACGCCGTGATTCCACAGCATCGTGACCGCTGCGAGCGGATGGTTGATGTACGGCGACTGCGCCTCGTCCTTGCGCCGCTGATCGCGGTGCTTCATCGCCGCGAACTCCAGTGCCTTCAGTAGCTCACCTGCGTCCATGTCATCTCCAGTTCTCGCCGAGCTCCGCTTCCATGATGTCGCTCGCGAGCGACACGCACTCGTCGCACAGCGCGATGCCGCCGCGGCCCAGGAGCTTCTTCACCTCGGCTTCGAGCTTGCCGCACCACGAGCACACGTTGACGGTGTTCGGGCGGGTGGAGGGCGCCGGGCCGTCCATGTGCTCGAGCATCTCCTGTGCGGTGGGCACGCGGAACTCGCCCGTCGCATTGACGCTGAGCCCGCCGCCGAGCGACTTGTGGCAGGGATGGCAGACCATCACCAGCTCTCCTCCTTCGAGGGCCTGCGCACAGATCGGGCAGTTCACGTCATCGAGCCTATCGGCTCCGCGGGACGGTGACCACCATCTTCGTGCCCTTGCCGAGCTCGCTCTGAACCTCGATCCGCCCCGCGTGCTCGGCGATCACGGCGTGACACGTCGCGAGACCGAGGCCGGTGCCCTTGTCCTTCGTCGTGAAGAACGGGTCGAAGATCCGCTCGAGCTGTGGTTGCGTGATGCCGGGGCCGTCATCGGTGACGCTGATCGTGGCACCGTCGGTGATGCCTCGGGCGGTGACCTTGACGTGCTTGCCACCGGCGAGCGCGGCGTCGGCAGCGTTTCGCACGAGGTTCCACACCACCTGTCGCAGCTTCGCAGGATCGGCGCTGATCGGCAGCGGCTTATCGACCTCTGCCGTGACCTCGACATCGCCAAACGATTGGTCGCCGCGCGCGACCTGCACGGTCTCCTCGACGAGCACGCCGAGATCGAAGTCCACCGGCCGCATCGGGCGCGGGTTCGCGTAGTCGAGCAGATCGCCGATCAGCACGTCGAGCCGCGAGATCTCGCGGTGGACGATCGCCATCAGCGTTCGATCGTCCTCGGTGGCCTGGGGGGCCTGCCGCAGGAGCTCGATCGAGCCAGAGATCGAAGCGAGCGGGTTTCTGATCTCGTGCGCGATGCCCGCCGCGAGGTGACCGACCGTCGCGAGACGATCCTGCAGCCGCGTCTGCTGCTCGAGCCGGCGCAGCTCGGTGAGGTCCTGGAAGTTGACGATGAGGCCGATGACCTGATCTCGCACGTCGCGAAGCGGCGACACCGTGACCCCGACGGTGACGTCCTGGCCGCTCGGCGTCCGGATCAGGACGTCGGCGCGCCGCGCGTCACCGCCCGCAGAGAACACCGTCTTCAGGCCGGGCATCACGTCGTCGATCGGCACGCCGATCATCGAGTGCGCGGGCCGCCGCAGGATGTCGCCAGCGGCGTTGTTCGCCGCGAGCACGGTGCCCTCGGGCGTGATCGTGATCAGCCCCGAGGCGAGCGAGCGAACGATGTCCTGGTGCAACGTGTAGAGATCCGCGACCGCCTTGCGGGTCGTCGCGAGCGTCTCTGCGCCGCGCTGCAGCTGATCGCCAAACAGGAACGACAGGGCACCGACGCCGATCAGCGCCGCGTAGTTGACGCCGAGCGTCCGGATCAGCGCGATACCTGTTTGATCGCCGGGGCGCGCCTGCGCGGACATCGGCAGTCCGAGCGCGCCGGTCCATGCCGCGACCGCGATCAGCGTGACCGCGCCGAGCGATGCGATGGTGACGACGACGGCGCCACGCCGATACGATAGCGCGCCCGAAGCGACAATCGATAGCGCGTACAGGAACGTGTACGGACTCTGTGCGCCACCGGTGACGTAGACCAGCAGCGAGGTGACCACGAGGTCTGTGGCCTGCATCGGCCGCGCGACCCGTCGCGGTGCGAAGCCACGCCGCAACAGGATGCCGAACACGATCGACGACAGGTACGTGACCGACAGCAGCATCGACTGCAGCCACACCGCGCTGCTCGACGGCTGCTCGCCAGCGACCTGGAGCCACAGCGACAGCGCGAGCACGACCGACACGACGATCGTTCGCAGGAGCAGCAGGCGGCTGACACGGCCGCGCAGGTCGCTCGGTGCGGCGATCTGCGGTCGTCCCACGAGCGAATCGCCCGGTGACGGAGTCGCCGGGTCGTGGCGCACCGTCGGAACCGGAATCGTCGCCATCGCCCGCTAGTTGATATTTCCCGCGAGCTTGAAGATCGGCAGGTACATCGCGATGATCAGGCCGCCGACGACAATGCCGAGGAACGCCATCATGATCGGTTCGATCAGCGAGGTGAGCGCCGACACCGCGGCATCGACTTCTTCCTCGTAGAAATCGGCGATCTTGCCAAGCATCTGGTCCATGGCGCCCGTCTGCTCACCGACGCCGATCATCTGAACGACCATCGCCGGGAACACGCGCGAGTCGGCGAGCGGACCGGCCATGTCGTGACCTTCGGAGATCTTCGCACGGGCACCCATGATGCCCTTCTGCACGACCATGTTGCCCGAGGTGCGCGCGCAGATGTCGAGCGCGTCGAGGATCGGCACACCGGATGACAGCAGCGTGCCGAGCGTGCGCGTGAATCGCGCGACCACGATCTTGCGCAAGGTTGGTCCGATGACCGGGATGCGTAACATCGCTCGGTCAAAGATCTCCTTGCCCCGCTCGGTGCGGCGCATCATCACGAGCGCGGTGATCGTGCCGACGAGCCCGCCGAAGTAGAGGTACCACTTGTTGATGAAGCCGTTCGAGATGGCGATCACGACCTGGGTGGCGGCGGGGAGCTCGGCGTTGCCCATGTCCTTGTACATGGCCTCGAACGTCGGGATGACCTTGACGAGCATCACGGCGATGACGCCCATCGCGACGACAAGGATGCCGATCGGGTAGAACATCGCGCTCTTGATCTGACCCTTCAGCTTGACGTTCTTCTCGATGTAGATCGCGAGCCGGTTCAGAATCGTATCGAGGATGCCGCCGACCTCGCCTGCAGCGACGAGGTTGACGTAGAGGTCGTCGAACACCTTCGGGTGCTTCCGCAGCGAGTCGCTGAACGTGGCGCCCTGCTCGACGGACGACTTCACCTGCGAGAGGATGCGGGCGAAGATCTTGTTCGGCGTCTGATTCGCGAGGATGTCGAGGCACTGCACGAGTGGCAGGCCGGCGTCGATCATCGTGGCGAGCTGGCGCGTGAAGATCTGCAGGTCCTTCGCGGACACGCCCGAGCCGATCGTGATCGTGATCTGCTTGGGCTCCTTCTTGACCCGCTTGATGGTCATGCCATCGCCGCGCAGGCGGTTCTCGACGATCTCCGCGCTTTCCGCCTCCATGGCGCCCTTGCGCGTCTCGCCCGTGCGCGTCGTTGCTTCCCACTGGAACTTGGCCATGGTCCTTGCTCCTAGCGCCGGGGGGTCATGGGAGGTGATGGCGTGCCCGCGTTACCGCCCTGGTTGATGATCATGGTGCGCATCTCGTCGAGCTCGCTCGTGTGGCCCATCGCTTCCTCGAGCGTGATGACCTTGCGCATGTACAGGTCGACCAGCGACTGGTTCATCGTCTGCATGCCGAACTTGCTCTGCCCGATCTGCATCTGCGAGTAGACCTGGTGCAGCTTGTCCTCGCGGATGAGGTTCCGGATCGCGGCGTTCGGCACCATCACCTCGGCCGCGAGCGCGCGACCCGAGCCCGACGACTTCGGGATCAGCTGCTGCGTGATCACGCCCTCGAGCACGAACGACAGCACCGCGCGGACCTGGCTCTGCGCGTGCGACGGGAACACGTCGATGATGCGGTTGATGCTCTGGATCGCGTTGTTCGTGTGCAGCGTCGCGAACGCGAGGTGACCGGTCTCGGCGATCGTCAGCGCGGCTTCGACGGTCTCGAGGTCACGCATCTCGCCGATCAGGACGACGTCGGGATCCTGGCGCAGGATGTACTTGAGCGCGCGCTTGAACGACGTCGAGTCGCGCCCGATCTCGCGCTGATTCACAAGGCAGCCCTTGTGGCTGTGCTGGAACTCGATCGGATCCTCGACGGTGACGATGTGGCCTTTGAGCCGCGTGTTGATGCGATCGATCATCGACGCGAGCGTCGTCGACTTGCCCGAGCCCGTCGGGCCGGTGACCAGCACGAGGCCGCGTGGCTTGTCACACAGCTCGGTCACGACCGGCGGAAGGCCGAGATCCTCGAGCGGGACGATGTTGTACGGTACGACGCGGAACGCGCCGGCGACACACGCCTGCTGCATGTACACGTTCGCGCGGAACCGAGCCATGTTGCGGATGCCGAACGAGAAGTCGATCTCGAGGTCCTCCTCGAACCGAAGCTTCTGCGCGTCGTTCATCACCGAGTAGCAGAGCGTCTTCGTGTCCACGGGAGTCAGCGGCTCGGTCTGGAGCTTGACGAGATCGCCGTCGATGCGGAGACGCGGCGAGGATCCGGCGGTGATGTGGAGGTCGGAGGCCCCCTTGTCCGTCATCGCCTTCAGCAAGGCCTGGAGATTCAGGGCCATCAGTCCATCCCCACCTAGTCGTCCACCGTGGTGCGCAGGATCTCTTCCGGCGTCGTCATGCCTTCGAGGATCTTCGCGATGCCGGCCATGCGCAAACTTTGAATTCCGCCGCGGATCATCTCGGTCTTGATCTCGGTCGCCGAGGCACCCTGGAGCACGAGCTCCTTCAGCGGATCGGTGAACGGCATGACCTCGTAGAGCGCGACGCGGCCCTTGTAACCGGTGTTATTACAAGTTTGGCAGCCCTTCCCGCGCATCACCTTCGCGGTGCGGATCTGCTCCTCGGTCATGCCCATCTTCGCGAGCGCCTCGGGGTGCTTCTCGTCGGGAATCTTGCAGTCCATGCAGATGCGGCGCGCGAGGCGCTGGGCGACCACGAGGTTGACGGAGGCCGTCACGAGGAACGGCTCGATGCCCATGTTGAGGAGACGTGACACCGTCGACGGCGCGTCGTTGGTGTGCAGCGTCGACAGCACGAGGTGGCCCGTGAGTGCGGCCTTGACGCCGATCTCGGCGGTCTCGAAGTCGCGGATCTCGCCGACCATGATGATGTTCGGGTCCTGCCGCAGGAACGCGCGCAGCGCGGTCGCGAAGTTCAGGCCGATGTCCTCGTGCATCTGCACCTGGTTGATGCCG
>JACCRC010000514.1 GCA_013813765.1 Deltaproteobacteria bacterium | reverse complement strand
CGTCTCCACCAAGAACTTTAAAATACACCAACTCGGCCCACAGGTGCCTACCGACACGGGACTAGCACCCGCTGGATCATCACAGCCTGACGCCGGGTTCCCATCGGCTTCGCCAACGAGGCTTCCGTTGTCGTCACGGCGCTCCACGGGCCCAGAGTACACTGAGGAACGTGACGATCGTCCTGATGACGGCGAACCGATGGAAGATCGCCGAGTACCGGCGCTTCCTCGAGCGGCACGCGCAGCAGCTGATCGTCGAGCCGCCGACGCAGTCGGGCGAGGTCGTCGCTGGGTGGCTCGCGAATGCCCGCGCCGTGCTCGCCGACGAGAGCAACATCTTCGATCTCGCGGGCGACCTCGCCGCAGGCGACTACGTCGGGCCCGCGCGCAACATCTGCCGCCTGCACGCGTGGATCAAAGGTCCCGACGGCAAGCTCGAACGCAAGACGTACATCCGCGAGGTCACGGGAACCTTCGATGCATCGAAGTTACGGCCCGACGATCCAACGGTGTTCGATTGGGACTCGGCGTTCACGTCCAACGCGGGGTCGACGCTCGAGCAGATGGCCGCAGTCGGGCTGAAGAACTCGGCGCGCGAGCAGTGCTTGTCCGCGTTCGCACGCGCGGTGCTGCACCACAAGGCGCCGAAGACGCTGCGCTGGTCCGCGGCCGAGCCGGGCAGCTGGTCGATCGACGCGAGCCTGCTCACCGGTCACCCGCTGTATCGAAGCCTCCCGCCGCCGCTGGCAGGTGCGCTCGCGTATGTCGTCGATCAGGGCGTGTTCTTCCGCGGTGCGAAGAGCCGGCGCGACGGCAACTACTGGTTCCCGGGGCTCAACGGCGGATTGCCGTACGTACCAAAGGGCGATGCGATCCACGAGGCGACGTACATGTTTCACGATGTCATGCATCAGCTGATGCCGGACCTCGTGTCCGACGGCGCCGACACGATCGATCACAAGCGCGTCTACATCGCCTACCGGATGATGAGCGAGGGCGTGAGCCTCGTGCTCGCCGACATGCTGATGACGGACGCGCTCGCCACATCGGGTGCACATCCCGACTACGACTTCACGAAGCGCCGGATCTATCCGCTCTACCTCGCGATCGATCCGGTGCGGCGCGCGGATCTGCCGTGGCTGTTGCGCCAGGTATGCGGCTTCGTGCTGCGCGGCGATCCCGGCGAGCTGCCGGCGCACACGGATGCATGGCGTGCGTTCTCGACGAAGTACACGCGGTTCTTCGTGGCCGACTTCCAGTGGACGCGGATGAACTGGCAGAACCTCGTCGCGCGCTCGAGCACCGTGCGTCAATGGATCGATCTCATTGGCCCTGATGCATTCGCCGCGCAAGGCGTGTGGTTCATCTCCGATGTCGTGCAGGAGATCGGCCGCGGCAAGGAGCTGCCCGCCCTGTGCGAGGCGCTGTTCGAGCTCGTGTGGCAGCGCCGGCTCGCGCCCGCACTCGGCCACTCCGCGCGCGCGGACCTCGATCGCTCGCGCACCAACGGCTTTCGCCGGTGGCTCACCGGCCAGCTCGCCCTCTTCGCGCGCTACGCGCCCGTGGTGGCCGTTCCGCCGCTCGCGCACGAGCTCGCCGCCCGCGTGCGTGACCCCTGCCCATTCTCCGAGGCCGAGATCGAGGAGATCCGCGGTCGGTTCCGCACGCACGTGCACGCGCTCGCGAAGTCCGGCGTGATCTCGGACGACGACGCCCTCATCTACCCGGACATGTTCCCGCTGTTTGACCCGTTCTTCCTTCGCGACTACGACGAAGCGCAACAGGAGTTCGAGACCGTGCGCGAAGCGAGCGATCGCGCGTTCGCGTAATCCCTCCGGGGTTGCGGGAACGGTGGGTTGCGGGAACGGTGCGTGACTTTCCAAAGTCGGACACCGGACACCGATTCCCCCCTCCGGGGTTAGGGCGCGGGGGCTGACTCTCCCGAGTCGGACGCCGGACTAGAACAGCCAGATGCCGTGGACGCGTTCGAGCGAGCAGCCGACGTCGACCGCGTCGCCACGCGTCGCGAGCAGACCTTGCAGCGTGCGGACCTGCGCGAGCAGGCGGTCGCGGCACGTCTCGAACGAATCCGAAGAGAACTCGTTCGATCGATATGCCCAGTGCTGATCGTTCTTGAATACGAACCAGCCGCCGTTCGTGAGGCCGGCCCTCCCGCACGCGGCGACGAGATCGGCGAGCGGCCACGGCGGTGCGGCCTCGCCTCGCTTCGGTAGATCGAAGCCGTGATGCAGCTCCCACGCGGGGATGTCACTGCAGAGCTGCGAGGCGTGTGCGGGATAGCTGTGATCGTCGCCGGTGAGCGTGTACTCGCTATCGGCGACGAGCACGCCGTTCGCGTGCAGCGTCCACTCGCCCACGTACTCCTCGAGCTCGACCATCACGTGCCGCACGCGGCCCAGGTCGAGCACGGCCGTCATCAGCGCACGATCACCATCGCCGAGGCGGCCGGTGATGAAGGCCTCGTTCTCGGCGTCCGCGATCGGATGGAAGTTCGGTAGCTGGCGATAGATCGGCAGCGCTGCGTGTTGCGCGCCGAGCGACAGCGCCTCGATCGGATAGATCTTGAGCTGGCCTTGCGCGGGCTTGTGGCGGCGCAGGAGCTCGAGCGCGAACGCGTGGATCTCCGTCGAGTCCCTTGCATCGACGTGAAAGTGCAGGCGCGTCGAGCGCGCGTCCGCGGGACGAGCGGGCGGGATTGGAAAGTAGCTGCGGGGATGGCGACGGCGTTGGAGCGCGTTGCGCACGGTCTGCAGTGCGAACGCCGCGACCTGGTCCGGAGACTGTTCCGCATCCACGCGCGCGACGAGGCTGTTCGGATACCAGTCCGCGATGGGCATCGACGCGCGATAGACGGCGAGCCGGCGACGCGCGCCGTCCTCGGTGTCAGTCGAACGCGCGCCGCGGCCGACCTGGCGGGCGATCGCGATGGCGTCGGAACACTCGAGCATCAGCACGAGGTCCGGGACGATACCGTTCGCGGTGAGGTTCTCGAGATCGGCGAGCGACGGCGGATAGCCGTCGAGCACCATGCCGAACAACCGACAATCGGGGCGACCGAGCCGCTGCACGACGATGTCGCGCATGAGCGCGGCGGGCACGAGCTCGCCGGCGTTCATGCTGCGCACGATCTCCGCGCGGTGTGGATGCTCGTCCTTGCTCGCAACGAGGTCGCGCAGGATGTCACCGGTCGAGACGTGCGGTGCCCCCGTGGCCTCGGCGAGCCAGCGCCCGAGCGTGCCTTTGCCGGACCCGGGTGGACCCGCGAGGAAGATCCGCGGGCCGCGCGTCGCGGGAAGACGTGCCGCGTGGTCGAGCAGAAACGCGCGGACGTGCGCGAGCCACTCGGCATCGTCGGCATAGAACCGCGTGGTCACGTCGGGCGAGCCCGCGATCATCGCGGACGGTCGTGTGTCGTGGAGGTAGAGGCAGAGCACCGGCAGCTCGCGTGCGGCCGCACGCGCGATCATGTAGCCGGTGCCGGTCGACGGGATCGTGACGTCGGCGATCACGACGTGCGCGCGCGCGAGGAGCGCTTGATCGTGCGCGTGGATCGCGGCGTCGTCACCGACGTCTACGGTCGTGGGCGAGGCCATGTGCTCGGTCAGCACGTGGCCGAACATCGACAGCGCCTCGATGCGTGCCGCGAGCCGCTCGTGGCTGCCGCCGCCGCGAACCGCTCCGGCGAAGTAGATGGCCAGCTCGTCGCGCACGGCCCTACCGTAGCACCTGCCCGGGATATGCTCGCGTCGTGGCCGCTCCCGACGACGACATCGCGACGGAGATCCTTCCGTCCGGTACCGCGCCAGGAGATCCGGTCACCGCGATGGCGGCGGCGGGGGCGTCGCTGATCGGCCGCACCCTCGGTAAGCTCACGATCCTCGAGCAGCTCGGTCAGGGTGGCTCCGGTGAGGTCTATCGCGCCGAGCAGTCGCAGCTCGGGCGCTCCGCGGTGATCAAGGTGCTGCGACGTGAGATCGCGAACGTGCCGAACCGCGTCGAGCGGTTCCTCCGCGAGGCGAAGCTCGCATCGCGGCTCGATCACCCGTATGCCGCGCATGTCTACGCGTTCGGCGCGGAGCCCGACGGCGTCCTGTGGATCGCGATGGAGCACGTGCGCGGCGCGACGCTCGACGAGCTGATCGCACAGCGCGGCGCGCTGCACCCCGCGGTGTTCGCGCCGTTGTTCGGCCGGCTCTGCGAGGTGGTCCACAGCGCGCACGAGCTAGGCATCGTGCACCGCGACATCAAGGGTTCGAACGTCATGGTGATCGAGCGCGCGGGCCAGCTGCTGCCCAAGCTCCTCGACTTCGGTATCGCGAAGTCCGACGGCGGCGCACCCAGTCCCGGCGTCGAGAACTCCGAGCTCACCGGCCATGGCGCGACCCTCGGCTCGCCGCACTACATGTCGCCCGAACAGTGGACTTCACCCGGCGACGTCGACGCGCGAGCCGACATCTACGCGCTCGGGGTGCTCGCGTACCGCGCGGTCGCCGGTGTCCTGCCATTCCAGGGCGTCGCGCGCCTCGAGCTCGCGAACGCTCACCTCGAGCTCGCGCCCGCGCCCCTTCCCGCCTCTGTCGCGCCCGCACTTGCCGAGGTGATCCTGCGCGCGCTCGCGAAACATCCCGACGCCCGCTGGCAGACCGCGCTCGAGCTCGGCGAGGCCGTCCGCCGCACCATCGGCGGTGCCGCGCCCGAGACCGTCCCCATCCTCGATCCCACGGTGCGCGACCTGTGGGTGCGGTCGAGCCCGCAACCGATCGCCGACGCCGTCGCGCACCTCGCCGCCTCGGCCACCACCGTCGAGATGGATGCCGCGCTACGCGAGGTCGTGGCGATCACCTGCCGCTGGCTCGCCGTGATCGCGCTCGCGCAACTGAACGATGAGGACTCGACCCCCGAGCTCCGCGAAAAGGCGCGTGGTGTCGTCGGCCGCGATCACGGGGGACCATGGCTCTCGCTCGCTCGCTCGATCGCGGCGCACATCGAGACGCGCGGCGTCGGCGCCAGCACGACCACCGCTCCCGCGCTGCGCGCCCCGCTCGACAACGCCCCTTCTTGCATGACCGTTCCGATTCCCGAGCTACGCGCGGCGCTCGACACGACGGGTCCCCTCGAAGCTCTCGCGGATCGCCTCGACGATCGCGAGCGACCCAGAACGGCCGCGGATCTTTCGGCGGATGTTCGCGCGGTCGCGGAGGCACTGCGCCCGCTCGAGCCATTGCTCGCGTACACGCTGGTCGTCGGGCGCGCGGGTGCGGCTGAGAGCTGGCAGGGAGCGCGGCGGAGGAATCGCGAGCGCGTTGTCGTGTGGGGCGCGCCGCTGCCGGATGGCGAGGTTGCGCTGCTCGATGTCGCGGGCGCGGTGGTCGTCAAGCTGTCACCGCTCGTGCAGGTGCGCTCGCCGCTTCCGTCGGCGGAGCCCGAGCTGTTCCTGCTGTGGCGCAGCGCGCGCGGGCAGGCGCGGCTGGTCGCGGCGCCGTGGGGCTTCGAGCGCGATGACGATGCGGCTGCGCAAAAGCTCGCGATGCTCACGACGGAGGACGCGGATACGCAAGCGGATGCGAGCGACGATGCGTCGCCGTATCCGGGCCTCGCGGCCTATGGCGTCGCGGATGCGCAGCGGTTCGTCGGGCGAGAGCGCGAGATCGAAGCGCTGGCGAACCGGCTCGTGCGCGCGCCCCTGATCGCCGTGCTCGGCCCCTCGGGCGCGGGCAAGAGCTCGTTCATCCACGCGGGCGTGATGGCGCGGCTCGCCGAGCAGTACGAGCTGATCACGATGCGGCCCGGACGGCACCCGCTTCATGTCCTCGCGGCGCTGCCTCCGATCGGAGCGGATACCGAGGACACGGGCAGCATCGTCGACCGGCTGCGCGCGCTCGGCGAGCGGGCACCACGAGGCCGCGTGGTCGTGATCGATCAGCTCGAGGAGCTGGTCACGCTGTGCACCGATGTCGACGAGCGGCGCCGCT
>JACCRC010000503.1 GCA_013813765.1 Deltaproteobacteria bacterium | reverse complement strand
GATCTGGTCCGCGCCGTCGGCCGTGGGCGGGTGCATCACGCCGCCGAACGCGGAGTCGAGCGCGCTCGAGAGCAGGAGGAGGCCCTTCGCGCTGATCGCGCGCTTGCGGTGCTCGAGCGAGGCCGCGAGCCGCGCGCCGTTCACGACCGTGTCGTCGATCATCGCGACGAGCTTGCCGCCGACGAGCAGCACGCGCGCGATCGTCTCGGGCCGCGGGCGCGCGACGATCACGTCGGCGGCGCGCCACAGCAGCGGGGCGTCGGGCGTGTTGCCGAACAGCTTGCCGCGCAGGCCGAGCGCGGGGACCTGGCGGCGAAGCACCGCGGCGGCGTCGACGTCGGTGCCGGCATCGAACAGGTACTGGATCTGATCGTGCCCATCGAGCAGCGAGAGCTGCAGCGCGAGCGAGCCGGTCTGCTCGGCACCGAGGCCCGCGACCTCGACGAGCGCGGTCTTGCCACCGAGCTTGAACCGCTGGCGCAGCGCCGCGCGATCATTCGTGCCGGCCTCGGCGAACGCGCGCTCGCCGATCGCGCCGACGACGAGGATCCGCTCGCCCTCCACTCCCGCATCCGCGAGCGCGACCGCCGCGATGTCGTCGACCGCGACGAACCGATCGCAATCGGTCTTCGCCCACGCCTCGGCGGGCTCGAGCTCACCGACGACGCCGATCACGGGCGCAGCGAGCGCGGCGATCGCAGGCACCTGATCGCGCGCCACGGTGAGCGCGATCGCGGCGTGTGGATCGAACACGACTGCCGCATCGGGTGGGCTCTGCTCGAGCTCGCGCTTGAGCCGGCGCTCGGCATTCTCACCGAGCAGCGCGCGCCGCACGCGATCGGCGACGCCGCCTCCCCCACCACCCGCGCTCCCGACATCGATCGCGCGCACGCGCATCCCGGCGGCCTCGATCGCGGCCAGCACCGGAACGACCGCAGACGACGGCGCACCCGAGCTCGTCACCAGCAGGATCTGCGCGGTGGTCATGCCGTCCTCGTAACGACGTTCGGAGGCCGCCGTCCGGAGAGGACGGCGATCACCGCGTCGGCACAGAGCTGGGCCATGGAAGTCCTTGCCTCGGTGGTAGCCGATCCGATGTGCGGCGCCAAGACCAGCCGGGGACAGCTGAGGAGGCGAGGATCGATCTTTGGCTCACCGACGAACACGTCGAGGCCCGCTCCTGCGAGCCTTCCGGCGGTCAGCGCGTCGATCAAGGCCGGTTCGTCGACGCAGTCGCCGCGAGCAGTATTCACGACGATCGCGGTCGGCTTCATCGTCGCCAGGCGCGCCGCGTTGACGACGTGGCGGGTCTCGGGCGTCAGCGGGCAGTGCAGGCTGACGGCATCGGCGCGCGCGAACACCTCGTCGATCGAGACGCGCTCGGTGCCCTCCGCGGAGACCTCGTGCGGCCCCGCGTAGATCACGCGCATCCCGAAGCCGAGCGCGCGGCGGGCGAAGGCCTGGCCGATCCGCCCAAAGCCGATGATCCCGGCCGTCTTGCCGTGGAGCTGGACGCCGAGCAGCTGGTCGAGCGCCCAGCCGGTCCACGCGCCGGAGCGCACGAGGCGCTCGCCCTCCCCGAGCCGGCGCGCGGCAGCGAGCATCAGCGTGAACGCGAGCTCGGCGGTGGCCTCGGTCAGAACGTCCGGGGTGTTCGTCACGGTCACACCCGCCGCGGCCGCGGCCGCGAGGTCGATGTTGTCGACGCCGACCGCGCAGTTCGCGACGACCCGCAGCTTGGGTGCGCTCGCGAGCAATTTTGCATCGATCTTGTCGAGCAGCAGACAGACCAGCGCGTCCGCATCGCGGAGATCGACACCGGCGAGCCCGACGTGCCCGACCGGCGGTACCTCGACGATCGTTCCGGGCAAGGCGGCCGTGACCTGGCCGACGAGATCGATCGGCAACTGGGAGGTCGAGACCACGCGCACGACGCACAGCATACCGCGTGCTAGGTTCAGGTCGTGCGATCGCACTGGGTGTTGCTCGTCGTGACGTGCACGGCTGTGGCTGCGCACGCCGAGCCGCTCGATCCGAAGGACCTGAAGGCGCTGACGAACGATCCGCTCACCGCGAAGGCCGATCGCGTCGATGGTGACGAGGCACCGGGCGGGCTCGTCACCTTCACCTTCGACGACGGACCGAACCCCGAGACCACGCCGGCGGTGATCGACGCCTGCCTGAAGTACAACATCCCGGCGACGTTCTTCGTCGTCACGCAGCGACTTACCGGAAAGCGCGGCGAAGTGCCCCGTCAGATCCTGCAGCGCCTGGTCGAGGCCGGATTCCTCATCGGCAGTCACTCGGTCTCGCACGCCAATCTGAAGAGCGGCAAGCCCGAGCTGATGAAGCGCGAGATCGACGCCTCGCTGCGCACCCTGGCGCCGCAGATCAATCGCCCCGTGGGCATGTTCCGGCCGCCGTTCGGTGCGTTCAACAAGAACGGGCGCGCGCACCTGAAGAAGCTCGGCATGACCGAGGTGCTGTGGAGCATCGACACGCTCGACTGGCAGGCGAAGAGCGCCGACAAGCTGCGCGCGAAGGTCGGCAAGATGATCGTGAAGCAGAACGGTGGCGTGGTGCTGATGCACGACGTGAAGCCGATCACCGCCATGATCATCGCGGACGTGTTCGACGACCTCGAGGCGGAGAACTGCCAGCGCCTCGCGGAGAAGCGCGAGCCGATCATCCCCGTGTCGATCCACTACTTCCTCAAGGTCGGTAAGACGCAGCGCGGCATCCCCGATGAGGTGAAGGCGCGGACCGAGGCATACCGCACTGCGTTGCCGAAGCGCTGTTCGAGCCGGCCGCCGCCTGCCGCTCCCGCTGTAAAAACGGGGAAGTAATGAACGTTGGGAGGATTGCTAAAGGGCCCTCAACCAGTCGTTGACAACTACATCGAACCACATTAGCTTCCGGCGCCCTCCAGTGGGTGGATAGACGACGGGGACGTGTGGATTTGCTATGGATTCTTCAAAGCTTACGCGGTCGAATGGCCGCTCTGACGACTGGTTCACGATGCCGGTAACCTGGGAACCCAATACGCCGCTGCCCGCCACGCTCCCAACGTCTGACGGGACCGAGCGGACACCGCAGTTCGAGCCGGCCGATCTCGCCGGTGGTGATGGCTTCGGGGAGAGCGAGGGCGAGCGGACGATGGTCGTCAGCGCAGCGTACGAGCTCCGACCGAAGTTCACAGGTCGGACCCGTGCGATCGCGCAGCTCCAGGAGCTGGCCGACAAGGCGTTCGACGCCCGCCAGATCGGCTTCGCCGTCATCCTCGGCGAGCCCGGTATGGGCAAGAGCCGGATGATCAGCGAGCTCATCGCCCGCATCCGCACCACGCACCCCACCGCGATGGCCGTCACCGGCGTCGCCGACGAGAACGCGAACGCCTACGGTCCGGTCGCCCGCGCGCTCACCACGCGCTTCAGCCTCGTCGCCGGTGAAGACCCGAACGAGAGCCGCGACAAGATCCTCGCCGGCGTCGCCGACGTCGTGAAGCCGCAGCAGGTCCCCGAGGTCGCGCACCTGATCGCGCACCTTCTCCGCGTTCCGTTCGAGGACAGCCCGGTCGTCACGCCGCTGCTCGAATCGCCGCAGCGCCTCGAGGCGCGTCTGTTCATGGCGCTGAAGCGCTTCCTCACCGCGGAGGCCGAGCGCCACCCGGTGGTGGTCGTCGTCGAGAACCTCGAGCTCTGCCAGCAGGACACGATCAACTTCATGCACTACCTGGCTGCCGGCCTTGGCAGCTCGCGCGTGCTCCTGATCGGCACCGCCACGCCGAGCCTCTACGAGCGCCACCCCGCGTTCGGCGACGGCGAGATCGGTCCCACCAAGATCGAGCTCGGCTCGCTCTCCGCCGGCGAGGCCGAGGATCTGCTGCGCGAGCTCTGTCGCTCGCTGCACGACATTCCGCCCGTGCTGCTCGCTCATGCGAAGACGCTCGGCGGATCGCCGCGCGCGATCTACGAGCTCGTGCGCCTGCTCCTCGAGAGCGACGTCATCGTCCGCGAGGGCATGATGTGGCGCGTCGACCAGGCCGCGCTCGCGGCGATGAAGCTGCCGAAGGGCTACGACGAGGTCGTCGCTGCGCGTCTGCGCGTGATGGAGACCACCGAGCGCCGCGTGCTCGAGATGGCTGCCGTCGTCGGCGAGACGTCGTGGCTCGACGCGATCCTGGCGGTCGAGCGGTTCGCCGCACGCCCCGCCGATCCCGATGGCCCGACGTTGTCGCAGATCGCCGCGAGTGGCGATCACTCACGGCTCTCCGTCGTCGCCGCGATCGGAAAGCTGGTCGAGCGCGAGTGGCTGGCCGAGGTCCCGCAGTCGTCGATCGCGGGCGAGCGCGAGCTCCGCATCGCGAATCCAAATCTCTGGTCGCTCGTCTACAAGAGCATGGACGAGGCGAAGCGGCGCACGTATCACGCTGCGGTCGCGCGCTGGCTCGAGCTGCACCCCGAGGGCCGCAGCCCGACGGCGCAGGAAGAGGTCGCGCGTCACCTGGCGCTCGCGGGCGAGTCGCGCGAGGCCGCCACGCGGTACCGCCGCTCGGCTGAGGCCGCGCGCAGCCAGTTTGCAAACGAGGCGGCGATCCGCCTGTTCGATCGCGCGCTCGCCTGCATCGGCGACACCGACCTCGCCGCGCGCATCCACATCTGGCACGACCTCGGCTCGGTCTACGAGCTGATCGGTGACTTCGAGGCAGCGCTCGGTGCGTTCGAGCGCATGCTGCGCCTGTCGTGGGTCGCGGCGAGCAAGACCAAGGCCGCGGTCGCGTTCAACAAGATGGGCCGCGTGTGGCGCCGCAAGGGCGACCTCAGGCTCGCGCTCGAGTATCTCGAGAGGGGCCTCGAGCTGTTCCGCGGCGCGAACGACGCGCGCGGCATCGCCGGCTCGCTCGACGACATCGGCAAGTCGCTCCACATGCTCGGCCGCTACGACGAGGCTCACGCAAAGATCACCGAGGCGCTCGCGCGTCGCGGCAAGGGCGGTGACAAGCGCGCGATCGCGACGTCACTGTCCCGGCTCGGCGACGTCCAGCAGGACCGAGGCCAGTACGAGTCGGCGCTGACCTGCCACCAGGAAGCGTTCAACCTGCGCAAGGCGAGCGGCGATCGGTGGGGCACGGTCGTCTCGCAGAACCACCTCGCGGCGCTGTCGTTCGATCTCGGCGACTACGCCGAGGCGCGCGCCGGCTGGATCGCGGCGCTCACGGAGGCCGAGGGCATCGGCGCCCTGCCCCTCTCGGCGCTGATCCTCACGAACCTCGGCGAGCTCGCGCTGGTCGAGAACAAGGCCGACGAGGCGCGCAGCCGCCTGGAGAACGCGCTCGAGATCATCGAGGACATCGAGGAACGCGGCCTCGAGTCCGAGTGCTGCCGCCACCTGGCGTCGCTCGAGAAGCTGCAAGGCCACACCACCGAGGCGAAGGAGCTCGCGGAGCGCGCGCTCCACGTCGCGAAGAAGGCGGGCCTGCGCGAGAAGGAGGCTCAGGCCTATCTGACGCTCGGCGACGTCCTCTCGGCCTCGATGTACGACGCCAGCATGGACGACTCGAAGGACGACCCACCGGCGGAGATCGCGTTCGGCAAGGCCATCAACATCGTGAAGAGCATCGGGAACGAGGCCGCCTACGGCAAGGCGCTGCTCGCGTTCGGCCGCTACAAGGCCGAGGCCGGCCAGCTCGCCGACGGTAAGGACATGCTGCGCGACGCCATCATGGTGTTCAGCAAGCTCGGCCTGGGACGGCCGGCCGAAGAAGCGAAAAAGCTGCTCGCGTCGTTGGCATAGCGACTTGCCATGCCACCGTTCAAACGGCATGGTCATGGGCCGCGATGTTCTGGTTCTGGATCGGGTACTTCACCCTCGTCGCGCTACTTCTGTTCCTCGACCTGTTTGTCCTGAACAAGGGCAACAAGGAACCCACGCTCAGGTCCGCGGCCTACTGGACCGCCGGCTGGATGTCGCTCGGCCTGTCGTTCACCGGCGTCGTCTATCTGATCTACGAGAACGGATGGCTCGACGCGAAGCTGATCGGGACCACCGAGCCCGGCGGTACCGGTAGCCTCGCGGCGGTGCAGTACGTCTCGGCGTATCTGCTCGAGCAGGCGCTGTCGATCGACAACATCTTCGTCATCGCGCTGCTGTTCAAGCAGTTCCGCATAAAGATGAAGTACCAGCATCGAGTCCTCTTCTGGGGAATCCTCGGTGCGATCGTGTTCCGCCTGATCATGATCGGCGGCGGGGCCTGGCTCGCGCACCGGTTCAGCTGGATCTTCTTCGTGTTCGGCGCATACCTGGTGTTCCAGGGCATCAAGCTGTTCAGGCACGACGACGAAGCAGAGGCCGACCACGACAACTCCGCGATCGTGAAGTTCCTCCGCCGGTTCGTGCGCGTGGACAATCGCACCGATCATGGCGGCAAGTTCACCGTGATGGTGGACGGCAAGAAGGCGCTGACCATGGTCGCGGTGTGCCTGGTCTCCGTCGAGCTGACCGACATCGTGTTCGCGCTCGACTCGATCCCGGCGGTCCTGTCGGTGAGCCAGGAGACCTTCGTCATGGTCACCTCGAACATCTTCGCGATCATGGGGCTGCGCTCGCTGTACTTCGTGCTCGCGGGCGCGATGGACATGTTCAAGTACCTGAAGTACGCGCTCGCTCTCTTGCTGATCCTGATCGGCGTGAAGATGTTCATCATGCGGTGGATCCACATCGACCACTTCATCTCGCTCGCTGCCATCGCAGGCATCATCGCCACGGGCGTGATCGCGTCGATCATCTCGGCGAAGAAGGAGCACAAACACCTCACTCCACTCGTGGACCCCGGCGATTCCCTCCCTCCGCCGCCGCGCGAGAACTAGCTAACGCACGAGCACGAGCATCTCGGTCTCCATGATGTCCTCGGCCCAGCGGCGCTTGTAGTCCATCTCGGTGCCGAGGTCGTAGCGCGCGATCCCTTCGGCGCAGAGCTCGACGATCTGCTGGTACTGCAAGAGGCCACCGAGGCCAAACTGCGAGTGGTCGTCGTCGTACGAGAACTGCAGGCCGCGATACTCGTCCTGGAACACCGCGCCGAGGATGTAGCCGATGTCGCGACCGGCGTGGCGCGCGAAGATCGTCCGCTGCTGCCCGAGCGCGCAGATCCGCGGCAACATCGCGCCGTAGAACGCGCGCATCGCGCCGGCGGAGATGCCAACGCCTTCACCCGCCTTCCAGCTGCGCTCCTCGGCGTCCTGGATCCGCGCGTACAGGGACTCCGCCTCGCTCTGCGGAACGCGCACGGACTCGAACGTGATCCCCGCCTGCGTGGCGGCGCGGAGGTTCTTGCGAACACTCTTGCGGAGATCGCGCGAGCGTCGCGACAGGTATCCATCGATCCCACCATCGAGGCTGGCGACGTGCCGCACCGTCGGTGTGCCGCGGCGGCGCTCCCAGCGCGGCGGCAGCGCGGCCTCGAGCGCCTTGCGCTGTGGGCCATCGCCGGCCATGCCTGCGAGGATCGCGAGCTGCCAGTCACGCCGCGCGGCAAGAAGCGGCACCACCTCCGCCGCGAGTGCCTCGGGATCACGCCCGATCATCGGCGCGGCGAGGCCCCACGCGAGCTCGATCGGCTCGATGTACGGGAAGCCCGCCGGATGCACGCCACGTGCGGCCGCGAAGAAGCCATGCTCGCCGCGAAACGAGAATGGCGCGCGCGGGGGCATCAGCGTGGTGGCTGCTGCCAGGATCCACGCGCTCGACGAACAGAATCGATCGATCGCGGGGGTCACCGCGATCTCGCGATCGAAGTCATCGGCGACCGCTGCGAGGTCGACCGGCTGCATACGGGTCGAATGAATCGTAGCAGCCGACGTGTTGTTTGAACGCCACACCGTACCCTCAGGTAGTCACCGAACCGCCGTCCGCGCCTTGCACGGCAGGCACCTGCGCGGGCACGAGGATTGCTGCGATACTGCCCCGATGCGCTTCATCGCCGTGGTGATGGCCGGGCTGCTCGTCGGCACCGGGTGCGCCGCGAACAGCTACCGGATCCCGAATTCCGAGCTCCAGCGGCTCAGCATGATCCCGCCGGAGACGCGCGCCCAGCGCGTGCTGGTCTCGCAGGAGCTGACGGCGACCGAGGTCGCCGATGCGGAGCCGGTGAACGATCAGACCGCCATCGTGTTCGTCCCCGAATTCCACATCGGCGGCTCGTACTCGGGCGGTTCCCGCGGCGGTGGCGGCGTCTCGACGGGTGGCAGCCGCGGGGGTGCCGGTGGGCTCAAGCTCTCCGGCGGCGGCAGTGACGGGAAGGCAGCGGCGGTCGCGATCCTGGTCATGGCGGCGGTGGTGCTCGTGGCGGCGGCCGGCATCGAGGGCTCGCGCTTCGATGGCTGGGTTCGCCTTCACCCGATGCACCCGGTGCACCTCGTCGGCAAGGACGGCAGCCAGGCCGTGATGCCGCTCGCGTGGATCGATCCACAGGCGGCGGCGTGGACGGAGAGCGCGATCGTGAAGCCGACCGAAGGTCCGTGGCTGCAGCTCGATCGCAAACCGCTCACGCGCGCGTTTGCCTACGGCCTCTACGGTGGCTACGGCTCCTCGAAGTCGGTCTACGGCGACGTCGACGCGGGCCCGTCGTTCGTGATCCAGGGCGGCTATTTCCCGGATCAGCGCATCGGCATCCTCGCGACAGTCGCACTCGCGTGGCGCGAGAACCGCTACGGCGGCACGCTGTTCGAGTCGCGCTACATGGCCGAGCTGCAGGCACTGCCGATCGTCGCCGGTCCGCTGCACGCCGGCGTCTACGGCGGCATCGGCCTCGCGTATCGCTGGGAGGACACGCCGGTCGGCACGATCGCAAACGGCGGCCTGAACGGCAACGACGGCTCGACGGCGATGAGCGGCGGCGGGATGCTCCAGCTCGACCTCCACACGCGGATCGCGCTGACCGTGCGGATGGGCGTCGTGAGGTCGCACGGCGACAAGCAGACCGACGCCCTCGTCGGCATCTCGGTCTACTGAGCAGCGCCCCGGCGCCTCACTTCTGGAACTTTGCCTTCCACTCGTCGTAGGGCATCCCGTAGATCAGCTCGCGCGCCTCGGGGTCGCTGAGCTCGACGCCGCGCTCGGTGGCAGCGGCGCGGTACCACTTCGACAGGCAGTTCCGGCAGAACCCCGCGAGGTTCATGACGTCGAGGTTCTGAACGTCCGTGCGCTCCTGGAAGTGCTTCACCAACCGGCGGAACGCAGCCGCCTCGATCTCGGTGCGCTTGTCCTCTGGGATCTGGGTCATCAACAGTGTGTAGCGTGCTATGCCAGCGGCGTGGAAGTGTCGTCGCTCCCCGCCTCGGTCACCGAGGTCGTCCACGACGGCACCACCTACTACATCGTCGGAACCGCGCACGTCTCCCAGCGCTCCGTGGACGAGGTCCGCGCTGTGATCGCGATGGTCGAGCCCGACCTCGTCTGCGTCGAGCTCGACAAGGCGAGGTTCGAGGCGCTGACGAAGGACAGCGCGTTCCGCGACCTCGACGTGTTCAAGGTCGTGCGCGAAGGCCGCGGCCTCTACTTGCTCGGCCACCTCGCGCTGTCGTCGTACCAGCGTCGGATCGGTGCGACGCTCGGGGTCAAGCCCGGCGCCGAGCTGCTCGCTGCGACGGCGGCGGCAACGGAGAAGGGCATTCCGGTCGAGCTGATCGATCGCGACATCAACATCACGCTGCGCCGCACGTGGCGAAACCTCGGCCTGTGGAAGCGCTCGCAGCTCCTGACCTCGCTTGTCGTCGGCTGGGAGGACGACGATGACAAGGACAAGAAGAAGGGCAAGGACGAGCCGCCGAAGGGCATCGGCGAGCAGATCGAGGATCTCAAGGAGCCCGAGGCGCTATCGCAGATGCTCGCGAAGCTCGGCGAGAAGGTCCCCGAGATCAAGACGCCGCTGATCGACGAGCGAGATCAGTACCTCGCGTCGAAGCTCGTCGAGGCCGGCACCGGCAAGAAGCGCGTGGTCGCCGTGGTCGGCGCGGCGCACGTGCCTGGAATGCTCCCGCAGATCGGCAAGACGATCGATCGCGCGAAGCTCGATGCGATTCCACCTCCGTCGCTGGTGTGGACGATCATCAAGTGGCTGATCCCCGCATTGTTCATCGGTGCGCTGATCTACGGCTGGAAGTGGAGCGAGTCATCGAGCATCTCGGAGCTGATGCTCGCGTGGATCCTGCCGACGTCGATCGGCGCCGGCACGCTGACACTTCTCGCGGGCGGCTCGCTGTTCTCGGTCGTGTCGGCCCTGGTCGTTGCACCGATCGCCGCGATCCATCCGCTGCTCGGCACCGGGATGGTGGTTGGTGTCGTCGAAGCGTGGCGGCGAAAGCCGAGCGTCGCGGACTGCGAGCGCTTGCCCTAGGACATCCAGAGCTTCAAGGGCTTCTGGAGAAATCCGGTGACGCGGATCCTGCTCATCGCGGTCGCGTCAGGCATCGGCACCGCGGTCGGATTCTGGGTCGGCGTCGGCTGGGTCGCGAGCCTGCTCTGAGCTACGGGATGTGTGTGGCCACGGTCGGATCGATCGTCTTCCCGTCGCACTCGCAGACCGCGCCGTAGGAGAGCTCGCCCGAGACATCATTCAGTCGTTGGCCTGACTCGAGCGCCGCGAGCTGTTGGTCGTGATCGGCCTCCGAGTCGCTGTTGTCGTCGGGCTGTCCGCTCTGCCACATCGTCGTCGGCACCGCGCCGCCGGTGAAGTGCAGCCACCCACCACCGGTCGTGGTCTGGTTCATCATCTGCACCGCACCGATGTAGAACCTGCCGCTGCTTGGCTGAGGAACCGCCACCAGCAGTGCCGTGATCTGGTCGAGCTCGGCGAGCGTGTCGAACACCGCGAGGTGCGTCGCTCCGACCAGATCGTCGTTACACGACGCGTGGTGCTGCGCGAACGTGCCGTTGGTCGAGCTGATCCGATATCGCGACATCGAACCGGTGACCGTCACGACGTATTCGATCGGGCACGCGAGCAGCGGCGCGTCGGGCGTTGCGTCGATCGGCGCATCGAGCGGCCCGTCGATCTGCGCATCGAGGCTCGCGGCATCACGCTCGCCGTCGCTGGGCGCGGCGTCGATCACCTCCGCGCGGACCTGAAATCCGCAGCCGGCGAGGAGCACCACGAGGACCCGCTCGAGGAGCACCATAGGGTCAGCTTGGCGCAGGGGACACCCCGCCGCCGAACGGGCCGGAGGCGACGCACGGCGGTCCTGCGACATGCACTGCAGCCATCGCTCGCATCACGCCCAGTGTACAGGCTTGCGTATCGGTCGCGTAAGTAGCTGACAGGAGCGGTTCCTGTTGCCGCCCGAGCCATGTTTTGTCATGCTCCCCGGATGAAGAAGCTCGTTCTGACGTTCGCGACCCTCGGTCTCCTCGCGGCCCCCGTCTTTGCCTGCCCGCAGCACGAGGAAGGCAAGAAGGAGGCTGAAGCGACCGCTCCGCGCACCGCGGAGAAGGCAAAGGAGCAGCCGAAGGCCAAGGAGCAGCCGAAGACTGAAGCGAAGCCCGCCGACAAGGCGAAGGAGCAGACGAAGGACGCAGCGAAGGCGACCGAGAAGAAGCCCGAGAAGGTCTCGCAGAAGTAGTTCTTCGCGCGATGCTTTCAAGCGGCCGGTCCCTGACCGGCCGTTTTTGTGTTTCGGCTCAGACGAGGACGTCGAGCAGCTGCGCGCGCGTCAGGTAATTTTCGAGTGTCGCGGCGTACTCGTCGATCAGGAGGTCGAGCTCGATCGTGACGCGGCCACCCTGAACGCGGTGGACCTTGCCGGAGATCGGGATCTCGGAGCCGGCGAGCGACAGGACGCCCGAGAGCCAGCCGCCGGGCTGCGCGGGGATCGTCGACGGAGTGCACGTGACGTGGCTCCGCGAGATGTCGGTGACCTTCGCGAGACCGGTGTCGAGGCGCACGTTGACCGGCAGCGCCGACGGCGGCTCGACGCGGTAGTTCACGCGGCGGTTCGTGGTGATGAGCTTGTCGAGCGTGTCGTGCACCGGCGCCGAGATCGCGGTCTCGTCCGCCTCGAGCACGAGCTCGCGAAGGCGCTTGAGCTCCTTCTGCGTGCGGATGAGGTTCTGGCGCATGTCGCCCATGCGCGTCTGATCGCGGTGGACCTTGTCGGCGACGACGCCGAGGAGGTTCACGAGGAACCGCACGCCCAGCTCCTGGTTCGACGCGAAGAAGTCCTGCACGGTCTTCGCGCGCAGGCCCCACACCGTCGAACCAGCGGCGACGTTCGCGCGCGTCGATCGCGGCAGCCCGGTCAGCGCGCCCAGCTCTCCGATCAGCGCCGGCGGGTAGAGGCGAAACAGGTCATCGCCCGGTCGATCCAGCACGACCTCTCCGGCCGTCAGGAGATACAGCTCGGTCGCCTGCTCCCCCACATCGAACAGCGGCTTCGCTGGATCAACGGTGATGCGCGCGAACAAGCTGCTCAGCTTCGCGAGCTCCTCGTCGCCGAAACCATGAAACAGCGGGATAGTGCGCAGCTCTGTCGCGCTCGGGCCCATGGGCGGACCATAACACCGGCTCTGTTCGGTGTTACCGTGACGAGGTGCGGTATCCGCTCGTCGCGCTGATACTCGTCGCCTGCGGCAAGGCCGCCGCCCCGCCCATCGTGGAGACGACTCCCGTCGCGACGGGCTCCGCGGCACCGGTGGTCGCACCCGACGCAGCCGTCGCGCCCGCACCGCCCGCGCCTCCGCCCGGTCAGCACGCGACGCTCGCAGACGCCCTCGCGGCAATCATCCCCGCGGATGCGCGTGTCGTCGGGTTCGGCGAGCTGCACGCGCGTGTCGATCGCGCGCAGGTGAAGTCCGCGCTCTCGCTGTTCACCACCGCCCTGCCCTCGCTCGGCGACAAGTTCTCGGATCTGATCGTCGAGACGTTCATCGTCGACCCGAAGTGCGGGCAGACCGCGCAGAAGGCAACGCAGCAGATGCAGACCGAGGTGAAGCGGCCCGAGGCGACGAAGTCCGAGATCGCGCTGCTCGCGGACGCGGCGAAGGCGGCGAAGATCCAGCCGCATGCGATGACGCTGTCGTGCGCCGACTACAAGGCGCTGGTTCCCAACGGCCAGATCGATCCGCTCGCGATGCTCACGATCACGACGCGCGAGCTCAAGCGGATCGCGCTCTCGGCCGTCGCCCATCGCGACAAGGACGCCGCGCACCGGCCGTGGATCGCGCTGTACGGCGGCGCGCTGCACAACGACAGGTCTCCCGACGACGCGGTCAAGGAGTGGAGCTACGCGGCCGCCGTCGACACCGCGACGAAGGGCCGCTTCGTGGAGGTCGACCTGATCGTCCCCGAGCTCGCCGCGGCAGACGCGAATTCGAAGAAGCAGCCGTGGTTCTCGCTCGTCGAGACCGCCGGTGACTGGGTCCAGGTGTTCAAGCGTAACGATCGATCGTTCGTCGTCGTCTTACCCAGAACGAAATGATCGCCGAGATCGCCGTTCGCATCGCCCAGGCATGGGCGCTCGCGGCGGCGATCCAGCTCGTGCTCTGGCTCGTGCAGCAGCGCACGAAGAACGCCGGCATCGTCGACGTCGGCTGGGCGCTGTCATTCGCGCCGATCGCCGTGCTGTTCGCGTGGGGCTCCACCTCGTGCGCGTGCGGCTGGGCGGTGCTCTGCGCGGTCGTGATCGCGTGGAGCCTTCGGCTCGGCGGCTACCTCATCTCGCGCGGCGCCGCATCGCCGCCAGAGGAAGGCCGTTACGTCGCGCTGCGCGCGAAGTGGGGCGCGAACGCGTCGCAGAACTTCTTCATCTTCTTCCAGGCGCAGGCCGCGCTGACCGGCATCCTCTCGGCCGCGTTCATCGTGCCGTTCCTCCTCGAGCCCGCCGCGGCGTGGCCGCGCGCGCTCGGTGCCACGATCGCGATCCTCGGCATCCTCGGCGAGGCCGTCGCGGACTACCAGCTGCTGCGGTTCAAGCGCGATCCGGCGAACAAGGGAAAGGTGTGCGAGGTCGGGCTGTGGGCGTGGTCGCGGCACCCCAACTACTTCTTCGAGTGGTGCGTGTGGATCGGGTATGCGGTGTATGGGTGGGCGTTCGGTGCGTGGGGGCTGCTCGGCTTGGTGCCGCAGGCGATCATCGTCGGCTCGATCTTCGGCGTCACCGGCATTCCACCGACGGAGGCGCAGGCGATCAGGAGCCGCGGAGATGCGTATCGCGACTACCAGAAGCGCGTGAGCAAGTTCGTTCCGTGGCCGCCGAAGCCTTCCTGATCGGACGCCGGGCGATCGCGCGATTTCTCGTTTCTACACCGTTTCTACACCAGTCTGTCGTACCCATGCCTTAGGCTCCTGCCATGATCACGGTGCGGAAGTTGGAGGATGGGACGAAGCGCTTCCAGGTTTACGCGCGCGCTCGCATCCGCGACCAACGTACCCGGGTCTACGTCGGCACGTTCGCCACGCGGCGCGATGCCGAAGATGCGGACGCCCAGCACCGCGTCACGCAGCGTCAGATCAAGGCGGGCGACCTGCCTCCCGCCGTCGACTCGAAGCGCACGCTGGGCGACGCGCTCGATGCGTGGCTGCGCGCGATCGCGGACCAGCGCTCGCACGACGAGTACGCGGATCGCATGCGGCTCTACGTTCGCCCGACGTTCGACAGCACGCCGGTAGTGAAGATCACGAAGGCCAAGCTGATCGATCTGCGCACCTCGCTCAAGCACCGCGAGAAACCGATCGGCAACGCCACGATCAACACCCTGTTCGCTGCGCTGTCCGCGGCCTACAGCTACTTCATCGAGCAGGGATGGTGCGCCGAGAATCCGCTCAAGTTCATTCGCGACCTCGAGGTCGCGGAGCGACCGTTCGTGTGGCTCCAGTCCGCCGGCGAAGTCCAGAAGTTGCTGCACGAGTGCAACGACAACATCCGGACGCTCGTGGCCGTCCTGGTCGGCACCGGCATGCGGCTCGATGAAGCGCTGCACCTGATGTGGGTCGACGTCGATCTGCAGCACCGCGTGATCCACGTGCACCGCGGTCGCCGTGGTGCGCCGAAGTCCGGCCGGCTTCGCCACGTGCCGATCTTCGACTCGGTGCTGACGGTCCTCCGCGAGATGAAGCTCGCGAAGGGCGAGAACACGCTGCTCTGGCCCGGAGCCAAGCGCGACAAGTTCGAGGAGCAGCTGCCGCGAAACAAGACGAGCGTGTTCCGCCCGTTCAAGGCCGCGGTCCTCCGCGCCAAGCTGCCGAAGAAGTTCCGGCTCCACGACCTGCGGCACACCTTCGCCGGCCTGTTCCTCGCGTCCGGCGGCGACATCTTCAAGCTGTCGAAGATCCTCGGCCACTCCAGCGTCGCGATCACGCAGCAGGTCTACGCACACCTCCACCCGGACGCGTTCGCCGAGGACTACAGCCGTGTCTCGTTCGCGATGCCCGAGAAGGCCGGCGTCCTCCTGAAGCTTCAGGCGTAGCATCGCCCGGGGCTTGCTCCTCAGCCACGCATGTACTCGCTCGCCCCGCCGAGATCCGCGCGTACCCACCCCGCGGCGCCGTGGTGACGCTTTGGATCAAACCCATCCCCGCGCCGTTCGCGATGCTGGACCTCAGCGAAGTAATCGAACCTTACGAGTTCGTCGGTCATGTAACCGGCGAGCTGCGGGAGGCTCTGCCGTACTACGAGCCATGACATCGGAAACGCGAGGTCGTTGCCGTGGGCCTGCGTCCGCGTCGCGAGCTCGGCGACGAACGCGTTCGTCAGTGGTGGATCCGCGGCGATCAGGTCCGCGAGTACGAGCACCACGTGGGTCGTCGTCGGCACGGCGAGCATCTTCGTGACCCACTCGGCGGCGGATTATCGATCGCGCCGTCCGCTCGTCACCGCGCTTACGATGCGGCGCAGATTCTCGAGCAAGGCGAGACGCAGCATGATCGGAATCGCCCACAGCTCGCCGAGTCGCAGCGGCTCTGCGCCGGCTCGTCGGCATCATCCCGCCGCCACGCCGTCACCTGGTTCGCTACGCAGGCGTGTTCGGGCCCGCCAGCAAACACCGCACGAAGCTCCGCGCACTCGTGCCCACCGATCCCGATCCGCGGCATCTCTGGCGAGAAGAAAAGCGACCGGTTGCCTTCTCGATCGCCGGTCCGGATACCTGCACGACGTTAGCGGCCGTAGCCGGGACCGCGCACGACGCGACCCGGTGTCTTGCCGGTGTGCTCGCCGTCCCTCAGGACCTGCGTGCCGTTGACGAACACGTGCTTCACACCCGTCGAGTACTGATGGGGCTCGTCGAACGTGGCGTGGTCATGGATCGTGGCGGGATCGAACACCACGACATCGGCGAAGAACTTCGGCTTCAGCGTGCCGCGCTCCTTGATGTTGAGATTAGCGGCCGGCAACGACGTCATGCGCCGGATCGCGTCCTCGAGCGACACGACCTTCTCGTCGCGTACATACTTGCCGAGCCAGCGCGCGAAGTTTCCGTACGCGCGCGGGTGGGTGGGCGACTTGAGGAACACGCCTTCCGTTGCCGGCGATTCGGCGTCGGACCCGAAGCTAATCCACGGCAGTCGCAGCTGCGTGCGGATGTTGTCCTCGGACATGAGGAAGTAGAGTGTGCCGACGTCGGCGTCGTTCTCGATGATCAGATCCATGGCGACCTGATCGGCGGGCTTGCCGCGCAGCTTCGCAATCTCGGCGAGGGACTTGCCGGCGAGCGGCCTGAGCGTGTCGTTCTTGAAGCCCCCCGGATAGATCCCCTCGGGGCCCGCACCGAGGAACCAGTTGTCCCAGGCGTCACCGGGCGTGGTCATGTCGCGCGCGATCCGCGCACGCGTGACGGGATCCTTCATGCGCGCGACGAACGCCTTGTGACCACCTTCCTGCGACCATGGCGGCATCGACGCGGCGAGACCCGTTCCCGCAGCTGGGTACGTGTACATGTTCGCCGTGATTCGTAGACCTTGCTTGCGCGCAGCCTCGATCTTCGCGATCGCCGGCTTCATCTTCGGCCAGTTCTCCTTGCCACTCGCCTTCAGGTGATAGATCTCGGCCGGGACGTTCGCCTCGCGCGCGATGGTGAGCACCTCGTCGATCGCCTCGAGCAGCTGACTTCCCTCGCTGCGCATGTGCGTGATGTAGATGCCGCCGTACTCCGAGACAACCTTGCATAGCTCGACGATCTCGGAGGTCTTCGCGTAGATCCCCGGCGGGTACATGAGTGCCGACCCGAGGCCGAGTGCCCCCTCGCGCATCGCCTTGCGCACGAGCTCTCGCATCCGATCCAGCTCATCCGGCGTGGGTGCGCGATCGATCTGCCCCAGCTCGTGCATGCGTACGGTGCTCGCGCCGACGACCGATGCGATGTTCGGCGCGACGCCCTTCTTCTCGAGGTGCTCGAGATACTCCCCAAGCGTCGTCCACGTGACGTCGAACTTGATGTCGACCTGACGTTCGACCGTCAGCTGCTTGAGCTCCGCATTGAACGGACCCATCGAGTCGCCTTCGCCCATCACCTCGAGCGTCACGCCCTGGCGGATGTCGGATTGCGCCTTGCCATCGGCGATGAGCGACTCGACGGCCCAGCTGAGCATGTTGATGAAGCCCGGCGCGACCGCCAGTCCGTGCACATCGAGCTCGGTGATCGCCGTCGCTTCGCCAAGCGCGCCGATCGCCGCGATGCGATCGCTTGAGATCGCGACGTCCGCAACGAAAGGTGCGCCACCGAGCCCGTCGTAGACCATGCCGCCCCGCAAGATGACGTCGTAATGTTTCGCGGGTGCTGGAACGGATTGTGTCGAACCGCAGGAGAGCGCCAGCGCGGCGAGGATGGAGAGCGGGGTGATGCGAATGCGCAGACGGTATCACCTGCGCGCTCGCCTACGTTTCGGCGACGCACGCTTTGGTCGGCCCCGGCGTGTTGCCTGATCTTCGCACGAGCGATCTCGCACACGCGCGCGCCACTGGTGAGGTCATCGTAGGGCGGGTAGCCGAGCGCTGACGAAACTCGCCAGAGTCTATCCATGTACCGTATCTTCGCTTCGCTGTTCTGTCTGGTGGCGGCGTGCTGGTCCGACGATGGTGCCGACTATCCCATCGGCCCGGGAGGTGGGCCCCGGTCGGTGCGTCGGTTCCAGGAACGC
>JACCRC010000499.1 GCA_013813765.1 Deltaproteobacteria bacterium | reverse complement strand
GTTTCTGCTCGTGCCGATCCGTCCGTACGCCGTACGTACGGATCTCCGAAAGGGGGTCGGTCTCAGGCGCGTCCGTACGCCGTCATGACGGGCGGCGCAGGCCGGGCGCCCGCACTAGGTCGCTACGGGTCGACGAGGACGCCGGGATTCAGCACGCCCCGCGGATCGAGGTCGTGCTTGATCGTGCGCAGCGCATCCGCGAACAGCTGAGGACGCTCGCGGTCGTACCAGGGGCGGTGCGTGCGGCCGACCGCGTGGTGGTGTGTGATCGTGCCGCCGGCAGCCGACAGCGCCTCGGATGCGGCGGACTTGAGCGCTTGCCACTGCGCGAGCTCGCCGCCGGCGCGCAGCGGACCGACGAACGTGTAGTAGGGCGCCGGACCATCGGGGTAGACGTGCGTGAACCGGCAGGCGACGATCCCTCCGCCGCACTCCTCCTCGAGCGCGCGCTGCACGGCGGAGGTCACGCGCGCGTGGAGCTCTGGGAACTGCGTCCACGTGCACGAGGTCTCGAACGTGTCGCTGAGCACGCCGATCGAAAGCATCGCGGATTGTAGATAAGGCGCGTCGAAGAACGCCTGCCGCCACGCGCCGGCCGCGCCGGTTCGTGTCGACGCGTCGGACTCGCTCGGACCAGACACGACCTCGCCGCCGTGATCCTTCGCTAGCTCGACCGCACGCGCGAGCCACGCACCGAGCGGATGATCCGCGGACTCGAAGCCGATCAGGAGGACACTCGTGCCATCGAACCGCACGCGGTGAAGCCGCGCCTCGTTCGCGTCGAGCAGGCGCGCGTTGCTCGGATACAGGCCGGATTGCGCGAGCGCGCGCGTGGCAGCGACCGCCGCGGTGAAGTCCTTGTAGGCGACGCTCGCGGTGGCGCGCCAGCGCGGGCGCGGCACGACCTTCATCCACGCCTCGGTGATCACGCCGAGGATCCCTTCCGATCCGAACACGAGCCGCGCGGGCTCGGGACCGGCGCCGGAGCCGGGGTGCCGGTGCGTCGCGAGTGTGCCCCGCGGCGTGATCATCGTGACCGCGTGACAGAGCTCGTCGATCCGCGTGGGACCGGTAGCGTAGTGGCCGCCGGCGCGCGTGGCGAGCCATCCGCCGAGCGTGGAGAACTCGAACGACTGCGGGTAGTGGCGCAGCGTCAGGCCGTGCGTCCCGAGCTCGTCCTCGAGCACCGGACCGAGCGTCCCGCCCGCGATCCGCGCGAGCCGGCTCGTCGGATCGACCTCGCGCACGCCGGTCAGCGCACCGAGATCGAGGCTGATGACCGCGGCGCGATCGCCCTTCGCGAGCTTCGAGTCGACTCCGCCGACCACCGAGGTGCCACCGCCGAACGGCACGACCGCCCAGCCGCGCGCGCCGGCCTCGTCGAGCACGCGCGTGACCTCGGCCTCGTCGCGCGGAAGCGCCACGATCTCCGGTGCACCGGCGTAGTCGCCAGCGAACCCCGCGACGAGATCCGGGAACGCGCGGCCGCGTGACCGCATCGCGCGATCGTGCGGCGCCTGGGAGCTGAATGCTGCGAGCGCATCCGGCACAGCGACGGTCGCAGCGGGAACGCTGGGCTCGTCGGGAGGAAGCGGCCTCACCGCGGGCATCGTGGCAGGTACGAGCGCCTTCGCGAGATGCGTGAGGCCCGTGCGTGCGGCATCATCGGGGAACTTTTCCCGCCATCCCCACGCCCACAAGCTGCGCTCCCGCGTACGCTCCGGCACTAGATGGAAGACTTTATCAACAAGATGGTCGAGAACATCGGGATCGGCGGCGTGTTCTGATGTCCGGTCTCGATGATCTGCTGAGCGGAAGCGGGCTGGCCGAGAAGGCGGTCCGCATCGACGATCACCTCGTTCGTCTGCAGTGGGGCTCGGCGTTCGTGATCGCGGGCATCTCCGGATCGGCCGTGGTCGCGATCGCTCCGCTGTTCCGCAGCCTGCCGTCCGGGAAGGAGCTCGCGTTCATGCAGAAGCTCCTCGAGCACAACGCGTACATGGGCGGCATCGCCTCGTTCGCGCTGCAGCCGGATGGCTGGGTCGTGCTTCACGCGGGCCGCGCGCTCAAGGGGATCGACGCGCAGGAGTTTGCCACGCTGATCGCAGGCGTCGGCCGGTTTGCCGATCAGTTCGATGATCTGCTCGTTGCCGAGTTTTACGCGGACAACCGCGCTGCCGTTGCCACGCAGGTGAGCAACGACGTGTCCGGCCAGTTTCCGCAGACCGACTGAGACTCGATCGGGTCTCCATTGCCGGCGTGAGGTCGGCGCCGCGCTCGCCGTCCTGATCGGGCGTGGACAGAGCAACGTGGACTGGCCTCGCGGTGATCGGCGCGGTGTGCGCGCTCGAGATCACCGGCATCAACGGGATGACCGGGTGGTCGGACTTTGCCACCCCGGCCGCACCATTCTCGGTCGTCGCGGCGCTGTTCGCGGTGACCTGGCTCGTCGCTCGCCGCCTGCGCGCTGACCTCCGCCGTCTCGCGCTGCTCGCCGGATCGCTCGCATGCGCGGTCGCGTTCGATCCGGTGTTTGCCGCCGCATCCGTCGCGTGGACGTTCGGGTTTCACGCGGCGCTGTTTGGCGGCGGCCCTCCCCGGCCGCGGCGCGGCCTCGCATACGCGGTCGCGAGCTTCATCGGGCTCGGCGTCGCGTGCAACCGCGATCTGTGGCCGGCGTTTCTCGACGAGCACCGCGAGCTCGGCAGGATCGGCTACTTGTTCGCGCTCGCGTACACGCTGCGCATCGCGTGGGTCTGGCACGAGGTGCGGATGCGCAAGCAGCCCATCGCGCGCCTCGACTTCCTCCTCTACTTCCTGTTCGCGCCGATGTTCGTCGTGATCCCGTACATGCTCGCGGTGATCCGCTGCGATCGGTTCCGCGCCGCGCTGCCGGTGCACGATCACGCGGTCGAGCGCTCCGGGATCCGGATGATCACGTGGGGCTGCGTGGTCGCGGTGTTCGCGTGGGCGATGCACGAGCTGCACGATCCGACGCTCGCGCTGAACGAGGCGCTCCGCGCGCACGACATCCCCGGCGTCGCGGTGTGGTCGCTGCTGTCGTACCCGATCCAGCACACCGTCAAGGTCTGCGCGGTCGCCGCGATCCTCGTCGGGATGATCCGCATGCTCGGCGTCGATCTCGCGCCGTCGTTCTCGGCTCCACTCGCGGCGCAGAGCGTGCCCGAGCTGTGGCGACGGTGGAACACGCACTTTCGAGACCTGCTCGTCGAGCTGTTCTACGTGCCGGTGGCGCTGCGCCTGCGGCGCAAACCCGAGCGCGCGATCATCATGGGCTGCTTCTACGTGTTCGTGGTCGGCAGCACGCTGTTCCACCTGCCGAAACACTACTTCCGGAGCGGCTCGCTCTATCCGCCGATGTTGAACCTCATCATCGAGAACATCGTGATGGGCACGATCGTAGCGATCGCGCTGATCCGCGAGCGACGCCGGCCCGCCGCCGCGTCCCCACCCTCCCCGTTCCGGTTCTGCCTGCGCGTCCTCCGCACGTGGGTGATCTGGATGGCGGTCGTCCTCTACCTGGGCCACGGCACGCAGTACGCCGTGTTCGGCCCGGTCGTCCCTCACGCGATCCAGCCCTGGAGATAGCTCATGCCCGAAGCGTTCCGCACCGCCCTCCGCGCCCAGCTCGCGATCCTCGCGAACGGCGCCGACTTCACCGATACCGATGATCTGTTCGAGTCAGGCGCGATCAAGTCGCTCCACCTGATCGAGCTGATCGCGTTCGTCGAGGACACGTTCCGGATCGAGCTCCACGAGCGCGACGTGTTCGAGGGGCGCCTCCGATCCGTCGAGCAGCTCCTGCGGCTCGTCGCGGAGCGCCGGAGCGTTGCGTGAGCCGCCTCGCGATCGAGTGCGCTCCGCTCGCGAACGCCTCGCCACTCGCGCGCGCGGGCGTGCCCGCGGATCTCGCGTTCTGCCACCCGGACATTCGCGGCGTCGTCGCCATCGACGCGCGGGCCGTCACGCTCGAGGTGAGCGCTGACTCGACAGACCTGCGCGCGCAGGTCGAGCGGGTGGTCGAGCTCTCGATCCGCTCGTACCGGTTCGTGCGCGAGACGCCGCCGCTGTGGCGACACGACGCGCTACCTCGGTATGCCGGCGGGCTCCGCGAATGGCTCGCCGCGCACACGATCACGCTCGGGCCCGGCCAGTACGCGCTTGTCGGTCCCGCGGCCGAGCTGCGCATGTTCATCGACCAGCGCGTGCGCGCGATCGCCGCGACGATCGGCGCCGAGCCCTGGCACCTGCCTTCGATCGAGCAGACCGACGACGTTTGCCGGGACACGGGTTACCTGGCATCGCACGGACAATATGTGACGTTCGGCTATCACCTGCCGGCGCACTTCGAGCAGATCGCGTCGTTCACCGCCGACGTGCGCGCGCGCAAGCTCGCGTGGCCGGAGCCGCAGCACGAGCTCGTGCCGTCGGGCTTCATCCTCGAGCCATTCGTCTGCCACAACATCTACCGCGCGCTGAAGGGCACGCCGATCCGCGGCGGCCGGGCGATCACCGCGCTCGGCACCTGTTACCGCCACGAAGGCTTCCGGTTCGCACCGCTGCTCCGCCAGTGGGAGTTCTCGATGCGCGAGATCGTCCTCGTCGGCTCGCCCGCGTACGTCTCCGATGTCCGCGCGCAGCTCGTCGAGCTCGCCGAGGAGCTCGCACGAGAGCTCGATCTCGATGCGCGGCTCGAGGTTGCCACCGATCCGTTCTTCGTCAGCGAGGCAGCCTCGGCGCGGACGTATCAGGCGATGCGCTCGACGAAGCTCGAGCTGAAGCTCGGCATCGATGCGGCGACAACGACGGCGGCGACGTCGTTCAACTTGCACGGCACGCACTTCACGTCGCTGATGAAGATCGGTGATGGTGCGGCGGAGACCGCGTGCATCGGCTTCGGGCTCGAGCGCTGGATGGCGGCGATCGTGGCGCGCTGGGGCGGTCCGCCGCCCACGTTGCGTTAGACTGGGGTGGTGACCGTCACTGACGATCAACTGGAGCGCGCCGCGAAGCGCCTTCGCGAACACCCGCTCGACCACGGGCGCTGGCTCGAGCTGGCCGCGCTGCATCACCTCAAGGGGAACGCGGACGACGCCGAGACGGTGTTCGCGACCCTCGGCGAGGGCGCGCGGATCGGCGGACAGGTCGCACTCGCGGTCGCGTGCGGCCGCCACCTCGCGGAGCTCGGCAGCCTGCGCGGCGCGGAGCTGATCGATCAGGTGATCGAGACGTTCGCGACGGGCGGCCCGCACTTCGCGTTCTCGACGCCGCCCGCGCCCGAGGATCCGCCGGAGCTGCCGGTCCCCACGGGCACCGCGCTCGAGCAAGCGCGCGCGACCGTCGCGAAGCTCGGCGCGTGGCTCACCGGCCGACAGCTCGCAAAGGTTCCGCCGGCGCCGCTGCTGTCGGCGCTGACCAAGCCCGGCGCGCGTGCGCTCGTCGGCGTGATGACTGCGCGTGCGTTCCCCGCGGGCTCCGTGATCATCGAGATCGGCGAGCCGGCGACCGCGCTGTACTGGCTCGCACACGGCACCGTCGGAGTCGCGCGCGAAGGTGCAGAGCTCGGCGAGCTGCACTCGGGTGCGTTCTTCGGCGAGATCGCGCTCGTCGGCGGCACGAAGCGCACGGCGCGGGTGACCGCGCGGGAAGACGTGTGGGTGCTCGAGATCCCCGCGCGCGCCGTCGAGACCGCCGCACAGAAGCATCCCAAGCTCGCCGAGGTGCTCGCCCACCACGCGCGCGCGCGGCTGCTCGCGAACCTCACGCGCACGAGCGAGCTGTTCCGCGCGCTCGGCGATGACGACCGCGATGCGCTGCTCGCGAAGTTCTCGACCGAGCTCGTAGCCCCGGGCACGACATTCATCAAGGAAGGCACCTTGAACGAGCACCTGTGGGTCGTGGTGTCGGGCAAGTGCCAGGTCCAGAGCGCCGGCAGCTCGATCGCGGAGCTGGGTCCGGGGGCGGCGGTCGGCGAGATTTCCCTGGTGAGCGGCCAGCAGGCGGTCGCGAACGTCGTGGCCCTCGAGCCGGCGGTGCTGCTGCGGCTGTCCCGCAAGGACTTCGACGCGGTCGCGAAGAAGCACCCGAAGCTGCTCGCCGAGGTCGAAAAGCTCGTCGTGGCGCGCGAGACCGCAAACCGCGCGTTGTTCCAGGACGCCTCGGATCTCATCGTATAAGGTACGGACCATGCCTCGTCGGCTCGCCCTGCTGCTCCTCCTCGTCGGCGCCTGCGTCGACAAGGGACCTGGACCGCAGCCGAAGAAGATCGATCCCGGGTTCGTCGGCAAGCACCTGCTGACGGCGGTCCCACCGCTGACCGCGACGCTCGACGTGAACTTCGGCGGCAAGGTCGTCTACCTCGGCAACAACGTCGAGCAGACGCGGATCATCCCCGGCGGTACGGTGAAGATCACGCACTACTGGAAGGTCATCGAGAGCCCGGGAACCGCGTGGAAGCCGTTCTCGCTGTTCCGCGGGGACGCGGGTCACGCGGACTTCATGGCGCTGCCCGACACCGACATGACCATCGCGCACGGCCCCGGAACCTGGCGCGCGGGCGAGATCATCGAGGACCCGCAGGAGATCACGCTGCGTCCGGACTGGCGCTCGCCGCACGCGACGCTGTCGGTCGGCTTGATCTCGCCGGGCGCTCACGGCATCGACGATCGGATGGCCGCGACAGGCGCGAACGTCGTCGACCGTGCCGTGATCGCGCGCGTGTTCGACGTCGACCTCTCCCGCGCTCCGCCGCCGCCGGGAACGATCCACGTGCCGTACGCGCGCGGCCCGATCGCGATCGACGGCGTCGGTGCCGATGTCGGCTGGGGCGGTGCGATCACGTCGCCCGAGCTCGTCACGGCGGAGGGCAGCCCCGAGCCGGTCGGCAAGTCGATCGCGCGGATGACCTGGGACGACCAGTTCCTCTACGTCTTCATGACGATCACCGACAGCGACGTGTTCAGCGAGTACAAGAACCACGACGATCCGCTGTGGAAGGCGGACTGCGTCGAGCTGTTCATCGATGCCGACGCGAACAAGCGCGGCTACGTCGAGCTGCAGGTCAACCCGAACAACGCCAGGTTCGACTCGTGGTTCCCCGGTCCGCGCGCGGGCAAGGGCGACGAGGCGTGGAGCGCAAACATGCTCACCGCGGTGACGATGCGCGGCACCGCCGACAAAGGCGGCGATACAGATCAGGGATGGGACGTCGAGATCGCGATCCCGTGGGCGGCCGTGAAGGGCCGCGACGATGCGATGGCCGTGACGATTCCGCCGCGCGTCGGCGACCGCTGGAAGCTGAACGTCGTGCGAGTCGACAAGAAGACCGGCGATCAGAATCCGTCGGCGTCGTCATGGAACCGGATCACGTACTCCGACTTCCACGGGCTCGATCGAATGCTGACGGTCGTGTTCGCGGATCCGAACGGTGGCGTGGCGCCGGGGACACCGGTGGGGCCCGCGGCGACCGGCACGGGCTCGGGCAGCGACCAGGACCCGGGTCAGGGAAGCGGTAGCGCGGCGGGGAGCGGCAGCGCGACGGCAGGAAGCGCGGCGGGTTCCGGGAGCGCGACCGCGGAGAAGCCGGCCCAGATCCTGATCCCGGCGCTCGCGATCAACACCGCGACGATCGCGATCGATGCGCGCGGAGGGTTCACGATCAACGGTGCGAAGGTCCAGGATGCCGATCTCGACACGGTGCTGAAGGGCCTCACCGCGCGCGACAAACAGCTCGAGCTGGTGATCACGACCGAGAAGGGCGCACCGGCGGCGAGCGTCGTCCGCGCGACCGACGCTGCGACAAAAGCGGGCATCGCGAAGATCGCGGTGCGACCTGCGTCACCGTAGCGCCGCGTGAGGGCACGGCCAGCGTCGACGGACCGAGGGCGCCGTGGCACTTCGCGTGATACGGTTTCGGCGATGCGTCGCCTCGCGTTCCTCGCCCTCCTCGCCGTCGCGGCCGGATGCCCGGGGAACAGCGGCAAGCAGCAGGTCGGAACGCAGCCGAGCTGGCGCGGTTCGGGTGCGACGGCCGGCGCAGCGATCGCGCCCGTCACGTTCGCGCCGAGCACCGAGCCCGCGCAGCGCTACAACGAGCCGCTGCAGGCACCTCCGAGGACTCCACTCGGGGACGCCGTCACCGCCGCGGTCAAGGATGCCGCGGCGCGCGCCGGCACGAACGTTCCGATCGCCGATGCGCGGCTATTCCGCACCTGCGCCGAGCTCGCCGAGGTCGTGCCCGAGGAGGGCGTGATCGGCTACTCGCTCGTCGAGTTCGCGCTGCACCGCAACGGCATCATCGAGCCGTCTCCTCACCTGCTCGTCGTATGGGGCGACATCGATTCGCCGCAGCTGATCGTCGAGCAGCTGCAGCCGCGTCTCGCCGAGATCTTGCAGGACGGCGCCACCGCGCGGCTCGGCATCGGCGCCGCGAAGCGCGGGCCCGACGGCACGGGCGCGGTGGTGTTCGCGCTGCAGGGCTCGGGCGTCTCGACGTCCCCGATCCCACGCGCGCTGCCGGCGAACGGCAGCTTCACGATCGACGCGGTCGTCGACGCACGGTTCAAGGAACCCGAGGTGTTCATCACCTACGACTCCGGCAACACCGAGCGCCTCGACCTCAAGCTCGGTCACGCGGGCGGCTTCACGTCAAAGGTGTCGTGCGGCCCGCACGTCGGGCGCCAGCAGGTCGAGATCACGGCGAGCGACGTCCACGGCTCCACCGTGCTCGCAAACTTCCCGGTGTGGTGCGCCGCGCAGCCACCGGTGTCGATGACGCTCGAGCCGTCGAGCGATGACGGCCCGGTCACCACCACCGACGACGCCGAGCGCCGGCTCCTCGCCCTCGTCAACCGCGACCGCCAGGCCGCCGGGCTGCACGCGCTCGCCTGGGACGACAGGGTCACTGCCGTCTCGCGCGCGCACTCCGAGGACATGCGCCGCACGAAGAACGTCGCGCACATCTCGCCGACAACGGGCTCTGCCGCCGACCGCGTACGCACGGCAAAGATCAAGACCGCGGTCGTGCTCGAGAACGTCGCGCGCGCGTACGGCGTCGGCGAGGCGCACCAGGGCCTGATGAATAGCCCGGGTCATCGCGCGAACATCACGTCGCGCACCGCCACGCATGTCGGCATCGGTGTCGTGTTCGGCGAGGAGGTCTCGGGCCGTCGGGAGATCTTCATCACCCAGGTATTCACCCGCGTTCCGCCGAAGGTCGATCCTCCCCAAGCGGCGGTCACCGTGCAGCAGCGGATCCAGGCCGCGACGAAGAAGCCGATTGGCGCGAACGCGAAGCTCGCCGCGATCGCGCAGCAGCTCGCCGACTCGCTCGCCGCCGGCAAGACACGCGAGCAGGCGTATCCGCTGGTCAAGCGTCAGGTCGACGCGCTCGGCGGCACGTATGCGCGCGTCGGCAGCGTGATCACCGCCGCTGCGGATCTCGACACGCTCGACGGCAAGTCACTGATCGGCGAGTCCCCGGTCGACGAGATCGGCGTCGGCATCGCGCAGGGACCGCATCCCGAGATCGGCGAGGGCGCGATCTGGATCGTCGTGCTGCTCGGGCAGAAGCGATGATCTGATTCAGGCCGGGAGCAGGATCGTGATGCTCGCGCCGCCGCCCACGGCGCGGCCGAGCTCGAGCGTGCCTCCGTGGCGCTCGATGACCGTGCGCACGATGCCGAGACCCAGCCCCTTGCTCGCGCGCGCGTGCTTGCTCGACGGCGTGGTCGCGCCGTCACTTCCGGCGACCGCGGGTGGGAGTCCGCGGCCGGTGTCGGCGACCTCGAGGCGCACATGCCCGGCGGCCCCGGGTTCGATGACGAGCCACAGCGTTCCGCCCCAGATCATCGCCTCGCACGCGTTGAGCACGAGGTTCAGCACCACCTGCTCGAGCTCCGAAGCGACGCCGCGGATCGGCGGGACATTGGAGGCCGCCTCGACGACGACGCGGACGCCATCCGGGATGATCCGGCCGAACGCTTCGAGCACGCGGCGCACGAGCGGCTCCAGCTCCACGCTGTCCGCGACCGGTTGCCCGCCGCGCGCGTAGCTCGTCAGTGCTCTCGCGATCCGTGCGACTCCATCGAATGACGCGCGGACCTGGCGCAAGTCCTTCTTCACTTCCCCGCCGACCGAGCGCTCCGCGAACGCGAGCGCGACTTCGCCGGCTACGAGGTAGTTGTTGATGTCGTGGGCCGCCCCGACGGCGAGGCGGCCGACCAGCGCAAAAGGGTCGGGGGTCGCCTCCTCGGTCATTCCCTGCATGGTCGCGGCAAGATCGTTGATGCGGCCGTCGACGACGTGGCTCGCACCCGCGGCGACGTAGCCGGCGCGCGCTTCTTCGGAGTCGATCGGCGCGAACACGATCACGGTCCCGAGGTGGCGTCGCTTTGCGGCTGCGATCAACTGCAGCACATCTCCTTCGGGGAACGTGACCCCCGTGACCACGCCGTCGAGCGGGCAGTCCTCCATGGCACGGACCGCATCGCCAACACCCGCTACGGCTCCCTGCACGACGATCCCCGACAGCTCACTCAAGGAACGAACGACGCGCATGCGTACGTCGCTCGATGCGTCCACGACCAGGATCTTCATCATGCGTAGTGGACGATGCCGCGAACGATGTGACCGTCGGCCCGACGAGGATTTCCGTGTCGGCGCGCAGCGGAACTTCGTGTCCGGCTCCGTCCTACACGAGCCCGTTCTGGATCGCGTAGCGCGTGAGCTCGGCGTTCGTCGTCATGTTCATCTTGTCGAGCAGCCTGGTCCGGTACGTCGAGACCGTCTTGACGGAGAGGTGCATGCGCGCGGCGATCTCGCTCACGCTGACGCCCTCGGCGATCCCACGCATCACCTCGAACTCACGGTCGGACAGACGCTCGTGCGGAACCGGCGCGCGGCCTCCGAGATCCGCCGCCATCCGCTCGGCGACCGCCTGCGAAATGTACTTACCGCCGCGCGTGACCTTCTGTACGGCGTCGATCAGCGCCTCCGGAGCGGCGGCCTTTGTCAGATATCCGGACGCGCCCGCGCGGAGGGCCCGCACGGCGAAGTGCTCCTCGGGATGCAGGCTCATGATCAGCACCGGGAGCTTGGACCAGCGGTGCTTGATCTCGGTCAGGAGGTCGATGCCGGAGCGCCCGGGCATCGAGAGATCCAGCACGACCGCGTCGAACGGTTGCGCCAGGGCGGTGAGGGCTTCATCACCGGAGCCGGCCTCCGCCACCGTCGCACCGTGGAGCTGGTCCTCGAGGATCGCGCGGATCCCGCGGCGCACGACGGCGTGATCGTCGACGAGGAGGATGCGCACCATCTCGCGTGCTAGCGTACCTGGCGGGGGACCACATGGGGTCGAAGGTCGAGCGGCAACTCGAGATCGTCCAGCAGATCACGCACCTCGGGAGCTGGGAGTGGGACGTGGCTACCGGGATCGTGACGTGGTCCGACGAGCTGTACCGGATCTACGGGCTCGCGCCGAAGTCGCGCGAGATCTCGTTCGAGCTTCACATGTCGATGGTCCACGCCGACGACCGGCAGCGCGTCGCGGACGAAATCCGCGGTGCGCTGCAGCGCGGCGGCCGGTTCGCACACCGCGAGCGGATCGTGCGGCCGGATGGTTCGGTTCGCGAGCTCGACACCGTCGGTGAGGTGACCTACGCGGCCGACGGGACCACGCCGACGGGGCTCATCGGTACGTCCCGCGACATCACCGACCAGCTGCGGCGCGACGAGCGGCTCCGGTTGTTCTCCGACATCGTCGATCACATGCAGATCGGTCTCTCGATCTGGAAGCTCGATCCTGCCTCCGCGCTGCTACGCCTCGTCGCGTCGAACGTCGCGAACGAGAAGATGACCGGCATCGCGATCACCACCTCGATCGGGCAGACGCTGCAGCAGGCGTTCCCCGCCGTGGCGGGCACCGAGCTGCCGGCGCTGATGCTCGGCGTCGACGAGGCGCACCCGCGCAAGGACCTCCCTGCCTGCCGGCTGCACAAGCTCCCGGGCGCGCCGACGTTCGCGGTCAAGGCATTCGCGCTGCCGAACCGCACGATCGGGCTCGCGCTCGAGGATGTGACACTGAAGATGCGCGCGCAGCGACTGCACTTCGCGGAGCGACGCGCGCTCGAGATGCTCGCCGCCGGCGCGTCGCTCGAGGACATCCTGTCCGCGATCGTCGCGGTGATCGAGGAGCTCGTGCCCGACACGCTCGCCTCGATCCTGACGCTCGACGAAGGCAGGCACCTACGCCACGCGGCGAGCGCGTCGCTACCTCTGGCGTACATGCAGTCGATCGATGGCGTCGAGATCGGGCCCGCGGTCGGTTCGTGCGGAACGGCCGCGTATCGCCGCGATGCGGTCTACGTCGTCGACATCGAGACCGATCCACTGTGGGAGGGCTTTCGCGAGCTCGCGCGGCCTTTCGGCCTGCGTGCGTGCTGGTCCATCCCGATCCTCGCGAACGACGGCCACGTGCTCGGCACGTTCGCGATGTACTACAAGACGCCTCGTCGGCCCGAGGGCTCCGCGATCGAGCTGATCTCCCGCGCGGCGCACGTCGCGGGCATCGCGATCGAACGGCGCCAGCTCGACTCGCAGATGAGCGCGCTGTCGGCGCGTGTCGAGGCCGCGCGTGAGGACGAGCGCACCGGCATCGCCCGCGAGATCCACGACGCGCTCGGCCAGGCGCTCACCGCACTCAAGCTCGACATCGCATGGGTCGCGCGGCACAAGACGGACGAGGATGGGATCGCGACGAAGCTCAGCGAGATGTCGCAGACCGCCGACGAGCTGATCCAGGCGGTCCAGCGCATCAGCTCCGAGCTGCGCCCCGGGATCCTGGACGACGTCAGCCTGCAAGCCGCGATCGAGTGGCAGGCCGAGGAGCTGGCGCAGCGAGCCGGCTTCGAGGTCGAGGTCCAGGGCACGCTCGGCGATGTGCAGCTCGAGCGCGGCTTCGCGACCGCGGTCTTCCGGATCTTCCAGGAGGCGATGACGAACGTCGTGCGCCACGCCAGCGCGAAGCACGTGATCGTCGAGCTCGGCCTCGAGCGCGGGCGGCTGCGGCTGTCGATCTCCGATGACGGTGTCGGCGTGCCCGAGCCGTCTCCGCGCACCGGTTCGCTCGGTCTCCTCGGCATGCGCGAGCGCGCGAAGCGGCTCGGTGGCGAGTGCATCGTGCAGCGACGCGAGGTGGGCGGCACGGTCGTGTCGCTGCTCGTGCCGCTGCGGTTTCCGGCGGATCCGCTACCGCGAGCCGAGAGCACCGAGGATGGCGATGTCGATCGCGTCCGCGGCCGCGTAGAGTGACTCGCCGTCCGTGGGAGTCGGGTACGCCGGCATCAGGGCGCCAACCTCCTCGGTGACCATCCGCGCGAGATCCTGAAGCGTCGGCTCGGAGCCCGCGACCGAGGCGACGATCGTGATGATCGCCTGCACGTCGTCGAGCGGCTGTGACTCCGAGACCGCCCCCAACCCGGCGGCCATCACCGTCGGCACCGCACCATCGTCGAGCACGATCGTGCGCGGGGAGATCGCGCCGTGGCTCCCGCCCAGCTCGTGCACCGCCGCCGCGGCGCGCGCGAGCCGCTTCAGCAAGCGGACGGTCTCGGTCGGCGGCAGGTTCGGCAGCGCATCGGCGAACGACGCGCCCGACGGCGCTTCGAACACCGCGGTCCGGGTGGCGCGGTCGAGCGAGAGCGCGCGCTGCACGAACGGGCTCTGCGCGCGGCCGAGCAGCTTCGCGCGATCGAGCGCACGCCCCGCGTCCTCGCTCTCGTCGAACCGCTCGATCACGACCGACCGATCGAGCACGGTGTCGACCGCGCGGGCGAGCTGCGAGATCGGCGTCACGCCGAGCGGCGTCTCGAACTGGTAGCGCGGCTTGACGGTGGCGTCCTCGGCGAGCGCGGCGATCGAGTGCCGGCCGCTCTCGCGCTTGGGGCGCGGTCCGAGCACCGCGCGCCCCGCGAGGTCGAGCGCCTCGATCTCGCGGCGCAGCTCCGCGAGCGTCTGCATGCGCTCCTGCGGGTTCTTGACCAGCAGGCTCGCGAGGATCGGATCCCAGCCCGGCGACAGGTTCTCGCAGACGCTGGACGCCCCCGGCGGCGGCTCGCCGAGGTGCTGCGCGACGAAGTCCGGACCCAGGAACGGCAACCGCCCGGTCACCGCCTCGAACAGCGTGATGCCGAGCGCGTAGAGGTCCGCGGAGATCGAGATCGGCGCGCCGGTGATCTGCTCGGGCGACATGTACGCGAGCGTGCCGATCAGGCCGCCGGTCTGCGTCTGCCCGAGGTCAACGAGGTGCGCGACACCAAAGTCGCCAATCTTCGCGGTGCCGCGCGCGTCGAAGAACACGTTCGCGGGCTTCACGTCGCGGTGCACGACCCCGCGGTGGTGCGCCGCCTCGAGCCCGCCGATGATGTCGAGCGCCATCCGCCGCACGTGCGCCTGGCTCAGCCGCTCGCCCGCCGCGAGCCGCTGCGCGAGCGAGCCGCCGGGGAGAAACTCCATCACGAGGAAGCCGCGCTCGACGGAGACGTCGTAGACCTCGACGAGCGACGGATGCCTCAGCGTGCTCGCGAGCCGCGCCTCGCGCACGAACCGCTCGTACGCCGCGCCGCCGCGCGCGCCCGCCGCGAAGAACATCTTGATCGCGACCTGCCGGCCGGCGACCTCGTCGTTCGCGAGGAACACGCGGCCCGATGCGCCCGCGCCCAGCAGGCGGTCCAGCCGATACCGGCCGGCGACGATCTCGCGGTCGCGGCTCGTCTTACGCTCGGTCGCCTCGTCGCGCCAGGCGCGGAGATACGTGTCGAGATCCGCGGGCACGCTCTCGTCGCTCGCGCGCAGCTCGAGCAGCGCGTCGCGGGCGCCGTCGCGCAGGCCCATCGCGGCGAGCGTCGCGATCAGGTGGCGTTGTGCCTGGCCGCGCAAGGCCGGCGTCTTCCTCGATTCCTGAAGCAGCCGCGCGGCCTCGGGGTACGCACCGCGGCGCGCGAGGATCCGGCCGAGCGCGAGCTGGATCGGTGCTCGCTCCGCGACCGACGCGAGATCGAGCGCACGCTCGAGCAGCTTGCCCGCGTCGCGATCGCGCCCGGCGATCTCGAGCAGCCGTGCCGCCTCGAGCTCGTTGCGCGCGCGCGTGTACAGCTCGATCGCACGGTTGAGGTCACCCAGCTTCTCGGCGAGCGGTGCCGCCTCGGCATGCCGGCGCATGCGGACCAGCACCTCGAGCGCGGCCTTCGTGCCGTCCTCGGTCTCGAGCATCAGCACGCGCACCTCGTCCGCCCCGGCCGTGTTGCTGCACTCGATCGCATAGCGCAGCGCGCGGCCCAGATCGTTCGCGGCGCGCGCGCACAGGTACGCGCTCTTGAAGTCCCAGAGCTTCTCGTAAAGCTCCATCGCCCTCGCGTGGTCGCCTGCCTCGGCAGCCGCCTGTGCTGCGACAAGGGGATCGTCCGCGTTGATCGGCACGTCCCCGCGATGGTACCAGAGCGGGATCCATGCACCAGCGCAGCGCCCACCGGTCCCTCCTCGTCGTCGGCTCCGTCGCGTTCGATGACATCGACGGACCGTTCGGTCTCCACAAGGACCTCCTCGGCGGCTCCGCGTCGTTCATCAGCCGCGCCGCGGCCTACTTCACGAACAAGGTCTCGGTCGTCGCCGTCGTCGGCGAGGACTTCCCGCAGAAGTACGTCGACGAGATGACCGCCCAGGGCATCGACTGCTCCGGCATCGAGCGCGTGAAGGGCGAGACCTTCCACTGGGTCGGCAAGTACGCCCCCGACCTCTCGACCCGAGAGACCCTCGACACGCGCCTCGGCGTGTTCGCCGACTTCCAGCCCAAGCTCCACGACGCGCACCGCGACGCGCAGCTCGTGCTCCTCGGCAACATCGACCCCGGCCTCCAGCTCGACGTGCTCCGCCAGGTCCGCGCGCCCGCGCTCGTCGCGACTGACACGATGAACCTCTGGATCAACATCAAGCGCCCCGAGCTCGAGAAGGTCCTCGCGAAGACGCACACCATCATGCTCAACGACGAGGAGGCCCGCCTGTTCGCCGGCGAGCACAACCTCCGTCGCGCCGCCGCCGCGATCCTCAAGGCCGGCCCGACCTCCGTCATCATCAAGCGCGGCGATGCCGGCGCCCTGCTCTTCCACGGCGGCGGCGTGTTCGCGGCCCCCGCGATGCCGCTCGCCGACGTGAAGGATCCCACCGGTGCCGGCGACAGCTTCGCGGGCGGCCTGCTCGGCTACCTCGCGTACGCCGGCGACATGTCACCGTCGACGATCCGCACCGCGATGATCATGGGCTCGGTGATGGGCAGCTTCGCCGTCGAGCAGTTCTCGGTCGGCGGCATCGTGGGCCTCACGACGGCGAAGATCCAGCAGCGCTTCGACGAGCTCTCGGAGCTCGCGCACTTCGAGCGCGTCCGACTCTGATCCCCCTACTCCGAGCGACCGCGCCAGCGTTTCAGCTCGCTTGGCCGGAGCCGGAACCTCGCGATGTTTCCCTCGTGAAGGCCGTGAAGCTCGGCGATCGCCATCGCGATGAGTTGCTCGAGATCGGCCGCCGTGGCGAGTGGCGTCGCCAGCGCGCGGATCTTCGCGTCGTCGATCGGAAGATCATCTCGGACGATCGAGCTCACGATCTCCACGAGGTGGTCTCGGTTGCGTAGCCGGATCGCGGGATCGCTGCTGCGGGCCACGAGTCATGGAATTCCCTGGCCGCAGGCCACGCTTCAGCGGCGGCTCTGAGCCCACGGGCGCTCAGCCGTCTTCTTCGCTGGCGGCCTTGGCCACGGCGTCGGCGAACGCCACCAGCATGTCGGGGGCGTTAGCAGAGAGGTAATCGCGGCACGTTTCGATCTCGATTCCGGCTTTCACGAGCTCGATCACGTCCACGCGGTCCTTCTGTCGAGGCGACTTGAGCTTCAAGTAGATCAGCCGCGGTGCGTCGATCGGCGACCCCGGTGTCGCGGCCAGAGCTGCGGCGAGGTGCCCCTCTCCCTCGGAAACGGAGAGCAGATCGATCATGACTCCGTCGACCTGGATCGGAACACCGGGACGCATCGTCACGAAGTCGCCGGGGTGCTTCTCGAACGCCTCGTCGCCGACAAGGAAGTCGACGTCCTTGGTCGCTCGCGGATGCCCGTTAGCTCCGACCGCCAGGCCACCGACAACCACATGCCGGATCCCCAGCTCCGTCAGTGCTCGCGAGGCGACCCGCATCGCCCCCAGTACCCTCGCCGAGACGACATCGTCGAGGAGGGAGAGGTCTGGCTTCATGACTCGTTCGCGCCGGACACCGGCGATCGACAGGTGCGGTCGCGCGAGCATATCCCTACTGTGCCTGATCTCGCGTCTCCGGCACACCGCCATCGCCCAGCGGACGTCGACGGACCCGGCACCTGGATATGGGTACCCATATAGTATGATATGGGTATGAAGACCACCGTCGAGATCGCGGACCCGCTGTTCGCCGAAGCCCGCCGTGAGGCGCAGCGCTCCGGCGCGACACTCCGCGAGTTGATCGAGGCGGGTCTGCGCAAGGTGCTCGACGAGCGTCAGCGCGCCCGCACCAAGCCCTTCCGCCTGCGTGACGGCAGTTTCCGCGGAGGCGGAGCCCATCCGGGCGTGCGCATCGACGACGGCCGAGCTCTCCTTGCGTATGCTCGGATGGGGCTTCCGGGCGAGCCCGACACGATCGAGGCGGTGCACGCGATGCTCGATGCGGAGGAGGAGCCGTGATCGCCGTCGACACGCAGATCCTCGTCTACGCGTATCGCGCCGATTCGCCGTGGCACGCACCCGCACGCTCGCGCATCGAGGAGCTCGCGAACAGCGGCGCCTCCTGGGCGATGCCGTTGCACTGCCTCGTCGAGTTTCATGCCGTGGTGACTCGCGCGGGCCTCTACAAGCCTGCGTCCACGACGAAGCACGCGATCGCACAGATCGATATCTGGCAAGAAGCACCTTCGCTCTCGATCCTCTCGGAGAACGCGCAGACGTGGAGCATCGCCCGCGATCTGATCCTCGCAGCGGCAATCACCGGCCCGCGCGTGTACGACGCACGGATCGCCGCGGTCTGTCTCCAGCACGGGGTCACCGAGCTGTGGACGCACGACCGTGACATGTCGAGGTTCCCGTCGCTGCGCACGCGGAATCCGATGATCGATCTGCCCACGCGCGCGAGCGAGCCGCGCGCGAACTACGGCTCGAAGCGGCGTTCACGCGGGTAACACAAGAGGCGCGCACAACCCTCCGGAGCGATCTGCTGCATCATTTCGCTACAGGTCGACGGCACGAAAAAACAACCCGGCCCGCGCGCGGCGATTCCGCTTCCAACCTTCGTGCGGTTCTCGCTAGAAGGTCGGATGCGCTACGTGTGGGTCATGCTGATGGTCGCCGGGTGTAGCGCAGACGAGGCCGATGACGCCGACGTCGCGAGACGACCATGCGAACAGCTTCGCGAGCACCTGATCGATCTTCGCCTCGGGAAGGCCCACGGAGATCCAAAGGTGATCGAAGCGCATCGCGCTGCGATGGAGCAAGCCCTCGGCGATAACTTCGTCGCCAGCTGCCAGCAGCAGATGACGACGTCGCATGGAGGGCCGCCATCGTTGGCAGCGCACCGAGAGTTCAGACCTTCGTCGAAGGAGCAATCTACAAGTAGGTGCCTCACGTGTCCTCACCAAGCGTATTCGTAACCGGAAGCACCCTTGCCGGTCGAGAAACGACGATGCGGCAGCTCGCGCGTCTTGATCCTCGCTTTCGGCAGAGCGCCAGCGATCGAGAACTGTGGGAATGCATAGGCGTCGCAACGTTTAGAACGCGTGCTCACATCGCGCGGGCCTACGATCCAGTTGTCGAAATCGGGACGGATCCCCGGATCGCAGCCGACGCGCACTTTCTGTCTGGTGCCCAGTTGGTGCACTACGTTGCGGACTCCCAGCCAGAGCGACGCGAAGCGAACATCGAGGGTCTTCAGCGCTTCATGAGCACAATGGCGAGATTGGGACGACCACCGCAGTCGGTGCCCATCCTCATTCAACTGAACAAGCGCGATCTTCCATCGCCGACACCCGTCGAGATCTTGCGTGACGAGCTTCGTTGGCCTGCGAAAGCGACTTACGTCTCGACAAGCGCGGCACATGGAGAGGGACTCGTAGAGCTACTCGCGGCGGTCCTTGAATGCCTGCTGTGACAAAATGCAGTGGCTAGTCCCCCGTATCAGAAGACGATCGACAATGTCGGACCGTCGTGATCCCATCGCGGGATGGCACGCACCGGACGACCGAAGGTCGAGGTTCTGACGCTGAGCGACGACGAGCGTGCCGCGCTCGAGCGCTTGGCGGCGAGACCTCGGAGCGCGCGGCAGATGGCGTTCCGAGCCAAGATCATTCTGCGGTGCGCCGAGGGGAAGTCGAATAGCGACGTCGGTCGTGAGCTTCGCTGCCACCGAGGCAGCGTCGGCAAGTGGAGGTCTAGGTTCATCGCGGAACGGCTCGACGGCCTGCACGACGAGCCGCGTCCCGGCGCGGCTCGTTCGATCACCGACGACACGGTCGAAGCAATCGTGGTCAAGACCTTGGAGTCAACCCCGCGGGGGCGCACGCACTCGAGCACTCGGTCGATGGCGAAGAACGTCGGCTTGAGCCACTCGTCGATCGGCCGGATCTGGCGCGCCTTCGGGTTGCAGCCGCATCGAACGGAGTCCGTGCGCCTGTCGCAAGACCCGCTTCTCGTCGAGAAGGTCCGCGACATCGTGGGGCTCTACATGAGCCCTCCCGACAACGCGATCGTGCTCTGCATCGACGAGAAGTCACAGATCCAAGCACTCGAGCGCGCACAGCCGGTGCTGCCGATGGACATCGGTCGCCCAGAGCGCCGGACTCACGACTACATCCGTCATGGGACCACCGACCTGTTCGCCGCGCTCGACGTCGCCACCGGCAACGTGATCGGGAAGTGCTTCGCGCAGCACCGGGCCAAGGACCTAAGGGCATTCCTTCGCGAAGTCGAGAAGCAGATGCCGGCGGACCGAGAGGTTCACGTTGTCCTCGACAATCTCAGCGCCCACAAGGCCCCGACCATCAAGCGTTGGCTGCTTCAGAATCCACGCTTTCACTTCCATTTCACCCCGACGCACGCTTCATGGCTCAACCTCGTCGAGCGCTTCTTCGGATTGCTCACCGAGCACGCGCTTCGACGCGGGTCGCACACGAGCACGCCGCAGCTGCGCGCGGCCATCCACGAGTATCTGGATGCGCACAACGAAGACCCAAAGCCCTTCAAGTGGACGAAAACCGCCGATGAGATTCTCGAGTCGATCGCACGCTTCGCAACCCGCACGGTCGTGGCTCACCGCGAGCCATGACTATGTCGAGAGATCACTGATCCGGGGGACTAGCCCGTCATCAGCGATCGCGGTGAAGGCGTGGCTCGCCGGCGAGCCCGCAAGGTTTCCGGTCGGAACGTAGTAACCGGTGCGTGAGCCCCGAGCTTGACGCGCGCGTTTGATACGCTCGACCGCGCCTACGGCGCGGCGGCGATCGGGATCGCGCGGTCGACGTTTGAGAGCATCGTCGGACCGGGCGCGGCGGGAGACCGCTCCGGGGTTAGAACAACAGACCCCACGTTGTCCGGCGTTCGTCCGTGCGACGGACGCGCCGGACGTTCGCGCGTGAGCGTCCGAGGGAACGCACCCGAAGCGGCGGCGTGAACGCCTTCCGGCGGCTCGCCTACGTCGAGACGCTCGGCGGATGCGTTCGATGCCGCCAAGCGATGCGTGGCGCCCCGACGACGCGAAGCGAATCTTCGACGCGCGGGCTCAGCACCACCGCCACCGAATGGCTAGGCGGCGGTCCCGGCCTGGCAGCCTCCACGCGAAGGACCGTCGACGCCGACGGACGCCTGGTGAAGGTCGAAGAGGAGACCAATACACTGCTGACGTACGTCGCCACGCAGTACGTGTATGCGCCGGACGACAGCGTCAAGCGCATCACGGATCCGGAAGGACGCGTCACCGAGATGACGAGCGACTTCGCCGGCCACCGCGTGCAGGTGACGAGAAACCCCGGCCCCTCGCAGCGCTCGTGGGACTACACCTACGACAAGATCGGAAACCTCAGCACCGAGATCACGCCCTGCGATCCGCAGCCGGCGTGCCGCGGGTCGCACATGACGTCGATGGTGTACGACGCCCTCGATCGCGTCGTGTCGAAGAACCTCGCGCCGAGGACCTCCTCGCGTCCGATCACATCCTGTTCGGATCGACGAGCGAGTCCTTCAGCTACGACTACGGAGCCAACAAGACCGGCCGGCTCGCGCAGTGGTGGACGTACGGACCCGAGGCTCCCTTCGGTTCACAAGCGGAGGTTCAACGACAAGTACCAGGACGACATCTCGGGCCTCACCTACTACGGCGCTCGCTACTACGACAAGCTGCTGATGAACTGGACGCAGGCCGATCCGCTGTACTTACGCATTCCTGAGCTCGGCAGCCAGTCCACCCCGCGGCGTTCGAACGTGGCGGCGTTCAGCCTCAACAACCCTATCCGGTACGTGGATCCTGACGGCCGCAGCCCAGTGGGTGAGCTGGTAACAAAGGTTGTGCGTAATCCGGCGACGACCGCCGCCATTATTGAAACGGGCATTGTCTCCGCGGAGATCTCGCGGCGGGTTCGGCTCCGGTGGCCGCAGGCGCCCCGACGCTGGTTTCGCGCGTGGCTGCGGTTGCCGGCCCACTTGGCCTCCTTGTGGGGCTGGCGATCGTCGCGGCTACTGCAGGGGACGCGAAGATGTCAGATTTGGTCGAGCCATTCATTCAGCACCCAGCGCCAACGATTGACCTCTCCGGCGGTCCTGGAGGGACAGGAGGACCAGAAGAGACAGGCGAGACAGGAGAGGTCGTGCCGGGAACAAACATCCCCGTTGTTCGACTTCCCCCGATTGAACCGCGCCCCCGAAATCTCCCGAAATGGATCCCCATCCCCGGGCGGCGAGGCAAAATTCCGGTGGCGGAGGATGTTACCAACGTGCCAAACAAACAACGGCCACGTATTCCCGCTAAGCCTGATCCTAAGCAACTACCACCCGGGTCAGACCGGAAGCAGCTACCGCCGGGCAGCGGAGGCGGCGGGCAACAGGGGAGTCGTGCGCCAGCCGATGCGGACGGCGATGGCCGTGTCACCGATGACGAGGAGTCAGCGTGGATGCGCAACGTCCAGTAACAAGAAATGTGCGCCGACTGTTTCGGCCCAACACCCGAGGGCACGTGTCGTGTTCCCCTTCCAAACGTCTGCTTCGGTTCGATGAAGGGATCGTATCGAAAAATGGGGTGTGATCTTCCCGGCCAGATCTACAGCGTTTTGCCTCTGAGTCACGTCAGAGCGCAGGGACCATGGCTCACGATCGCACCACGCGGCGGAGCCGTCGTGCGCCTCGATGTTCGATGCCTCGATCATGTCGTCGTAGGCGAGCGCGGCATCGAGCTCGAAGCTGAGGGTGTCGTGATTTCACTACATCTTGCCGACGATGACGAAGCCATCAGGAATGTCGCCAACCGACTCGCGCCCTACACGCGTACGGCCTGCATCAGGACGTCGGAAGTATACGAGGATGCTAAGCGCCTGCTCGAGGAGCATGAACGGTGTGAGGCGGTCGGTACTTCCACCCCCTCTCGCCCTCCTGAACTGCTCGTTGAAACGGAAGTCGTTTCCGTAATTGGTGAGCACCTCGTTGTAGGGGAAAGCGTCGCTTTCCTCATCACTGAGGTAAACGAGTACGCAATTCATGGCGCGAACCTTCCGCTACCAGGAGGCCGATTACTGCAAGCGGCATTGGCGCGACTTGTTGTGGTCACAGCAGGTCGCAAGACCAGCGAGACCCGTGCCGTTCTCTCTCGACGCATTGCCGCGTACGAGGCGAATGCGCTTGATGCCACTAACAGCAGAAGTCGTGACGAGCCAGAACGGTAGCCGCGCTTTGAAGCCGCGAAGGGTGTGCTGCTCCTCGGCAGCGTCTTCGGGCGGGAGACCACTCCGGGGTTAGAACAACAGACCCCACGTGGTCCGGCGTTCGTCCGTGCGCCGCACGCGCCGGACGTTCGCGCGTGAGCGTCCGAGGGAACGCACCCGAAGCGGCGGCGTGAACGCCTTCCGGCGGCTCGCCTACGTCGAGAGGCTCGGCGGATGCGTTCGATGCCCGCCAAGCGATGCGTGGCGCCCCGACGACGCGAAGCGAATCTTCGACGCGCAGTAAGTCCTCGCCGTATCCCGTCCTGACCTGAGCCGCGAAGCGTGCTGAGGTCCGCGGTCCGATGCAGGATTGCGAGGCACGAGAGCTGCGGCGGCGTGTCGCGCGTCTGAAGCGCGACCGGCCAGGATTCCGTTTCTCGCGTGCGCTGCGCGCCGGCGGAGACCCTTCCGGGTGCGGAGTTCGGCCATCCCGATCGCCGAAACCGGCGCATGACGATCGCCTGGTTCGGTCATGGCGATCGGAGCGAAGCGACGCTGGTGGGTCCTACTTGATCACCGGAGACCGCTCCGGGGTTAGAACAACAGACCCCACGTTGTCCGGCGTTCGTCCGTGCGCCGGACGCTCCGGACGTTCGCGCCACGCTTCTTGAAGACTTGGCGCGGCGCGCTGCTTGCTGTGGCGGAAGAGCATGTCGCGCCCGCGCCAGATCCTTCGCAAGCAGTTCTACATGCTCACCCGTCGTTGCACGCAGAGGCAGTTCCTCCTGCGCCCGGACGGCATCACGACGAACATCTTCGTCTACTGCCTTGCCGAGGCCGCCAAGCGCTTCGGCATCGACGTCCTGCTCACGATGGCAGAGTCGAACCATCACCACACGATCTGTTACGACCCGCGCGGCAACTTCCCGCAGTTCGTCGAACACTTTCACAAGCTGCTCGCCCGCTGCCTGAACGCCCGGTGGGGGCGATGCGAGAACCTGTGGGCCGCCGAGGAGCCGTGCATCACGCGGCTTCTCGATCGCTCCTCGGTAATCGCCAAGCTCGCCTATGCCGCGGGGAATCCGGTCAAGGATCTCCTCGTCCAGCGCGCGGTGCAGTGGCCCGGGGCCAACGGCTATCGTGCCCTCGTCACGGGCCGCACGCTGCGCGCACGCCGGCCGCACCACTTCTTCCGTGCCACCGGTGACATGCCCGAGGAGGTCACGCTCGAGCTCGTGATCCCCGAGGTACTCGGCCCGCGAGAGGAGGTGATCGCCGAGATCAAGGCGCGGGTGACCCAGCTCGAGGAGGCGATGCTCCGTCACCGCCAGAAAACCGGTCGCCGCATCGTCGGGCGAGCGGGTGTTCTGCGTCAATCGTGGCAGGCGTCACCGACCAGCCCGCGACCGGTTCGCACGCTGCGACCGAGGTTTGCCGGCCGTGTCGACGCGCGCGTGCCGGCCCTGCTCTCGTATCGCGCGTTTCTCGCGGCGCACTGTGACGCTCGCAAGGCATGGCTCGCCGGGGAGCCTGCGAGGTTCCCGGTCGGGACGTACTGGCTCGCGCGGTTCGCGCCCATCACGGTCGAGCCGTGGCCGGTCTCGCATTGACGTAGCGGGCGCTGGCTCGTTTCCACAGTTTCATGACGGTCGCAGCGTCCGAACCAATCAACGGTTTGGGCGCCGCCGCTGCGTGGACGAGCCTTCAGCAGCCGATCGCGAGCAAGGGCGATCGGCGCATACAAGAACCCTGTTCCCGGCGGTGAGAGGGCTGGAGCGGACCAAATGCCAGTCGGAAACCCCGAACCGGATGCCCCTGAGGTGATTGCCGAGGTCAAGGCGCGTGTGACCCAGCTCGAGAAGGCGATGCTCCGTCACCGCCAGAAGACCGGTCGCCGCATCGTCGGGCGAGCGGGTGTTCTGCGTCAGTCGTGGCGAGCGTCACCGACCAGCCCGCGACCGATCCGCACGCTGCGCCCGAGGTTCGCGGGCCGTGTCGACGTGCGTGTACCAGCGCTGCTCTCGTATCGCGCGTTCCTCGCATCGCACTGCGATGCCCGCAAGGCGTGGCTGGCCGGGGAGTCCGCGAGGTTCCCGCTCGGGACGTACTGGCTCGCGCGCTTCGCACCCATCACGGTCGAACCGTCGCCGCTCTCACATTGATGTAGCTGGGTCCAGCCCGGGTGTATGTTCAACTGAGGATGCCCGGCTGGGAGCGAATCGCAAAGCGGGACTTGAACGCCCTTCGAAGGATGTCGATCTCGCGATCGATCTCGATCGGCGAGGCGCTCCTGACCTCGGACGTGATGCGTATCCTCAAACCCGCCAAGGGCCCCCGGCCACCGTCGCTCGCCGCGGCGATCGGCGCCGTACGTCGACGATCTCGCCGCAAGTGAAAACGCACAGCTTCGACGCATTCTGTCGTGCGTGTCTCGATGCACTCAAGGCACAACGAACGCGCTATGTGGTGATCGGCGGGCTCGCCGTCACCGTGGTGGGCGAGCCGCGGCTAACTGCCGACCTCGATGTCATCGTGTTTGCGGATCACGCCGCGCTCCGCGCGCTGATCACGTATGCGACCAAGCACGGGTTCACCGCAGACATCGAGACCGAGGTCGAAGCCGCGCGGCAGGGTGAGTCGATCCGTCTCGATCGCGGCAATTTCCACTTCGATCTCATCGTCCGGAGCCTGTTCATCGAAGACCTTGCGTACGAGCACAGCCGGCTCCGCAAACTGTTCGGCCGCATGGTCCGGTTCCCGTCACCCGAGGATCTGGCGGTGCTGAAGGTCGTGGCTGGGCGTCCCCGTGATCTGCTCGACGTCGAGGGAATCATCCGTCGCCATGGGCCGGACCTGAACCGCCGGTACGTCGAAGCCACGCTCGAGAAGGTCTGCGAGCTGGCTGAGGATCACGAGATCCTCGCTCGGTGGCGCCGGCTGATCGGCGCGCGCCGACGATGACTACCAGCTCATCAGCGTCAGGCCGCCCGGCTGGGCGGTGGGCTTCGCACCACCGACCTCGGGGAGCAGACGGGCCGAGTTGTCGGACGCGTCGTCGGTGGCGATCTGGTAGACGACGTACGCGCTGACCGCGACGACGGCCCAGAACCACCACTTCTTGTAGATCGGCGTCTGCGCCTTCGGCGGCTCGCCGGTGACGGGCGCGCCGTTCGGGCTCGGGCCATTCGGAGCGCCGGCGACCGCGGGACCGGGTGCGGGACCGGGCGCCTGCACGGCGACGCCGGTCGACGGACCGCGCGGATCGTTCGCGGGGATGCCGCTCGACTGACCGCCGACGCGCTGGTCGCGGATCGAGTTGACGTCGATGCCCTGCACGCGATCGAGCTGCGCGTCGCCCGTGGGCGTCACGACGCCGGTCGACGGTGTTCCGGTCGAGCCGGTGCCGGGGGTCGGCGGCATCATCGGATCGGCGGCCTCGATGGGCCGGCGTGCTGCCTCGGCGGCGAGGCGAGCTTCCTCGGCGCGGCGCGCGGCGTCGGCGCGCTTCTGCTCCTCCGCAGCGATGCGCGCATCTTCCTGCTTGCGCAGCTCGGCGACCTTGCGCGCCTCGTCGGCCTTCTTCGCGGCAGCGGACTTCGCGGCCGCGTCGAGGCGCGCGACGCTCGCGTCGATCTCCGCGCGCTTGTCGGTGTTCGGAACCTTGTCGAGGTACGCGCGGTAGTACTGCATCGCGGGCTCGGCATCGCCGAGCTTGTCGTAGCAGAGCGCGAGGTTGTAGTTGTTGAGGTCCGCGGGCATGAGCTGCTGCGCGGCGGAGAACTCGCGGATCGCGCTGCGGTAGTCGCCGCCTGCGTAGAACTTCACGCCGGCCTGATAGTGCGTGCGCGCTTCCGAGCGCGTGTCAGCGAACGCGGGCGATCCAGACGCGCCTACAAACGCGAGCGCCAGTGCGATGAACAGCATGCGAAGGAACGATGGAGCGAGTGGCTGGCGCATGGTGATTTCCTTCGGAAAGAGTGCCTCGAGAGGTGTGCCACAGTCGGTGATGGGTGGCACTGGCGAGTTCTGTCAGTTGCCTAGTCGGCGTCGCACATTGCCTGGCTCTTCGCGTCCGTATGGGTCGCGCAGAATTTCTCGCGGCAGCCCTTGGGAGCGCTGCGCGACAGGTCCGCGCTCGTCCCCGTGCACTTCGGCGGGGGCGGAGGAGTCGTCGTGGTCGTGTTCGTGGTGTTCGTGGTGTTGGTCGTCGTCGTCGTGGTCTTGATCTTCTTCAGCGTGAACTGGAACACCCGCTTCTTCGACGGGATCTTGAAGGTCTTGTCCTCGTAACCCTTGGCCTTGATCGTGACCTCGAGCGTCTCGCCCACGGGAACCTCGACGACGTGATCCGTGAGGTCGACGAGCGGCAGGAGCTCGCCCTTGACGTAGACGTCGTAGCTCTTGAGGCCGCCCATCGCTACCAGTGACACCTGAGTGGTCTTGGGTGCCACCACCTCGACGCCGGCATCCGGCGCGACCGTGGCGGCCGACCCACTGTCGGACCCGGCTCCCGAGCCGTTGGTTGCCACGGTATTGCTGCCCGCATCCGTGCCAGATCCTGCCGTCTCCCCCGAGCCCGAACCCGAGCCCGCGGCGACCGTGGCCGACCCGCTGTCCGAGCCCTTCGACGTTCCGGAGCCGTTGTTCGTGACCGCGGCCGAGCCCGCGCTGTCGGAACCCTTCGCAGTTCCCGAGCCGTTGGCAGCGATCGTCGACGATCCGGCTCCCGAGCCATCGGCGATCGCCGATCCGGATCCCGAGCCCTCGGCGATTCCGTCCGCCTCTTTCTTCTGGCTCATGATCACGAGCGCCGCGACGACGCCGCCGACGGCGAGCACGGCGAAGATCGCGAGGATCAGGCCCATGCTGCTCTTCTTCTTCGGCGCGACGTTCGACCCGCTCGGATCGTAGAGCCCCGACGAGGACGATGAGAGAGGCACCGCGGGAGTCGATGCCGACGGCGTGAACGCGTGACCACCCGATTGCTGGACCTGATGACCACCGGACGTCATCGGCGGATGACCGGTGCCGGCGGCTTGCGTCTTCTGCAGCGCGGCCCCACCGACGAGGTGCGGCGCCGTCATCGGACCCGGCGTGTTCTGCTGGGCGTGCGGGAACGCCTCCATGTACGTGCTCATGCCCGCGCCCGCGACGCCGCGATAGATCTGGATGAGCGAGTTCACGAGCTCGTCCATCGTCCGGAACCGAACGTTCGGATCCTTCTGGATGCAGCGCATGATGATGTCGGCGAGACCCAGCGGCAGCGGACGGTTCGCCTTCGCCGCGCGCTGCGCGACGTGCTCGGGCTCGGTCGTGATGTGCTGCGTGAGGATGCCCATGAACGACTCGCCCTGGAACGGCAGCGAGCCCGCGAACACCTCGTACAGGATGACGCCCATCGCGTAGATATCGGTGCGCGCGTCGACGGGATTTCCGAGCGCCTGCTCGGGCGCCATGTAGAACGGCGTGCCGAAGATCGTGCCGGTGCGGGTCAGGTTGTTCTGGCCGTCGTTGCCGGAGACCTTCGCGATGCCGAAGTCGAGGATCTTCGGGATGTCCTCGTTGCCCTGGAAGCACACGAAGATGTTCTCGGGCTTCATGTCGCGGTGGACGATGTTGCGCGCGTGCGCGGCCGCGAGCCCGTGCCCGGTCTGGATCAGGATGTTGAGCAGACGATCGACGGACTGCGGCTGCTGGATCAGATCGTTCAGAGCCTCCCCGTTGAGCAGCTCCATGCACATGTAGATGCGACCGTCGGAGAGCTTGCCGAAGTCTTCGATCGCGATGATGTTGCGGTGCTTGATCGAGGAGCTCGAGCGCGCTTCCTGCTGGAACCGCGTGACCGCTTCCTGGTTCGACACGATCTCGGGACGCAGCAGCTTGATAGCGAACCGCTTGTCGATGTGGATGTGCTCGGCCGCGTAGACCTCGCCCATGCCGCCTTCGCCCAGCTTCTTGATGATCTTGTAGCGACCATCGATCGTCTCGCCGACGAGGGACGCCTCCAGCCCGTCGGGCTGGGCCGTCGACCCGGACACTCTTCCACCATCGGCACTCATAGGGCCGTCATTATAACGCGTCAGCTGCCCGGTCGACCTGTGGAGGCCTACTGAGGAGGCGCACACACACCGACCCCGAGGAGGCTTGCCCTGGGGTCCTTGTTGATGGTGCAAACCAGGCCCCCCGAGCAGGCAGGCAGGTCGACCCGACCGCAGAGGTCGCCCTGAATCCCGGTCGTGGCGATCAGCTCGCACCGGCCCTGGACGCAGCGTGGGGCTGCCCCGGGCTCGCAGACATCGACGGCCGGGCACGAGGGCGATGGCGAGCAGCCGAGGCTCGCGTCGAACGAGGCGCGCTCGGAAGCGAGTACCGCGGTGTCCTGTCCGCCCGAATGGCAGCCGCAGCAGTCCGCGCGGGTGGCCACGCAATCGGTGTCCATCTGGCAGCCGCTCGCGACGGGAATCGCGCAATCGCACGATAGACAGCCCGTGTTCTCGTCGATCGCGTAGCCCGCCTCGCAGCTCTGCGCGCACGCGAGGACCTTGCACGCGAGCACGCAGGTGTGGTCGTCGCAGCGCGCCTCGACGTTGTTCGGGCAGCTGTCCTTGGGTCCAGGGCACATCACGCCGGTGCACGCCTTTTGCGCCGGATCAATTCGATTGACCGCGAACGCCGGGCAGTCGCAGCACGTGACCGCGGCCGGGATGCACTCGTCATCGCGCGTGCACGCGTTCTGCGGCGGAGCACCACCACCCGCGCCGTCATCGTCGTTGTTCGCGCCGAGCGCGCGCTCGTTCGCGACCGGGCAACCGGCGAGCGTCACGAGGAGGAGGAGACCGAGGAACCGCATCGGATGGTCGTAGGAGAGCACGACCCGTGCCGCAGTGTAACTGTTCGAGATCCGGTCCTCCAACCTCAGATTTTCACGACGAGAATCGCAAGTTCCACCTCCGGTGGGACGCGCAGCAACCGCGAAGCGGTTGCGGAGGTAGATGTCGCGATCAGACCGATCCCGTAGCGTCCGTTCCGCGATGCCCTCGAAGATCATCACGAAGACGGACCAGCTGATGGAAGACCGCATGATCGCGGTCTCTTCCGACCCCGTGCGCTCCGACACGCTCCAGAAGGCCCGCGCGTTCAAGCGGACCTGGCTCGAGCTCGCCGAGGCACTGTCGAAGGTCACCGAGCACAAGCTCTGGGAGAAGTGGGGCTTCTCGGACTTCGACGCGTACTGCCGCAAGGAGCTCCACCTGCGCGGCTCCACGGTCGCGAAGCTGCTCGGCAGCTATCGCTTCCTCGAGACCAGTGCGCCACGCGTGATCGAGCGGGCTCGGACGGATCACTACGAGGCTCCGATCCCGAGCATCGCCACCGTCGAGTTTGTCGAGAAGGCCACCGCCGCCGGCCACGCCGATGCGGAGACGCTGCGCACGTTCACCCGCGCCGCGTTCGAGGAAGGCCTCGACAAGCCGGTGCTCGCGAAGAAGTTCGGCGAGCTCGTGTTCCCCGCGCCGACCAACGCCGAGCGCAAGGAGAAGATCCGCTCCGCGATCTCGGCAGCCGCGCGCCGGCTCTCCACGCTGATCGCCGAGGACGGCGCACCGGTGCCGAAGCAGCTCGCGATCCGCGTCGAGGAGACGATCGGCGAGCTGCTCGAGTCGATCGAGAACTGATCAGTAGCAAGGTCCGGCTTCGCCGGGCCGCGCAGCACCGCCGAAGGCGGTGCGCAGGTCGATCACGCGATCGCGATCTTCACGGCTTTGAAGATCAAGTAGACCGCGTAGACCATGAGGCCCATCCCGATGACCCTAGGGATCCACTGCGCCTTGTCACCGAGGACGTTCTTGCCCTTGTGGGTCAAGTAGGCGACGAGCGCGAACCAGGCCCAGCTGCCGAGGAACACGCCGATCGCGACCGCGATGCCCTCGGCGATGGTCTCGTGCGCCGGCAAGGACGTCGCGATGATCACCCACGTCACGATCGCCGCGGGATTCAGCATGATCAGCGCGAAGCCGACGGTGAAGCCCGACCAGATCTCCCTGCGCTGCAGCGTTGCGTGTGACGCGCCGGGGTCGGTCGGCGTGATCGCGGGCTGCACCGGCTGACTGCGCGCGGTGAGGAAGCCGTAGATCAAGAGCACGACGCCGCTGATCGCGTAGAGGATCGTCAGCACCGACGGATAGGTCTGCACGACCGGCGTCACGCCGAGCACGCCGGCGCCGGCGTAGATCGTGTCCCCGACCGCGCTGCCGAGCCCGACCGCCATCGCGCGCCGCAGCGTGTGCCGGTACGCCGCGTCGATCACGGCGACGTTCGCCGGTCCGATCGGAATGCCGGTGATCGCGCCTGCCGCGATGCCGATCAGCAGGAACATCAGCACGGAATGCCCCGTGCTATAGCAGGACCGTGAGCCCGGCTGCTACCCGAGAGCCCGCCGCACTCCCGCCAGGCGGCCCCACGGTGACCTGGCTGGGCCACGCGACGGCGGTGGCCGACTTCGGGCCCGCCCGGGTGGTGTTCGACCCGCTGTTCCGCTCCCGTGCACGGCAGGCCGGCCGGGTGGACGCCGTCCTCATCACCCACTCGCACGTCGACCACCTCAACCGCTGGAGTCTCAAGGCGATCGACCGCGACACGCACCTCTTCGTGCCAAAGGGCTCGGCGCACGTGGTCGCCGACCTCAAGTTCCGGCAGGTGACCGAGGTGTGCCCGGGTGACGCAGTCGAGGTCAACGGCCTGACCATCAACGCCGTCGAGACCCGCCACGACCAGGGCCGCTGGCGCAAGGGCGACTCGCCGTGCGTGCTCGGCTACGTCGTCGAGGGCGCCGGTACCGCGGTCCACCACGCGGGCGATGTCGACTTCTCCGATCACGCCGTCTTCAACGACATCGGGAAGCATCACGACATCGACGTCACGCTCTTGCCGATCGGCGGGATGATGCCCCTGCGCTGGTACCAGAGCCGCCGTCACCTGCTCGACCGCGGCGTTCACATCGATCCCGACTGCGCCATCGACATCTTCGAGCGCCTCGGCGCGAAGGCGATGGTGCCGATCCACTGGGGCACGCTGAACTTCCGGTTCGGCAGCCCGCACGCGCCACGCCATCGCCTCGAGCAGCTCGTCACCGAGCGCGGGATGGGTGGAGTTGCAATCTTGAGTCACGGACAGCAGCTCGGCATCACGGATCTCGGACCGCGACGCTGAACGCGTCACGCGAGGTGGTATTTCAGCACACCGAGGACACCGACTGCGCCGATCACGACGCCGATCCCATATCCGAAGCGCTTGTCGTGCACGACCGGGTCCCGCCCGTCCTCCTTGCGGAGCCGCAGGAGCTTGATCGCGTCGTAGACAAACCACGTGAACGCCACGATCCCGGTGAACAGGGTCAGGAACCAGACGAAGACGGTATGTGAGACGAGCTGATCGTTCACGCGGTGCTCCCGGGGACGGCGTCGATGAGCATGCGCTTGGTGTCGTGGAGGACGACGATGACCATGAGCGGGACGAACATCCAGAAGTAGAACGCGACCTCGAACTCACCGGTGGCGAAGCCCAACAGATATGCGGTGTACGCGACGATCCGCTCCATCGCGTACGACTTGTAGTTGACGGGCCGACCGACACGCTTGGAGTAGATCGCGCGCAGTCCACTGTTCGTGAGGCCAAGCGAGATCACGGCGATCACGGGGATCACCGGCGCCCAGCCATAGGCGGCCAGGATGATCAGGCAGAAGCCGTAGCAGATGCCGTCGGTGATCGCGTCGAACAGCTCGCCGAACACGCTGCGGCAGTTGAAGATCTTCGCGACGAGACCATCGACCTTGTCGAGGAGGCCGCAGATCACCACGAACAGCGTCGCCCACTGGTGGTAGCCGTTGTCCACCGCCCACACGAACGGCGGCAGGCAGAGAAAGCGCGAGGCTGTGACGGCGTTCGCCGGGTTGTACGGCGAGACCACGCGAGCAGGTGCTTGCTCCTCCGAGGAGGAGGGCCCTGGTGCCGCCGTCGAGACCACTGTCTAGCTTGCCTCGGCTTCGGTCTTCTCGTCGGCCGCGAGGCCGGGGTCCACGAACCGGTAGCGCTTCCACGCGAACCGAACGCGCTGCAGGAGTGACACGTGGCTCATGATCGCGACGGCCCAGCAGCCGGCGAGCAGCGGGCGCGGATCGTCGAGGAGCGCCGTGAAGAAGATGCCGGTGCCGTAGTAGATGATGAACTCGGCGGAGCCGAACAGCCCGACGACGTCGACCGGGTGGCCGATCTTGCCCTGCTTGCGCCAGATGTCCTGCTGCGACTCGGCGTAGATCGAGAGCTTGATGATCACGTTCGTGAGCGCGCCGGTGATGCCGAAGCCGAGGACGATCAGGATGTGCGGATAGTCGTAGCTGAGGTTCAGGCAGCCGCCGGCGTACATGACGCCGAGCACCCACCGATCGCAGACATCGTCCATCACCGCGCCGAACGTCGAGCGCTGGTTGAACGTGCGGGCCTTGTACCCATCGATGTGATCGATCAGGCCGCGGCCGAGCAACAGGCCGAAGCCGAGCCACCACATGCCGTAGAACAGCACCACTCCGCCGACCAGACCGATCGCCGCGCCGATCAGCGTCCACGCGTTCGCGTGGATCGGCAGCGCCGAGAGGCCCGACACGATCGGGTGCAGGACCTTATCGGCGGTCTTGCGGAAGGCGAACAGGTTTGCCATTCGGGGAGACCTTATCCCGATCCCCTGACGGAATTCAGTACCTTGCGCAGGGCCGCGAGGAACTGGTCGATCTGCGCGGAGGTCACGACCAGCGGCGGCTGGAGCCGCAGCACGTTGCCGTGGAGACCCGAGATCGTGATCAGCATGCCGGCGTCGTGGAGCGCGTCCTTGATCGCCGCCATCTCCGTCTTGCCGAGGATCTCCTTCGACTCGCGGTTCTTCACGAGCTCGATGCCGCCGAGGAGACCGGTGAACCGGACGTCGCCGATCCACGGATCCTTCAGATCCCACGCGGCCTCGGTGAAGTAGCGGCCCATCTTCGCGGCGTTCTCGATCAGCTTCTCCTCGCTGATGATCTCGAGCATCGCGAGGCCGCCCGCACACGATACGGCGTTGCCGCCGTTGGTGGGCGTGGTGCCGCCGAAGAATGCCTTCGAGATCTCGTCGTTCGCGGCCGACAGGCCGAGCGATCCGACGCCGCCGCAGAGGCCCTTGCCGCCGGTCATGATCTCCGGCTCGAGGCCGTAATGCTCGACGGCGAACATCTTGCCGGTGCGCCCGAGACCGGTCTGGATCTCGTCGGCGATGAGGAGGATGCCGCGCTGCTTGCGCTCCTTGTCGACGCGGTCCCACCACTGCTGCGGCGGCGCGAGGCCACCGACCGCCTGCACGATCTCGGCGATGATCGCCGCGGTCTTCGGGCGTGCGTCGAGCTTGCCGGGGAGCGAGTCGAGGCACTGGGCAGTGCACGTGGTGTGCGGGCCGTACTTGCAGCGATAGCAGTACGCGGTGGGAATGGCGTAGTTGTCGGTGCCGAGTGGCTTGCCCGCGGACTCGCGGTACTTCTCGCTCGCGGTGACCTCGAGCGAGCCGAGCGTCAGGCCGTGATAGCCGTTCTCGAGGTACGCGATGTCGGACTTCTTCGTGTACTGGCGAGCCATCTTGAGCGCGAACTCGTTCGCCTCGGAGCCGCCGGTCGAGAAGAACGCCTTCGCGACCGACTTCGGTGCCAGCTGGATCAGCTTCTTCGCGAGCTTCACCATCGGCACGGAGCCGTGCTTGCCGGAGACCTGGAGGACCTCGTGGACCTGCTTGCTCGCGGCCTCGGCGATCTTCGGGTGACAGTGGCCGGCGTTGTTCACGAAGTAGCCGGCCGTGAGGTCCAGGTACTCCTTGCCGTTCACATCGGTGACGGTGCAACCCTTCGCCTTCGCGATGATCACGGGCTCACCCTTGGGGTGAGTCCATGGACGCATCACGTACTTGAGGTCGTCGGCTTCGATCGCGGCGGCGTCGGGCAGGGCATCAGCCATGTCGTCTCTACCTTCCGGTGGGCGGGGGTATCGCGGGGACAAACTCACGTCAAGTTCCAGGGTTAGATTGCTGCTGCACGTCGAACACCCCACGCTCCCGGTCCCACACCCTGACGTGGTCGCTGCGGATCTGGCCGCCATCGATCTCGTAGATCCGATAGCGAGCGATGCGCTCCGGCTTGTTGTGGAAGTAGGTGCCCGACGCGATGCCGCGTACGGGGACGTGCTTGCCGTCGGGACCCGCGAGTGACTCGACGAGATCGACGTGCTCGTGGCCGTGAACGATCAGCTCGGCGCCGTGCTGCGCGATCACGTGCGCGAACTCCTTGTGGTCGCGCAGGCCGCGGATGCGGCTGGTCGCGCGCTTACCCGCGGGAGGGTGGTGGACCGCGATGACGCGGACCTTGCCGGCGAGTCGCGGATCCGAGAGCACCTTGCCCAGGCGCGCGAGCTGGCCGTGACCGACCTTGCCGTACGCGGTGAACCACGGCGTCGCGCGGCTCGTCGAGAGCCCGATCAGCGCGACGTCGCCGCGAACGCGGACGATCGGCCAGTGGAGGATGTCGTCGGCGTCGTGTCGATGATCGTCGCTCCACTCCCAGCCGGGATCCGGCGTGGCGAAGTCGCCGAACATCTCCGAGAACAGCGGCACGCCCTCGGCGACGTACGCGTCGTGGTTGCCGGGGATCACGGTGACGTCGAGCGGACCGTTGGAGAGCTTGTCGAACTTGCCGCGCGCGAACTCGAACTCGCGGCGCAGCGCGAGGTTCGTGACATCGCCGGTGCACAGCACGTGCTCGATGCCGAGCGCGTTCATGTCCTCGACCATCGTCTCGAACGCGGCCACGTGATAGTGGCGGCTGCGGCTGGAGAGGAGGTTCATCGCCCCGATCCATCGCTTGTTCGCCAGCTCCAGCCAGCGAGCGCCGTCATGCGACAGCAGGTGAAGGTCAGAGCAATGGGCGAGTCGCATTCGGGGACCGACATTCCTAGCACGAGGGGTCACCCGGCGAAGGGGCGTGAGCGACCCGGAATCTCCTACAAGGACCTCGCGGACCCGGGTACTGCATGAGCTTCAAGATGGATCGCGTCGCGTCGATGTCACGTCGCTGCCGCGTGAAGAACGCGTGATCAGAAGTCCCGCATGAGGGAAAGCTCCGGCACGAAGTGCCATCACCGGACTCGAAACGACGATCGTGCCGAAGGTTCGAGCTCGCGTTCGGACCTGTTGATCGAGCGGCTCGTCGGGATCGATGCGGATGTCGCGCGGCGGCTGAACCGTCGCTGACCTACATCTCGGGTGGGTGTGCGCCCTCCAGCATTTCGGCGATCTTGTGGGTGAGCGCCCCCAAGAATTCCGGCGATCCGACGTAAGTGCGTGAACGTCGCTGGCACCGATCGTGGAAAACGATCGGTCATGCGGCACTTCATCGTCGGTCTCCTCCTCGCAACGTCGGCATGCACCGGTTCGATCGATGACGAGGAGGGTGGCGGCACCACCGAGCCGCCGCGCACCGACGTTCGCGTGCAGGTGCGCGACGGTTACTCGCCGCAGGCGAGCGTACGCGTCATCTTCCAGGCTGCGGACGACACGGTCATCGCCGACACGCTCACCGATGCGATGGGCATCGCGAAGGCCGAGATGGCCGCGGGCAGCGTCACGGTGATTCGCTCGTTCCCGATCATCACTCCGCCGCCGCCGGAAGGTCAGCGCGCGCCGGAGATCTACACGTACGTCGGCGTGAAGAACGGCGATCTATTGACGCTCGGAGATGCGACGAGCACGCGGGCACCGGGTGCGATCGTCGTGACGGTGCCCGTGGACGCGCAGGGTACGGTCAAGGTCGTCACGCCGTGCGGCTCTGGTCAGGGCACTGCGCCGAACATCGCGATCACGGTGACCGATTGCCCGCCGATGGTGGGCTTCCTCGTGACCGATGATCAGCAGTCGTCGTTCTTCCAGGAGGCAGCGTACGCGGAGAACATCGATCTCTCGACCGGCACCTTGGCGGGCAACCTCGCGGCCACGCTGTCGGCGACGAATGTGCCACCCAACACCACGGTCAACGCCGAGGAGCGCGTCGTCACCGGGAGCTACACGCTGTACCGCTCGGGCGAGAAGCGCATCGATGAACAGCCGGCGACGGTCGATCTGCCGAACCTGACCGGCGTCGAGCAGCTCGTCGTCGCGCGGATCGCGACGCAGGGGATGGGTACACAGCTCGTCGTCGCCCGCGACACGTACTCCGCCTCGCCCGCGCTGATCGACGCGAGCGCGAACCTCATCCCGTACATCATGGGCAACCCGACGTACGCGCCGACCGGCGTGTCGTGGGTGCAGGCCGGCACCGGCACGGCGGACGCCGTGTTCGTCACGCTGAACGTCACCCGCGGTGCCGCGATGGGCGGCACGCCGGGACTCGACGCCGAGTACACGCGTCTCATCATCGCGCCGCACGCGGGCACGTCGTTGCGGATGCCTCAGCTTCCCGATGCGCTCTACAACCCGACGTCGGCCGACCAGATGGCGGGCACCGCGGGCCTGGTGAAGACGACCGGCGGTTACGACGCGATCCGCGCGAAAGCGTTCGCGGTCGAGAGCATCGTCGACGCGACGCCGGCCAGCGGAAAGCTCGTCCTCTCCTACTCCGGCAATACGCCGCCGGGTCGCTAGAGCACGTTGCAAACGGCTGTTTGCGGCAGCTCGATCAGCCGCTTAAGTCGGCTCGCGCGCGCATTGCGCCACGGACGCACGCCAACTCGTGCACGAGATGCGCAGAGATCCTGAGTTGGATCGCGTTTTTCGCCGTCGAGGATCGGTATCGCGCGTGCACATGGCGACGCGCATATCCTCATGTCTCGCCTAGCCTTCGGACTTCTCGCCCTCACCCTCCCCGCCTGCCTCTCCTCGTCTGGTTCGACCACCACCGAGCCCGTGGATCCAGAGCTCGTGCTCGCCGGGATCGAGACGACCGCGCCCGCCCGCGCGTGGGACGTCGCGCCCACCCTCCACGTAAACGCGCGCAGCGGTGGAGTTGCCGCCGCCAATGGCCGGCGCGTGTTCCCCATCTGGCTCGCCGGCTCGGCGGCAGCACCGCTGCCGCTCGATGTCGTGGCACTCGCCAACAGCGGCGACGACGTGCGGGTCGCCGTGCTCGGGCCGCTCCGCGCCGGAAGCCGCGCCGTGATCGCGGCTGCTGGATACTCGCAGCCGCGCGGCAACATCGAGATGTCGCTCGAGATCACCACCAGCGGCGAGCACCTGCTCGTCGTCGGAGCATTCGACCTCGCGCGCGCGACCGCGTTCAGCATCGCCGCGCACTCGAGCGCGGATCCCGAGATGACTGACGTGCTCGCCGATCCGAAGGATGGCGGGCTCGTCGGTGGCGGCGGCATCGTGAGCGCCGTCCTCGGCAACGCACTCGCCGATCGCACGTTCGACGTGGAGCTCGAGCTGTGGGCATCACCGCCGGCTGTTCCGTCGCAGCTGCGCAAGGTCGCGACGTCACAGGCCTCGGGCAACCAGGTGAACATCATCGTGCCTCCCGGCGTCACCGCCGGTGACGACCTCCAGCTCCGTGTCCGCGATGGACAGGGCAAGGTGCTCGACTCCGGCGTCTCCGCGCGGTACGCGCCCAGTTCCGGCGCACTCGTGCGCACGGACGCGCTCGTCTACGGCACGAACGGCTCGCTCGGTGCGAGCGGCATCGTCGGCATGTTCGAAGGCCACGCGCACCTCGCGCTGCTCTCCGAGTCGCGCAATATCGTGATCGCCGAGACCACGGTGATGAACGACCGGCCGGGCCAGACCGGCAACGGCTGGGCCGCGTTCGACGCGGTGTTCGAGCCCGCGTACGGGAACGCCGCCGACGGCGAGCCGGTCTCGATCGCCGTGCTCCGCGGCGACGGCGAGTACCAGCGCCTCGCGTGCTTCGCGTACCGCGGCGCGCGGACCGCCTGCCCCTAGACGCTCAGGGCGCCCGGATCACGAGCAGACGGATCGGGTCAGCCGAAGGATCGATCTGTCCCCACGCTGCGATCGGCGAGCCTCCCGGGCCGGTGGTCGCAGCGATCGCGAAGCCATCCAGCGGTGCGCCCTGCACGGTGGCGTTCTTCGTCCACGTCGCACCGGACTTCGTTGCGACGTAGATGTCGGCCTTCAGTCCATCCTGATACGCGATCGTCGGCGCGCCATTCGAGAGGTAGATCGAAGCGCCCGCACCCACGATGTGCGGCCGATCGCCGGCGCGGATGCCGTCGTCGACGATCTCGGGCGTCGCGACCGCACCGTTGTACGACGTGTACACGAGCTGATCGCCGAGCGCGTCCTGGTACGCGATGTGGATCGTGCCGGAGCCATCGACGACCGAGGTCGCCCACATGCCGCGATCACCGGGCGTCACGCTGTCGAGCGTCGTCTCGGTGAACGTGTTCGAGCCCGCAGCGCTCTCGAGCGCGACCACGAGCGCGCGCTTCGTGCGGTCGTAGTACACGGCCGCGAGGCGTCCGTCGGGCATCGTGTTGAGGTTGACGTGGATGCCGGTGCCGCTCGCGAGCGTGGCCGTCGCGGGCTTCCCGATCTCCTCGGTGCAGCTGCCCATGATGCAGACATCGCCGGTGGCGCACTGCGCGGTGCAGTCCGAGGTGGTCGCCGTGCACGTCTCGGGATCACCCGGGTTGGCCCCGGCGAGGCACGCCATCCCGCTGCCACACGCGCCCGCGCAGGTTCCGATGCCGGTCGCGATCGTCTGCACCGCCGACCAGTCGCTGAGCCCTGGCTCGTTCACCGTCGCGCGCACCAGGCGCAGCTCGGTGGTGCGGTGCCCCATGCCGTCATCGTTGCCGATGGCGAGGTAGGCGACCGCGACGCGGCCCGAACCATCGACCGTGATCGCCGTGTGCGAGCCGATATCCTCGGTCGAGTCGGGTGAGTCGAGCGTGTAGGTCTCCCATGCGCCCTCGCTCCGCTCGCGCGCGAACTTGAGCGCCTTCGCCTCGCGATCCTGATACGCGACCATGCCCTTGCCGTGGGCGATCGCGATCGCGGTCCAGGCGCCGACGTCGGGACCACCGTCCTCGATGCCACCGCGATACGAGTCGGGGTCGTACGTCGGAACGAAGTCCGCCGGCACGCCGTCGACGACGTGGTACTTCGGCTTGGCGGGATCCGTACCGTCGACGACGACGAGGTCACCGAGCCCGGTGTCATAGGTCGCGACAAGCACGCGCTTGTCGTCGGCGGCGATGCTGTTGAACCGGCCGAGGCCGCCGTTCGGCAGCTCGCCCTCGAGACACTCGACATCGCCACACGCGTTGTCCGAGCCGCAGCTGCAGCCGGGGAGGCACGCCATGGCTGCGAGCCAGATCACGCCGCCGAGCCGGCGAGCGCGACGGACGATCCGACGGATCGGGAGGAGCAGCATGAGGATGACGAGCGCGAACGGCGCCGCGGCGAGCGCACCGGAGCCCGACGAATCACATGCACAGCCGGCGGCGCCGGGCTGACCGTGGAACGGCGCCTTCGCGGAGACGCGGCCGTCCGGATCACCGAACGCGACTTTCACCATCGCGGGGAACGTCGAGATGGTCTCCGGCTTTCCGATCTCGCGCGAGAGGACCTCGATCCGGTGCTCGCCACCGAGGAAGAACATCTGCGACGAGATGGTCGGATTCGCGTTCGTCGACCACGCGCTCCAGGTGAGGCCGTTGATCCGATACGCGTACTCGCGGTTCGGCGCGTTGCCGAAGTCGAGCGAAACGCTCGGCGCACGCGAGCTGCTCCAGCGGGCCGGGCGCTTCGCGATGTCCTTCGCAGCCTCGGTCTGGCCGGTGACGTTGACGAACGTGTCGACCGGCGCGACGAGCGGCGCGGCGGTGACGAGGTTCGCGAAGATCGCGAGGAAGCTGTCGTTGTCGACCGACGTGATCGACACGACCGAGAGGTTGAGCCCGCCGATCTCCGGAAGCGAGATCGGCGACAGACCGCCAGAGAGCTGCGGTAGCACCAGGTTCAAGAGCGTCGGGAACAGCTGCGCGAGCTGCTGCGGCGACTCCGTCACCGCCTCGGAGTTCTTCACGCTGAGGTTCGTGAACGCGTTGTCGATCGCGCCGATCACCGGCGTGATCTGACCCATCCCCATGACCTGGAGGCCGATCGGCAGACGGACGTCGCTGACGACGGTGAACACGCGGACGTACTGGTCATCGATCGATGCGAAGAAGTCGATCTCCATCGCCTTGAACGTGAGGTCGAGCAGCGGCTGATCGAGCACCTGGTTGCCGGAGCCGTCGTCCTTGAACGTGTTCTTGCCGAGCACGATCTCTGGCGGGCTCTGCGGCCGCAGGCCCACGGCCATCGGCGAGTTCCCCTCGACGAGATCGCCGAGCGAACGCGACAGCAGCCCGAGCGTGTCGGTGTTCAGCTGCGCGACCGTGCTGCCGCCGATCGTCAGGCACAGCAGGCCGCCGTCGTAACCGGCCCACGCGAACCGGCCGAGCTGCTGCTTGTGGATGCCGATGCCGATATCGAACGACGTGGTCGTGCCGGGGATCGTGTTGCCCTGAAACACCGCGGACTCCGGAACCGCGACGAGCGCGGGCTCGGTCCCCGGCGGGCCGCACTTGTCGCGCTCGGTGCCGCCCGGCTGCATACCGCCGAGCATGCCGAGGCCGAGGCCGCCGTTATCCGACTTCGCGTAGCCGCCGAGCACCTCGTAGATATCGAGCGCGCCGGTGGTGCCGGGAGACAATCCACCGAACAGCGCGACGCCGGGCATGCGCCCTGCGAGGCCGAGCTCCTGCAGGCACTGGTTTCCGACCATGCAGGTCTTGTTCGTGCACGCGGTCGCGAACGAGCTGCCACACTCGGCGAGCTGGCCGGAGTCGCACGCCTTGCACACGGCCTCGTTGATCGTGTTCTGGATCTGCGACGCGATCTGATCCTGTAGCGTGCCGGTGAACGCGCCGATGAACGCGCCGCCGATCGAGCACAGGAAGCCTCCGGAGAGCGAGACGTCCGCGCTCTCGAGCTGCGTCACGGTGACGTTGCTCGCCTGGATCCGCGTGGTGCCCACGGTGGTGTCCTGCGCGAACGCGATCTGCGCGTCGATCCGGAGATCCGCCTGGCTGCCGCGCGTGGTGTCGATGCCGACGTTGCAGTTCACGCCCGAGTACTCGATCGGGAGGTTCATCTTCGTCTTCACGCGCGCGCGGATCGTCATGTCGAGACGATTCGCGCCCTGCACCGGGGTCAGCACGAGGCGGGGCTGATCGGTGGGCCGCTTGACGAGATCGATCTGGAGTGGACCGCAGTTCGCCTGCGGCACGTTGTTGACGCAGCAGATCTTGGGGTTGCCACTGCAGCTACCGGGGATGTTGAAGTCGATCACGCCGTTCATCGCGTTACCGACCAGCGGCCCGATGATCGCTGCGGGGTCCGCGCTGATCATCGCGAGCGCGGTCGGCGTCACGCGGATCTGACCGGCGTTGGGGGTGCGCTTCGCTGCCGGGAAGCCGCCTGGAATTGGCGTCATCCCGCAGCCACCGCAACCACCACCACACCCCGATAGCGCGATCACGAGCGCCGTGAGCACGACGACCCAGTCGAAACGACGGTTATTCATGGACCCCTCGAACCGGGTGTCCCCCGACCCGCCCCCACGGGTCAAGTCCGCAGATCGGTCTCGCCGACGCGGTGAGTCAGGCGCTGTGACTTACTCGACCTGGCCGGCGACGACCAGGTGGCCGGTCTGCTGAGTGATCTTGACGTTCTTGAACGCCACGCCGCCGAACGACGGCAGCGGGATGGTGCCGAGGGCGCCCGAGCCGAAGGCGACGATCCGCGACAGGCCGAACGAGCTGACCGCCTCGAACTGCGCGTTCGAGAGCTGGTTCGCACCGTCTACGTTCTCGTCGAGGACGTCGACGTACATCTTCGGGCTACCGACATCGATCCGCAGCTCGCCACCGGCGCCCGCGACCACCTTGAGGTCGACCTCGGCGTTGATCGCGACCATCGTCGCGATCGCGGGGCCGTGCTTGAACGTCCCGATAAGGTCGCCGATCGTGAGGCGCAGCGCGCCGTGGTGCGCGTCGATGAACGGCGGGACCGCGGCCTTGAGGTCGACGCGGTCGTACAGCGTACCCACCTCGCCGTAGCTACCGTTCTTGAGGTCGAGCCCGTACTCGAGGCCCTTCGCGGCCCACATGCTGCCGAGCAGCTGGTTCGCCGCGTTGTCGACCACCGCGAGCTGGAAGCCCTGGCTCATGTCCATGACCGGAGGGTCGTTGGTGACGTAGACGAAGCCCGGCGACGCCGTGTCGCCCTGCGCGCGCAGCACGCTGTCGAGCTCGATCGTCGCGCCGACGACATCGAAGTCGATCGTGCGCGGCGTGATCTTGATGTCGATCTTCTTGCCGAGCACGTCGACCGTCTTGGTCTCGTTGAGGCCCATCAGCGCCTGGTTCACGTACGGCACCGCGAACCGCTCGGCGACGAAGCCGAGCACCGGACCGAGCGCGCGGTCGAGGTTGAGCGCGTCGATGATCTGATCCGGCACGCCGCCTAGCTCCACGTTGAAGCCGGTGATCGCGACGTTCGGATTGTCGAAATGGACATCCCACACGCCCGACGCCTTGATCCCGACGGTCATCATTCCGGAGATCGTGATCTTCGTTGCGCCGATCGCCACATCGCGCGAGCCGTCGAAGCAGCTGACGGCCCACTGCAAGTGGCTGTCGATCCTCGGGCGATCGAGCTCGACCTTGAGCCAGATGCCACCGGGCTGCGGCGCGAACGAGACCTTCGAGTTGGGGCCGACCGCGACCTTCGTGACCTTCGCCTGGGCGTAGAGGCAGTCGGGTTGGCTGTTCGTGGTGCCCCAGTCGACCATGGGGTTGAACGGCGTCGCGAGCGTCGTCAGGTTCGAGCCGGTGAGAAAGCCGGTGACACCACGGCCGAGCGCGTCGAACGTCTGCGCCGTCATCGAGGCGGTGATCGCCTGCGGCACGATGCTCTTGATCGGCTCGAGCGCGCCCGCGACGACCGCGCGCGTCTCCTTGCCGGTGTTGTTCTGCGCGTCCTTCGCGATCGCGTGCAGCAAGTTCGTGCCGGCCTCGACCGGGACCGTCACCTGGAACGTGCCGTCGGCCTCGACCGCCGCGGGTAGACCGTTGACGGTGACGCTTGCGACCACTCCGCTGTCGTCGGTCGCGATCCCCTTGACCGCGACGGAGGTGACGTCACCGGCGAACGTGCCGCGGGCGGGAGAGGTGATGCGAACGCGCGGGGCCGTGGGATCGATCGCCGGCGCGTCGGGGTCGTACTCGTTGTCGCAACCGATCAGCGGTACGAAGAGAACGGCGGCGGCGAGGGCGAGGTGGTGCTTGCGCATGAGGCGGCTCCCGGTGAAGCCACCAGAGGGAGCAACATCGATGCCACGCCGGGGTACCACTTGCCCTGCTGCGGAGCCTCCGAGATCGCGACGCGCCGACTTCCCCGATCCTGCCAGGATATCCGCGTGCTGCGCGGATCCGAGGTGCCGACGGCGAGCGTCTTTCCAGGGCTCAGCGCGTACGTCACGAGCAGCACCACCATCGGCCGCGCGCCGCCTGGTTCCAGGCCGATCTTGGCGCGGACTTTCGTGGGCACCACGGCCTGCCCGTCGACGGAGACGGTCAGCGGCGCCATCGCAAACGCCGCCATCAGATCCTTCAGAGCCTCGAGCGCGCGTGATTTCGGCGCCGTAGCCGCGCGCCCGAGCATCGCCTCCGTGGGTTCGCCGGTACCCGGCCGATAGCCCACCAGAAGCACCACCTCGCACGACTCGACCTGGACCACGACGTGCCGCGCCGCCGGGAACGTGTGAGCCCAGGCGGCTCCTCCCGCCAGCCAGATGGCGACAGCAGTAGCCAGCGCGACACCTCTCACGCAGGAGATCATGGCGACAGCTCCGGGAGCGATTCGAACTGATCGCGGACGTCGGGGCGCGGTTTCGGTGGCGGCGCGACGCGCGGCAGCGCGGCCTTCGGCGCGTTCCAGCCATTGCCATCGATGTCGACCCAGATCGGGTTCGTGATCGCGAACGGCGTGCTCGTGTGGATCTGGTTGGGCTTGAGCGTCGCGGTGATGGGCAGGCTCGAGAGATCGAGCCCCGCGGAGAGCGCCTTGATGATCACGGTCGCATCGAGCGGGGGCAGCTCGATCGGCGTCGACACCGGGAACATGTTCGTCGGCCCCTCGACCTCGGCGACGATCCACGTGTCGCGCGTGAGGTTCAAGCGAACCATCGTCTCGTAGTCGGTGCCCTGCCCCGCCGGAATCCGCTGGTCCGCGACGATCACGCTGTTCGCGTAGATCACGAGGTGATCGACCGCGCCCCACGTCGGCGCTCGCACGCGCACGCGCACGTCGACAACGCCGCCCTGCGCGACGATCGTGTCGCCGATCATCCCCTGGCCGATCGTCAGCTCGATGAACGGCGCGGTCGTCGTGATCGCGCGGTGCGCGCGGACCCCCTCGAGCACGTCATCACGTGTGAATCCGCCCGGGTGGTCCTTGCCGCGGCCGACGTAGACCAGCGTGCGCGCGTAGCCCGGCTCGTCGCCGAGCAGGTCGTGCGTATCCGAGGCGCCGATGCCGGTTGCCCGGTGCCCGCGGTCGAGCATCGTGAACCAGGTCTCGATCGTTCCTGGATACGTCGGGCGGCCGTCGGGACTGACGACCGGCATGCCGGGCACCGGCTGCGGATTCGGGAACGGACCCGGCGGCAGCGGATTCGGCGCCCTGTACGTGTGGTTGAACTCGAGCTTGCGGCCCGTCACCAGCTCGATCGCGTCGAAGTCGTAGCTCATCTTGTCGGGCTGGAACTCGTCGCCATACGGCGCGAACACGCCGAGGATGCCGGCCGGCGTGTAGGGCAGCGCGGTCGCGGCGTCGATGAAGAACTGCGCGAAGTAGCCGAGCACCTGCTGGCGCGGATGAGCGATCTGGACGATGCCGGTCTTCGGCTCGACGGCGAGCGCGCGCAGTTGATCGAACAGCGCTTGCGGCGGCTGGTTCGCCCACGTGAACTCGCCGCCGCGCGTGGAGCCCGGATCGACCTTGAGCGGATAACCGATGAAGTGGCCCATCTCGAACGTCGTCAGCTCCATGCCGGGGATGCCGAGCAGCCACGGATCCAATCCCGACGCAAAGATCGCCGGCGCATAGTCGGTGATGAAGTTGTGATCGGTCGCGACCGCGACCTCGAGCCCTTCCGCCGCGCAGCTGATCACGCGCGCCTCGATCGTCACGCCGCTGTCGGTCGAGGGATTGGCGTGGAGGTGGAAGTCGCCGGCGACCCAGCCGTCGCTCGTGTATGCGCGCTTCAGCACGAGCTGCTCCGCCGCGAACTGGCCGTCGCTCACGACGATCCGCTTCGTCGTGACCTCGTACTCGGGACCGCGCGACACCACGACGTCGTACGTGCCCGGGCGAACGCGCGCCTCGACGCGGCCGTCCTTCGTCCACCACGCGCCCTCGATGTAGAGGTTGCGGCCGTCGAACGCGGTCGGCCGGCGGCGCTCGCCGAACGGCAGCGAGAACAGGAACGTCCGCGGATCCTTGCCGGTGTTCGCGGTGTCGAACGTGGAGACCAGCGTCACCTTCGCCGGTGCATGACGACCGAGCTCGTCGACCACCACGACCGCGACCGTCGACGGCGACTTCATCGCGATGTGTGTGCCCGCTTGCTCACCCGCCTTGATCGTCACCGACTGCATCGGCGAGCTGATCCGATCGTCGGCGAGCACGCGATAGCTGTACGTCCCCGGCGGTAGCGTCGCCTTGAACGCACCGCCCTCGTCGGTCTCGACCTGATTCACCGGCAGGAGCTTCGCGTCCATGATGAACACGTTCGCGCGCACGACCGGCGCACCGGTGCGCTCGTCGACGACGCGACCACCGAACGACCCGGTCGGTTGCTGGCGCAGCTCGTAGATCACGTCGGCGACGCTCGCGACGTCGCCCTTGCCGATCACGAAGTACGACTTGAAGCTGAACGACTGCCCCATCGTGAGCTGCGCCGGCGGCTTGCTCATGAACACACCGGCGACGCCCGCGTAGGTGAACGGGATCAGCATCGAGTATGGCGTGAGATCCTGACCGGGATAGCCGGCCTTGTAGGTCGACACGTAGTTGCTCGGCTCGTCGAGGATGGTGAGGCCGTACGACACGCCTTCGCCGCGGCTCGCGAGGAAGTCGACGGCGAGTCCCGGAAACGCTGGGAACCCGCCGGCGGTCGCGTAGCTGTCCTCGATCGCGTACTTCACGTTGAAGCCGGCGACGCCCGGCGCGAACAGATCCTGCTCGCCGCCGAGCAGGGGCAGCTGGCCCATCGGCACGCTGAGCTGGATGTTCTCGACGCCCGGGATGTTCCGGCCGAGCAGGTCATCGAGCTGCGTCGGATCGAGGTACGGGAACGGGTGAGCGCCCTGCCCCGTGTGCGTCATCGTTGTCTCGATCTCGACGTAGCGCTTGCCCGGATACAACCGGTAGACGTTCTTGAACTGCAACGTCGATGGGAACATCAGCCCGGTGTTCAGCAGCGCCACCATCTGCAAGAGATCGCCGCCGGTGCCGCTGACCGTGACCTCGGCGGGACCACCGTCATCACCGCGTGCCGTGATCTCGACCTTCGTCGGGTTGATCACCGTGAACAGAAAGCCGGGCAGGAGCTCCGCGAGCTGATCGTTGCCCTGCTGGCCCACACCGTTGCGGCGCAGATCGGCGTCGATCATCGTGCCGCCGAACGTGGTGTTCGCGCGGCCGTACGTCGAGATCTTGCCCGGCTCGTTGGTGACGCCGGTGTCGGCGATCACGAGCCGGATCTGATCGTTCTCGAGGAGGAAGTCGCCGATCCGACCCAGCGCGTGCGGGCCTCCGATCGTGTCATCGAGCGAGCCGATCACGTAGGCTCGCGAGTGCGGCGGCGTCTCGCACGCGGCGAGGATCGCCAGCGCAACGAGGACCATCAACCTTCGCACCGCCTTCGGCGGTGCTGCGCGGCCCGGCTCGCCGGGCCTTGCCTTTGCTCTCAAAGCGAGACCTCCGCGGCGAGCTGGATGCGATCGTTCGACAGCGTGCGCGCGGCTTGCTCGACGACGTGGGTGGCCTGGAGCTGCACGCGCATCCGATACGCTGGCACGGCCATGACCGCGCCCGCCGTGTGCTCCATCACACGATCCGTCAGGAGCAAGCTCGACGGATCGAGGATGCCGAACCGGTAGCCGATCGCGATCGGGTTCTTGCCATCGATCCGCACCGCGAGCTGCGCGTGCGCACCGTACGCGTTCTGTGCCGGGCCGCCCGTCGTCGGGAACATCGTGCGCGTGAACGCCGCCGCCCCACCGATCGCGACCGGTCCCGCGACGAACCGCGCGCCGAAGGTGCCCTGCAGATCATCCTCGTCCTGGCGGAACGGCAGAGAGCCGACCGTGCGCCGGTTGAAGCGGCCCGATGCCACGACCCAGCCGTCGTTCGGAAGCTTGACGAGCGCGCTCGCGGAGACCGCGGGCGTATCGTTGTCGTTGTTCGACGCGTACTCGTCTGCGCCGTTCTGCACCGCGAGCTCGAAGCCAAACGCGGGCGCCGTCACCGTGCCCTCGCTCTCCATCCGCACGGCGGCGCCGAGCGAGCGGCCTGGCGTGAGCCCCTCGGTTTGATAGCCCTCGGTCGCGCGCATGCCGCGGCTCTCGATCGGCTTGTCGACGAACTCGCGAGCGTTGTCGCCCTCGAGGTTCGGATCGACGAGCGTCTCGAAGAACCCGGCGCGCGCGAACACCTGACCGGTGAGCACGACGTCGACATACGCGTCGCGCATCCCGACCTTCAGCTTGCCTTCGGGCGTATTGATCTGCGCGCGCTCGTCGACGGCACCATCGATCGCCATCACGAACCGCATCTTGTCGCCGAGCTTGCCGCGCACGCCGAACCGCGCGTTCTGTAGCTCGAAGCCATCGTCGCGGCCGACGAACTGCACGTTCGGATCGTTCTGGACGACGAGGTACTGCAGCCTCAGGTAACCGAACGGCTCCCACGAAAATTTCGCTGCGGGCGCGGCGCCGTGATCCGGCGGCGGTGACACCACACTCGTCGGCGCGGGAGTCGTCGTCGCCTCCGGTGGTGCCGACGTCGGCGCCGGCGAGCTCTCGCCTTCACCGGGTCCAGCGAGCGCCCACGAGCACAGCGCGGCCAGTACGACGAGCGCGCCAGCCGAGCGAACGTGCATCCCGCGTGTTTATCACGCCGCGATCAGGCGATCTGCGCGAGCCGGGCTCGATCGATCGCGATCCCGTAACGCGCGAGCGGCGTGCAGATCGAGACGTCGACCGCCTTGCGCAGCGCCGCGCGGCCGACGGCATCGTGACCGCCGAGCCCCGCCGGCAGCGGGCAGCCGCCGCACTCCGCGACGTCCTCCTGCCAGAGCGGCGCATAGACCTCGATGGTCTCGCCGGCGAGCCGCGCGAGCTGTGCGCGCTCGGCGTCGGTGAGCTGCTCGTTCGCCCAGTCGAGAAACCAGAACCCGAGGCGCGCGTGCGGCCCCTCGTCGGCGAGCAGCCGCTCGAGCACGCCCTTGACGAGCGGCTCGCCCGCGAGCGCGCGCGATCGCGCCATCGCCGGTACCGACAACGATTCGCTCACGCAGGAGGTCGTCACCGCGATCTCCGCGGCGCGCATGAGCGGCCGGATGCCCGGCGTCGTGACCGGCGCGATCGCCGCGAGATCGAAGCCGAGCGGCACCGCGCCGCCGAGCTCCATGGTCAGCCGCGCCGACAGCTCGACGTGGAACAGCTCGTCGACGACGATGTCCGCGCACATCGCGACCAGATCGACGGGCGCGCCGCACGCGAGCATCGACGTCGTGAGCGCGGAGAACGCGGCCGCGCTCGCGTACTCGGTGAACACGCCGTTCGACCAGACCTTGCGCGCCTCGAGCCCGTGCGCATGGGGATAACGCGACAGATCGAGCGAGCCCCACGGCAGCTCGTCGATGCCGGGACGTACGCGGTGAAGGCGCGCCTCGGTGGCGCCGCCTCGCCATGACAGCTCGAACGGAGTGACGGTCACGGCTTGCTCCCTTCCCGGCAGCTCTGCGGGCGCGGAGCGCGCGACGCGACGTTGCCGCACGCCGGCGCGCCCGACGGCATCACGCGCGGACGCGCGATCTCGACGGCCAAGAACTGCAACGCACGCACGGCCGCGGGCACCGGTGGACTCGCAAGG
>JACCRC010000479.1 GCA_013813765.1 Deltaproteobacteria bacterium | reverse complement strand
GCCGGAGGACAGCGCGATGTTCGCGACGTTCGGCGGACTCTCCTCGGCGAGGCGGCCGCCCTGGCGATGCAGATCGGTGAACGCCTCGAGCGCCGAGAACACCTGACGGACCTGGCGCTTCGTGGGATACGTGCCGGAGAGGAAGTACTCCTGGATCGCGACGTCGTCGGGCGAGAACAGCAGCACGCAGCGCGCGGGCTTCGCATCGCGACCACCGCGGCCGGCTTCCTGCGCGTACGCCTCGAGCGAACCGGGCACGTGATAGTGGAGGACGTTGCGGATGTTCGACTTATCGACGCCGAGACCGAACGCGTTGGTCGCGATCATCACGAGATCCGACGAGGCCATGAACGCGTTCTGACTCTCGTCGCGTTCCTTCTTGTTCATCCGCCCGTGGTACTTGCCGACCGGCACGCCGTGTCGCGTGAGAGCCTCGTACAGCTCCTCGACCTTCTTGACGGTCGCGCAGTACACGATGCCCGGCCGCGGCAGCTTCTTCAGCAGCGTGACCAGCGTCTTCATCTTCTCGTCGTCGTCGGAGAAGACGATCACCTCGTAGTGGAGGTTCGGGCGGTCGAACGTCGTGGTGACGATCGTCGCGCCCTCGATCCCGAGCTGGAACAGAATGTCGTCGCGGACGTGCGGCGGTGCGGTGGCAGTGGTGGCGAGCACCGGCGGGCGGCCGACATCCTCGAGCGCCTTGCGTAGCGAGAGGTACGCGGGGCGGAAGTCGTGGCCCCACTGGGAGACGCAGTGCGCTTCGTCGACGACGAACCGCGACACGCCGATGCCACCACACGCTTCGCGCAGGTACGTGCGGAACTCGGGGTCCGCCATGCGCTCGGGCGTCGTCAACAGCAGCTTGCCGCCCGGCGCCTTGATGAGTGCATCGACCTCGCGGCGTTGCTTCACGGTGAGCGTCGAGTCGACCTTCGCCGCGCTCACGCCCTTGCTCACCATCTTGTCGAGCTGATCCTTGATCAGCGCGATCAGCGGGCTGACGACGACCGTCACGCCCGGCACGACCATCGAGGTCAACTGATAGAGCAGCGACTTGCCGCTGCCGGTGGGCATCACGGCGAGCAGATCCTCGGATCCCAGCAGGTGCTCGAACGCCTCGGCCTGACCGGGGCGGAACGACTTGATGCCGAGGACTTCCTGGCCGATGCCGAGCAGCGCGCCGACTTTCTTCGGCAGCCCGGCGGCCTCAGGAGGACTCGCACGATCCAGTGAATACGCCGCGGACTTCGGCGGCGCCTTGGGGGCCGGGGCAGGCGCAGGAGCAGGAGCAGGAGCAGGAGCGGGCGCAGCTTTCTTGGCGCGCGAGCCAAGGGCTGACGCAGCCTTCTTGGCGGGAGCAGCCTTCTTGGGCTTCTCCGCTTTCACGGCCTTCTCCGTCTTCTTTGTCGTGGTTCGACGCTTGGTCGTAGACATCCGGTGACCTACTCCGCCCCTCTCGGCGCGGAAGGAATCAGATCCTTCGGCACCTGGCGAGCCGGCGCGTCCCTCACGGGAGCGAGCGCCTACTTCGATCAACACCATAGCATGACCCGCCACCGCAAGCGGGATCGGTGTGATTATCTACCAATAGCCATGGCGAGTGACCGTCCGGTCCGGGAGGCCGAGAACCGCCTCGAGAGGTTCAACTCCGACCGCGAGCGGCTGCTGTCAGAGGTCGAGCGGCGGGTCGTCGCGAGGCGGGTCTTCGAGGGAAAAGCCGGCGGAGACGACTCCCTCGAGTACGTCCTCAACGACGTCGCGTTCAACGAGATCCGGCGCCTCGAGGGCAAGGGGAATGGCGCCGCCGACAAGTGGAAGGACCTGTCGCGCCGGCTGCTCGGGATGTCCGAGGAGGAGAAGGCCGGCGAGCTGCGCAGGCTCGTCCGCTACTACGGGGAGGATGTTGTCGGGAACTTCGACCCGCGCGTCTACAAGTTCGCGACCGGGATCGGCCCCTCGCTGCTCGGCTTCGTGTTCAACCCGATCACGAGCGTGCGCCAGGGGATGGACACGCTGCGCAACCTCGACGCGCGGATCAGCGCCGACGGTGAGATCGACCTCGTGCGCGCGTGCGCCGAGCGCGGGACGATCGTCGTCACGCCGACGCACTCGTCGAACATGGACTCGCCGGCGATCGGGCTCGGCATGCTGCGCGCGCACCTCCCACCGGTGACCTACGGCGCCGGCAAGAATCTGTTCTCGAATCCGTTCATCTCGTTCTTCATGCGCAACCTCGGCGCGTATCGCGTCGATCGCCGGCTGCGCTTCGAGCTCTACAAGGACGTGCTCAAGGAGTACTCGACCGTGTTGCTCGAGCACGGCTACCACTCGCTGTTCTTCCCGGGCGGCACGCGCTGCCGGTCGAACATTCTCGAGAAGCACCTCAAGCTCGGCCTGCTCGGCACCACCGTCACCGCGTACAAGAACAGCGTGCGCGAGGGTGCGCCGAACAAGCGGATCTACAT
>JACCRC010000478.1 GCA_013813765.1 Deltaproteobacteria bacterium | reverse complement strand
TGCGGCGCGCCCGCTCGTGGCGGAGAGCACGGCCTCCTCGCGGATCGGGGCCTCGGGCGTATACGGACGCAGACCGGTGCCGCTGTCGCCGCGCGCGAGTGCCTGGTAGTCCGCCTCGAGTGGACGTGACACCGACGGAGCGGGCAGCGCCGCGAACTCGCCGAGCGTGCGCACGCCGAGCGCCTCGAGCATATGCTGCACCTCGGGCGTGATCGCGAGCAGTGAGAGGGGCATCGGCGACAGAAAGGGGGCAGAGCCGCCGCGCGGGACCGAGACCACGCCCTGCTCGTCGCTCGAGAGACCACCGTGCGCGGCAGCGACCCAAGCGGTGAACCGATCGTCCGCGATGCCGATGCGGCCGGTGAGCCCGAGGCTCTCCATGACCTCGAGGAGGCGATCGCCATAGCTCGTGCCGCGCGTCTTGCTCGGGACCTCGCAGTACAGGGCGAGGTGTGCGCCGCCAGCGCCAACGCGGCCGCCGACATCGACGATCGAGGACACGCCGAGCAGGCCGTCCGCGAGCGCCCGGACGGTCTCGCGCTCGAGCGCCGAGTCAGCGTTGACGACGCGGAGCTGGCCAGGTGCACACGCGTTCGCCGCGGTGGCGGTCATGCCGAGACGGATCCCGAGCGCCCACGCTGCGCGCGAGCACGCCTGGACCACCGGCGCGTAGAGCGCTCGCGCCCCGGAGGTCTGGCCGATGTTGAGCCCACCGAGCTCGCCGGCGCGGGTCGCGACATTCGCGATCGGCGCGGAGACCACGGCCACGGCGGCTCCGCGCAGAGACGGATCCACGCGGGTCAGGCACTGGAGAGCGAACTGCGGAACGTGGAGACAGGCGATGCGCATGACTCGGTCCTACCGTACTGGTCTGATGTTCAGTGTACCACGTGCGCCGGATTCTCTACCGTTGTAACCCCGGAATCTCGGAAGACAAGCCGTGTAGAATCAGGCATATGGCGCGCGAACACCCCGAGCAGATCTCGCCGACGGCCCACTACACCGGGTACGTCTGGTACGCGCACGGCCAGTCCCACGACGCGTTCGCGACCCGACAGGGACGCTGGATGTACCAGGCGCTCCGCGGCGCGAACGTGATCGCGAAGGCCGCGCGTCTTCCGACGCTCGAAGGGATGCTCCTCGCGAGGCATCGCTTGATCGATCAGCGGCTGACCGACGCGATCGAGGGTGGCATGGTCTCGCAGATCGTCGAGGTGGCGTGCGGACTGTCGCCGCGCGGCTGGCGGTTCGCGAAGGAGTACGGCGACAAGATCACGTACGTCGAGGCTGACCTCCCGGGCATGCTCGCGAACAAGCGCCGCATCCTCGCCGAGCTCGGCGGCGAGACCGAGCACCACTACACGCGCGAGGTCGACGCGGTGATCGATGACGGCCCGACGTCGATCGATGCGATCTGCGGCCTGCTCGATCCGGACAAGGGTACCGCGATCATCACCGAGGGCCTCGTCAACTACTTCGATCGCGCGACGGTGCAGACGATGTGGGGTCGGTTCGCCACCGCGCTCGGCCGTTTCCCGACCGGGATGTACTACTCGGACCTGATCACGAAGGAGGGCAACGGCGGACCGATGATCGTCGGCTTCGCGTATCTGCTGTCCGCATTCGTGCGCGGCAAGGTCCACATCCACTTCGGATCGAACCAGGAAGCGGAGAACGCGCTCGCCGAGGCGGGCTTCGATGCGGCCGTGCTCGATCCGCGGGAGTTCGCCGAAGCGCTGCCGAACCTCGAGCTCGCGGGTGCCGGCCGGGTCAGGATCATCGAAGCAGTCGCGCGACGTTAGGCACTCCGCGAGAAAACATATTGCGCTTTTACTCGTGATCCATATAGTGCAGACCACTCCGATGTCTTCTCCAAGGATTCACACCTCCACGCCCTGACGGGTTGGTGCTGTCATTTCTCCTCGGAGAAGGCCGCCCCACCCGGGTGGCTTTTTTGTTTTCAGGTTCTCAGCGCGTCCAGCCGAGCAGTGCCTACACGCACTCTGGAATAGCTCATTCGGTAGAGCGTCAGATTCAACTCTGAAAGTAGTGGGTTCAAACCCCACTTCCAAAACCCTCGAGCCTTGCTCTCTCGGACGCGCTGAGTTTTTTTCTTTTTCTCGCGCCCAACCGTCCAGCCCTACACGCAAAACTCCACAGGTTCGAATCCTGTCGTCCCTCGAAAGAGGAACGTGGCCGAGCGGTTTAAGGCACATGTCTAGAGCACATGCGAAAGCATCGCGGCTGGGCAACTCGGGCGCGAGAGCCTTTTTTTCAACTATCGTCGGAGCACTGTCATGGCAACGAAGACGCCCCTTCCCGAGTCGCAGATGGGTCCCGCCGAGCGCCTGCTCGATGTGGTGCTCGGCTCGTCGGCTCACCTCTGGCACAACCGCCCGGGCCTCGACGTCAACGGCACGTGGATGCCCGCCAAGGGCAAGACGAAGCACGCGCGCGGCAAGGCTGTGAAGCCGGGCCTGTTCGTGCCGGCCGCGGTCGCGCTGTACTCGCGCCTGCTCGAGATCCACAAGCTGAACGCCAACCTCATGGCGCACCTCGCGAGCTACGCGCTCACCGAGACCGACTGGCGCGACCTCAAGGTCGCATGCGCGGCGCTGATGCTCGTGCAGGCTCAGGCGGGCATCCCGGTCCACGACGATGACGGCACGGTCGCGTTCTACGACGACGACTACCGCAAGATCGGCGAGGCGATGATCCTCTGGTACCAGAAGAAGAGCGCGCGGATGCTCACGCCGAAGGCGGTGCTCCGCGTTGCCGAGCTTCTGGAGACGCCGGAGATCGCAGCGCTGAACCGCGCGGTGGGCTTCGGTGATCCGGCGGGCAAGCGCGCGCCGATGGGACGCTGGTCGAAGGCGGCAGAGAAGTGGCTCGAGCTGCGCGAGGCGAACGACGCGATGCTGAACGGGCTGGTGAAGGCCGGCTACAAGCAGACGATCAAGAACGTCGCGCGGAAGATCGGCTACAAGCCGCAGTCGCCGCTGTTCTTCGGACTCCTCGGCTGGAAGCAGACGCAGGCGAAGGATGGTCGGCGCCAGATCGGCCTCGACAACGTGACGCTCACGAAGTCGGATCGGTTCGACGGACTGTCGGAGGCGGAGATCTGCGAGACGATCGTCGCGCAGAAGCTTCGCTACAAGGACGCCGTCGGCCGGCTGCCGGCTGACATCGGCCTGACGCCGGCGATCATGGTCGCGCTGCTGCCGACACTGTCGGATCGCGACCTGCGCCAGCTGACGCCGACGCTCGAGGAGCTCGGCCTGCTTCAGGTGCCGGAGATCCGGGCGAAGTGGGAGAAGTCGATCGAGACGGCGACGGACCAGCGCGGTCTGAACATCGCGAAGAACGTGCGTGACAAGGGGCTAAAGGAGAAGCTCGCCGAGTCGGCCGACAACGCTGCGAAGAAGGCAGTGGAGAAGGCCACCTCGGAGACGGATCTGCGGGTGATGTTCCTGGTCGACAAGTCGGGTTCGATGCAGAACGCGATCGAGTCGAGCAAGACGGCACTCGCGAAGATCCTCGCGGGCTTCCCGCTCGAGCGGCTGCACATCGCTGCGTTCGACACGGTGGGTCAGGTCCTGAAGCCGAAGGCGGCAACGGGCATGGCTGTGAAGCACATGCTCGCTCCGCTGAAGGGTGAGGGCGGCACGATCCACGGCGCTGCGGTGCAGGCTCTGCACCGCGACGGTCTGCGGGTCGAGCCGAAGGCGAAGCTGATCGTGATCGTCGTCGGCGACGATGCCGGCGAGTCGGGTGCCCAGCTCGCGAACACGTTCCGCACGCTCGGCTACCAGGTCGCGGCGATGGCGCTGATGCTAGCGGGTCACAAGGGCGGTTCGACGGTGGCGGATTGCGCGCGCGAGCTCGCAGTGCCGTACAGCCAGATCAAGGTCGAGCTGTTCGACGACCCGTACCACGTGCCGCGCGTGCTGAGCGCGCTGCTCGAGGCACCGATCACGGCGAGTGTCGCGACGCCGGGTCTCGTCGAGCGCGTGATGGCGACGAAGCTGCTGGAGATCTAGTGGACTACCGGGACTTCCTCGCGAAGCAGGAGCCCCTCGTGCTGCCGTACTTCGGTGGCACGCGGGTCGATGCCAAGGCGAGGACGTTCCGGGTGGAAGGTCAGCCCGCATTGGGCTGGTGGCGCTTCCAGATCGATGGCCGGCGTGCGGTTCCCACGGAGCCCGCGTCGGCGCACGACATCGACCTGGGATCGCTGCCGGTCCTGCGCGGACACTGGGTCGACGGCTGGGTCGTCGTCGACGGCAAGACGCTCGGCAAGATCGCACTCCCCCCCGATGACGAGCCCGCGCCACTGTCACGCGTGACCGCGCGACGCTGGTACTCGGGCGATGTGCTCTTTGAAACGACGGAGTTCGAGGACGACGCGGAGCTCGCCGCGCGCGAGGCGCTCGAGCACGGCCGCCCGCTCGGCGATGTGAAGGGCGTGGTGCCGTCGCTTCGCGCGGCGTTCGGTTACGCGCTCGGGATCGCCGCCGCGCGCGAGCTGTCGATCGACGTGACGCCGCGCGAGCTCGCATCCCGCGTGATCGCGATCGCCGACGGTGGGCGCGCCGTGGTGACGGAGATGTTCGAGGCCCTGGTCGAGCAGCGCCGCCGCGAGGCCGAGGAGACCCGGCGGCGGATCGCGGAGGCGGAGCAGGCCGCGCGGCTCGCGGGTGCGGTGCGCGGGGCCCGCGTGGTGGAGCGAGCGCGCGATCCGGTGCAGCGCGCTGACGAGGCACTCGCGAGTGCGCGTGCGCGAATGCTCTCGTGCCGCCGAGTCGCGGGAGGTGCGCAGCTCGACGTCACGTATCATGTCGACGGGGAGCGCATCATGTCGATCGTCGACGCCCAGACGCTGCAAGTGATCGATCCGGGCGTCTGCCTCTCCGGTGCACACCGCGTGCTGACGCTCGATGCGATGCCGTCCGTCGTGCGCGAGGCGATCGACGACGACGCCCTCAACATCACGAGGCACCATTGAGGGAGGTCTGCTTCTTGCTCTCCGCGGATGGGACGATCCTGTGGGCCGACGCCTCGACCAGCCCGACCGCCCTGCCCGACTCTCGCGCGCGCTGGGAGGCGATCTGGGAGCGGCGCCGGGTGCTCGCTGCGATCGCGCACTCGCATCCCGTAGGTCCGTCGGCGTTCTCCGCCGAGGATGAATCCACGATGGCCGCGCTCGACGACGCGCTCGGTCGCAAGCTCCGCTACTTCGTCGTCGCACCGGAGGTCACGATCGCCCGGGAAGGCGACGGACCGATCGAATCAGTTTCCCCCGAACCCTGGTGGACCGGACTTCTCCGGCTCGCCTCGGGGATGAGAAAGGATAGATGACCATGGCAACGCTCAACATCACCTACCAGGGCCAGTCGGCCGACTACGAGCTCGCGATCGACTTCGCCGCGACCGATGCGGACATCCGCCGGATCGCCGCCGAGGTCGTGCGCTCGGGCGGCGTGCGCGGCCTGCACGTGCCCCACCTGCCGAACACTGCGTTCGAGTCGTTCGTCGTGGACCGCCTGACGGGCCCGAACGACGAGCAGCGGATCTACCTCCGCCCGAAGGTGCCGTTCGGAGGCTCCTGTTGCGGATCGTGATCTGCGGCGTCGGTGCGCTCGGATCGACGTGCGTGCAGTACCTGCGCAACGTCGATGCCGAGCTGCGCCTCGTCGACTTCGATCGCGTGGAGAGCAAGAACCTCGCGGCGCAGTGGTTCGTGAAGCAGTCGCTCGGGAAGAACAAGGCGGAGGCCGCGCGGCTGCAGCTCGCGAACTTTTACGGCGCGAAGGCCGAGGCGATGGGCGTGCGCCTGGGCCCGCACAACGCGGCACAGCTCCTCGCCGATGCGCGCCTCGCGGTCGATTGCTTCGACAACGCGGACAGCCGGCTCGCGCTGTCGGAGGCCGCGCGCGCGGCGGGCGTTCCGCTCGTGCACGCGGCGCTGTCGGCCGACGGCACGTTCGGCATGGTGCGGTGGGATGAGCGGTTCACGCCGGATCGCGAGGACACCGAGGGCCAGGCGACTTGCGAGGGCGGGGAGCATCTACCGATGATCGGCGTGATCGGCGGCGTGCTCGCGCGGACGATCCAGGACTTCGTGAAGGGCGGCGAGCGCCGCGACTATCTGATCAGCCTGTCTGGCGTCACGCGCACTTCGTGACGGCCGGCGTATAGACGTCCATCAGATCGCCGAGCTCGGTCGCGACCTCGGCCATCGTCGGCCGGTCGGCGGGATCCTTGGCGAGCGAGCGCAGGATGACGCGCTCGAGCTGGATCGGCATGAACCGCAGCCACGACGGACGCGCGGGCCGCTGCTCCATGTGCGCGAACATCAGCTCCGGCAGCGAGCCATCGAACGGCGGCGCGCCGGTGGTCAGCTCGTAGAGCAGGCAGCCGAGCGCGTAGACGTCGGACGCCGTCGACGGCGTGCCGGTCCACTGCTCGGGCGCCATGCACCACGGCGTACCGGCGATCGTCGCACGCGGATCGGGCGGAGCATCGACGAGGCGCGAGACGCCGAAGTCGATCACCTTGACGCGCGGCCACGCGCCGATCTGTTCGTCGAGCACCAGCACGTTGTCGTGCTTGACGTCGCAGTGGATCACGCCGACCGCGTGCAGCGCGGCGAGCGCGGACGCGACCTGCGCGGTGATCGCGACGATCATCCCGAGCTCGAGGTCCACGCGCTCCGAGAGGGCGCCGAGCGCCTCGCCCTCGAGGTACTCCATGACGAGGTACGGGAGGCCATCCGCGGTCTCGCGCGCCTCGCGGATCTCGAGCAGGCCCGGATGCCGCGTGCGCGACGCGAGCTCGTGCTCCGCATACAGGCGCTCGACCACATCTGCACACCCGGCAAACTGCGGGTCGAGGACCTTGAGCGCCACGCGGCCGCCGGTCTCGGTGTTCGTGCCGAGATAGACGCCCGCGGTGCCACCTCGTGCAAGCGGGACGGCGACATCGAACTCGCCGAAGCGGCCCTGACGCCGCTTTTGCGGCCGCGTCAGTGGGACGACGGTATTTCCTCGCGACATGACCTTCGACCTCGACTGCAGAGACAGTGCCACCCCCCCTCTGGGTTGCACCGGGTGTCATCTCGCGTGACTAGCCGCGCCCGACCGTGGAAATTTGATACGCCGCTGACGCGGAGCTTCCACAGGGCTGACGCCGAGATGCGGGGGCGACAGCGGTCAGCGGCTGTCACCGCATGGCATCGAACCTACGGAAGATCGATCCCGACGCCTCCGCACACGAGCTGTGCGCAGCGGCGAGGCTCGGCGGCGAGGCCCGCGGCGAGCGAGATCGCGCGTTGTCGGTCACGGCGGCGACACGCGGCTGTAACAGCGCGCGTACGATCCTCGGAGCGCATCTGGATCTTCGCGACCGAGGCATCCGGGATCGACGACGGATCCGAACGCTCGGTGCCGAGCGCGTCGCTCATCACGAGCGCGTAGATATCGCCCGGCGGGAGGCCCGCGGCGATCGCCTGCTTCGCGCGCGAGAGGTGCGCGCCGACGATCTTGTCCATCGTGTCGAAGTCGCGCGATCCGACGACCGGCTGGCCGTTGACGAACATGGTCGGGGTGCCATCGACGCCGAGTGCGAGCGCGGTCGCGGCTTCTTGAATGACCAGATCGCGGTAACGGCGCTCGTCCAGCGCGGCACGGAACCGCGGCATGTCGAGGCCGGCGGCCTGCGCGAAGCTCTCGAGATCCGGGCGAGTGAGCGCGCCGAAGTGCGCCCAGATCTGATCGTGGTACGGCCAGAACTTGCCCTGGTCGGCCGCAGCGATCGCCGCCTCCGCGGCGAGCCCTGCGTGCTTGTGGAAGTTCATGGCGAGGTGCCGGAACACGATGCGCACGTCGTCGCCGTACTTCGCGCGGAGCTTCTCGATCACCGGCACGCTGCGATTGCAGAACGTGCACTGGAAGTCGCTCCACACGACCACCGTGACCGGCGCGGAGTCGGGTCCGAGCTGGTGCCCGGGAAGCCCGAGGCCCACGCGATAGGTCGCGTTCGGATCGAGCTCGAACCCCTTCCGATCGGCTTCCGGCGGCGAATCCGCCTGAAGCTTGCCGCTCGCGACGAGCGCGTCGTATCCGCCGCTCGTCGTGGCCGCACGCGCGAGCTCCTGATCGACGACATCGACGAACGTCTTGAGGTTCTGACTGCCGTGCACGGGCCGGCCGTTGATGAAGAACGTCGGCGTGCCCGAGACGCCGAGCCCGCGTGCATCGGCCTTGTCGGCGGCGATCTGTCTGCGATGGACGCGGGTGTCGAGGTCCGCGCGGAACCGCACCATGTCGAGGCCGATCTCGCGCGCGATCAGCTCCACCGCCGCGCGATCGACGCGACCACCGAGCGCGTACAGGCGGTCGCTCATCGGGCGAAACTGGCCCTGCGCCGCGGCGGCGAGCGAGGCCTCCGCGCCCACCGTCTCGTCGTCGTCGAGCGGAAACGTGCGGTGCACCCAGCGGATCTGCCCGGGGAACATCCGGTTCAACGTGTCGAGCGTCGGCTGCACGCGATAGCAGTAGCCGCACGCGAAGTCGCTCCAGTAGACGATGGTGACGGGCGCGTCCGCGGGACCGTCTCCGGGCGATGCGCCGAGCGGCGCCTTGTAGACGGTCTGCGGGTCGAACGTCAGCATGTCGGCGTGCGCGGCCGAGGTCACGAGGAGTGCGGCCAGGACGAGCGTGCGCCGGAACATCACGCAGAACCTAGCACGCGTGCGAGCGCGGTCCCGCGGGGCCCGGTCCCGGTGGCGACGAGCCGGCGGCCGTCGCCATCGTGCGTCAGCTCGATCCGCAGGTGATCCGGCGGCATCACGTCGAACTTGTCGGCCCACTCGATCAACACGACGCCGCGACGGTCGCCGATGATGTCGTCGAGCCCGAGCTCCGGCAGCTCGGCCTCGCGCTCGAGGCGATAGAGGTCGACGTGCCACACGCGCAGCCGTCCGTTCCGGTACTCGTTGACGAGCGAGAACGTCGGGCTCGCCGCCGCGCCGCCGCCGAGCGCGGAGACGAGGCCCGCGACGAACGTGGTCTTTCCCGCGCCGAGATCGCCGATGAGCGCGATCGCATCGCCGCCCTCGAGCGCCTCCGCCAGTCGCGCGCCCGCGAGGACCGTCGCTTCCGCGGACGCGAGCTCGAGCATCAGGCCAGCTCGGCTGCCAGCTTGTCGTCCCACTTGTCGGCGGTCTGTGCGATCGAGTGGACGGTGTCCTCGAACTCCTCGTAGTCGAGGCCCTCGAGCCCGCGCAGGATCCGCAGGTACAGATCGCCGGTCTGTGGGTGCAGCGCGAACGCCGCGTCACCGGTCTCCACGAACGATGCGGTCAGCAGGCGTGCGGCCTTCGTGCCGTCGAGCGTGGGCTGGGTCGCGACCTTCGCTAGCAGCAGGAGCACGTTCCGATCGGAGAGCACGTGAATCGTGACGACCGCCGAGCCACGCTGGATCGAGCCGACACCGTCGTCGGAGAGCTGCGGCAGCGCGAGGTTGCGCTCCGTGCCGAACCGCTCCAGGAACTTCGCCACCCGGGCCTTGTGATCGACGACCTCGTCCATGCCGGGACCCTATCAGATCGCGTGGTATAGACGGGCGTGGTCCGCTCCGCCGTGGTCATCGTCGCGCTCGCGTTCGTCGTCGCGTGCGGCCGAGACCATGGCACCGCGCGCGTGAGGCCGTTGCCGAAGGTCGATGGAAGCCCGGCGCTGCGCGGCGGTGGTGCGGCGCGCTCGCCGCGGATCGCGAACTACAAGATCGATGCACGCCTCGACGTGGTCAAGCATCAGATCACCGCGACGCAGACGCTGACCTGGACGAACTGGGGTGCGAGCGCGGTCGACAAGCTGCCGTTCCACCTCTACCTGAACGCGTTCAAGAACGAATCGACGCTGTTCATGCGCAGCGCGCGGGGCGTCAACCGGATCAAGGAGGTCGCGCCGGATGGCTGGGGCTGGATCCACGTCGACTCGGTGACCTACGCGGGCGCAGATCTGACGGGCAAGCTCGTGGTCGGAACCGAGGAGTCGGTCGCCGAGCTGACGCTGCCCGCACCCGTCGAGCCCGGCGCCACGATCAAGCTCGACATGAAGTTCACCGCGCAGCTGCCCGAGGTGATCGCGCGCACCGGCTACAAGGGCGAGTTCCACCTCGTCGGTCAGTGGTTCCCGAAGATCGGCGTGCGCATCGGAGCGCCGGGCGCGGAGCGCTGGGAGTGCCAGCCCTTCCACGCGTTCACCGAGTTCTTCGCCGACTTCGGCGTCTATGACGTCTCGCTCACCGTGCCGAGCACGTACGTCGTCGCGGCGACCGGCGTGCTGACCACCGCGACCGAGACGCCCGGCGGCACGCGCACGCTCGTCTATCACGCGGAGGACGTTCACGACTTCGTGTGGATGGCGGACCCGTACATGGACATGATCTCGGCTCAGGCGAAGGTCGAGGACGGCACCGTCGAGGTGCGTGTCCTCGCGCGGCCCGAGCAGGCAGAGTTCGCACAGCGGCACCTCGAGGCCGCCGTCGGTGCGATCCAGTTCTTCAGCGCGTGGTTCGTGCCGTACCCGTGGCCGATCATGACGATCGTCGATCCGCCGATGGACGCAGGCGCGGCGGCCGGCATGGAGTACCCGACGCTCGTCACCACCGGCGGTGACGGCGTGTTCGCACGTCCCGGGCTGCGCATGCCCGAGTACGTGACCGTGCACGAGGTCGGGCACAACTGGTTCCAGGGCATCCTCGCGTCGAACGAGCCGATCGAGGCGTGGCTCGACGAGGGCGTCAACGAGTGGGCCGATGCGAAGGTCATGGCCGCGATGTACGGCGCGCGGACGAGCGGCGTCGACTGGATGGGCTGGCAGGCCGAGGTCGCGGCGCTGCGCCGCTGGTACGTCGATGACCCGTCGTCGCTCCCCTCCCCCATCGCCACCGCGGCGCACGCGTTCGTCGACGAGAAGACATGGGGCATGCAGACGTACGTGACGACCGCACGCGCGCTCGCGACGCTCGAGCAGCACGTCGGGCCAACGAAGTTTGCCGAGGCGATGAAGGCGTACGCGCAAGCCTGGGCGTTCAAGCACCCGACGGGCCGCGATCTGTTCGAGTCGCTGGGCAGCAAGCTCGGCGAGGATCTGACCTGGTTCTTCGGCCCGGTGTGGCAGAGCGTTGGCGGGATCAAGCTCGGTATCCGCAGCGCATGGTGCAGGCGCGCGCATCCGGCACGCGGCGTGTTCGGCAGCGGCGCCTCGCGCAAGCTCGTCACCGAGACCGAGGCGCCCGACACCGGCAGCTACGTGTGCGAGGTCGTCGTCACGAACACCGGCACGATGCACGTGCCCGTCGATCTCGAGCTGAAGTTCGCCGATGGATCCACCCAGCGGCTGCACTGGGACGACAAGGGTACCGGCGCGTGGGAGCGGTTCGTCGTCGAGCGATCGACCCCGCTCGTCGAGGTGTGGATCGATCCGGATAACAAGATCCAGCTCGACTCGCCGGTGTCGCATCACTACCGACTCGACGGCGACGGCGCGGCCTCGACGCGCGCGGCAGCGTGGGTCTCGAGCGTGACGCAGACGCTGATGCAGCTGGTGGGACCCTGATGGCGACGAGGACCGGCATGCGCATGAGCCTCGGCGAGCTGTTCGCCGCGGGCGGGCGCGGCGTGTCCCGCTACACCGGCACGCTGCTCGCCGTGTTCATCGCGCAGAGCCTGCTCGCCGCCGCGATCATCTTGCCGGTCTCGATGGTGCTGTCGACGGTGTTCGCGCAGCTGCCGATCTTCGACGAGGCCGTCGACGGCGACCTCGTCGCGATGCTGTGGTGCCTCCGCCACGGCCGCGCGACATGGTTTGCGGTGGGCGGCATCGTGTTCGGCGCGATCCTGGTGTGGCAGCTCGCGTCGTGGTTCCTCGCCGGCGGGCTCTACGGCGTGCTCGCGCAGCGGCCCGACACGCGCGGCGACACGGCGCGCTGCTTCGGCGCGAGCGGCGCGGCGACCTACCTCGCGTACGCGCGCCTCGCGTTCTGCTCGCTGCCAGGCTGGATGCTCGTGCTGTTCGTGTTCGGCAAGGGGATGGCGGTCGTGGGCGACCGTGCGGAGACCGCGCTGGCGATGACCGAGCTGATCGGCCCGCTCGCGCTCGCGCTGATCCCGACGCTGCTGCTGCTCCACCTGCTGTGGACGGTCACCGACTACGCACGCGTCGAGCTGACGCTGCGCCACGACACGCACGATCCGGGCGTGATCGCGACGTACATGCGCAGCTTCACGTACGTGCTGCGCCACCCGCTGACGCTCGTGCACGCGGGCTTTGGCTGGATGCTGTTCGGGCTCGTCACGCTCACGTACCTGTATCTCGCGGCCGGCCATCCGATGTACGGCGCCGACGGTGCGGTGACCTTGTTCTTCGTGCGGCAGGGCGTGAGCCTCTTGCGCATGGCGATCCGCGTCGGCGTGATGAGCGGGCAGATCGAGCTCGGCCGTACGCGTGCGCTTCCGCCTCGCCGCGTCGAGGTGAAGGCCGAGGCGAAGTCCGAGCGCGAGCGCTAGTCAGGAGCCTGTAGGGCGTAGGCCTGCGCCGCCCGTCATGACGGCGTACGGACGCGCCGAGAACCGGCCCCCCTTCGGAGATCCGTAC
>JACCRC010000477.1 GCA_013813765.1 Deltaproteobacteria bacterium | reverse complement strand
CAGGATCAGGCACGCGTCGCCGAGCTCGTGGCTCGAGAGCCCCTGAGCGGCGGCGAGCACGAGTCCACGCTCGAGCTGATCACGGGGAGCAAACGCCTGGAGCAGCTCGAAGTGACTCTCGCCCGGCGCGTGGAGGCCGGAGATCAAGCCGTCGGTGATCCGGGGCACGTACGCCGGATCGAGGCGCAACGTCGCGACGCCCGAGCCCGCGGCCAGCTCGCCATCCGGTTGAGCGGCAGCTTCGAGGGCACGCACGACCGTGGTCCCGACGGCGATCACGCGCCCTCCCCTGGCCTTCGCCCACGCGATCGCGGCGACCGTCTTCGCGGGCAGCTCGTAGCGCTCGGGCCACGGCAGCGCGCGGTCGAGGCCCTCGTCGCCGGTCGACGAGAGACCCGCGGCGTGGGTCAGCGTCGCGAGCTCGATGCCGGCGCGGCGAAGCCCGAGCAGCACGTCCCACGTCAGTGGCCTGCCTGCCGACGGCATCTCGGCCGCCCACGGACGTGCCGCGTACGAGGTCTGCACCGCGTAGAGCGGCAATAGCTCCGCTCGGTGCGCGTACTGCACCGGCGCACCCATCGCGTAGATCGCCTGCCACAGGTCGTCACCTGCAAGCGATGCGATCAGCTCGACGCGGCGGCCCGTGGCTGCGGTGACGATCGCGGAGAAGCTGCCGATCCGCACCCGCTCGCCGACCGCGAGCATCGGGGGCGCAGCCCGGTGCTCGGTGCGCGTGTGGTGATCGCCAGGGCCGAGCAGCACGCCGGTGAGCCGGTTGCCGTCGACCGGACCCGACAGCCGCAGCTCGAACACGGCGCCATCGCCCGCCGAGCCCGGGAGCGATCCGGGGAGCGTCGCCGCATCGTTGAGCACCACGAGATCACCAGCGCGCAAGAGCTGCGGCAGCGTCGCGAACGGAACCAGGCGCGCCAGGTCATCGTCGATCACCACGAGCCGCACCGCGTGACGCGAGACCTCGTCGGTGCGCAGCTGCGCTCCGCCGCCGCCCGCCACCTCGCCGCGGGGCTCGCGATCCCGACGGCGCGCGCTGCGAGTAAACTTCACGACGCGGCTCCCACGTCCCACCGTGGCGCTGCGAGTCGCGAACCACTGGGCGCGCGTCCCGCGCTCTCGAGCATCGAGATGATCCGCGTCGCGACATCGGCGGGCCGCTGCAGCGTCGCGCGGTCTGCCTCGGGAATCGCGGCGGCGTGCATCACGGTGTCCATCTCGCCCGGATCGATCGCCAGGATCCGCACGCCGGTGCCGTCGCGCTCGCCGGCGAGGATGCGACTCAGGTGGTCTTGCGCCGCCTTCGACACGCCGTACGCGCCCCACCGTGGATACGGCTCGACCGCAGCATCCGAGCTGATGTGAACGAGCACGCCGCTGCCGCGCAATGCCATCGCACCCGCGAGGATCTTCGTCAGCCGGAACGGACCGACCAGGTTGGTCTCCAGCACCGCGGCGAGGTCCTCGCATTCCGTATCGAGGAGCAAGCGCAATGGTGTCGGACCGAGGGTGCTCGCGTTGTGGATCGCGATCTCGATCTCGCCCACGAGCCCCTGTGCCTGTCCCGCGATCTTGTGAACCGCGTCCTTGTCGCCGACGTCCCCGAGCACCGCGTGCGCGACGCCGCCGCGGGCGCGAATGCCCTCGACAACGTCGTGCAGCGGACCCGCCTCGCGCGCGACCAGCGCGACGCGCGCGCCCTTCGCCGCGAGCTGCTCCGCGAGCGCACGACCGAGGCCTCGGCTCGCTCCGGTGACCAACGCCCCTCGTCCCTGAATGCTGATGTTCGTGTCCATGAATCGAGCGTAGAGCGCCGCTGCCAACGTGTCATCGGCTGTGCTAATCCCTTGGCAGGAGGTCATCGAATGAGCGGAGAGCACGACCATCTCGCCGACAACATCCGCGCGATTCGCGAGGCGCGCGGCCTGTCACAGCAGCAGATCGCGAAGGCCGCCGGCGTCCCCCGCGCAACCTGGACGCACCTCGAGTCGGGGGCCGCGAACCCGACGCTCACGGTGCTGATCAAGGTCGCAAATGCGCTGCAGATCCGCGTCGACGAGCTCCTAGCCGCGCCACGCCCGCCCGCGCGCCACCTCCGCGCCGCGGAGCTCCCGGTTCGGCAGCGCGGTCAGGTCACCGTGCGTCGGTTGCTGCCGGAATCGTTGCCCGGCCTCGACCTCGAGCGCATGACGCTCCCCGCCGGCGCACGCATGGTCGGCGTCCCGCACACGCCGGGGACGCGCGAGTACTTGACCGTCGAGCGCGGCACCGTCGAGCTCGTGGTCAGCGGCGAGCGCTACACGCTGGCCGAGGGCGACGTCGTGACGTTCCGCGGCGATCAGCGTCACAGCTATCACAACCCGGGCTCCGCGACCGCGACCGCCTATTCGGTGATCGCGTTCGCGCCTGTGACGAGCTGAGAATTCCCCACTCCGGTTCCCGGTTCCCTATTCCCTATTCCTCGGAATGGGACCGGTTCGGCGACGTACGACTCGCGTGCCCCCGATCGACTCTCGTTGAGCTTCGCCGTCCGGATCGAGCTCGTCAGGATCGCGACCAGCTGATCGGCTTCGTCCACGAGTCGCTCGATGCCCTCTCCGGTCCGGACCTCGGCCTCCTTTGCGAGGCGCAGCCAGTACAGGGCTTCCCGGACTTCCTTGTTCGCGACTCCCACCTTGTGGATGAAGTCCGCCCGACTCTCGGCGCCTCGCGCCTCCTCGTAGTTCGAACCGCCACCCGTGGCGGCTCGGATCAGCTGCCGCGTGATGTGCTTGGCCGCGATGTCGTCTGGCATTCCGCGGCACAACCGAACGACGTCCGCGGCGAATCGCCGAAGCCGTTCGGAAATACTGTCACCCTTCACGGCCGCGAACGTGCCGCTGTGACAATAGGGAATAGGGAACCGGGAACCGGAATTCAGAACTTGTAAGAAATTCCGAGCCGCAGATACAGGATGAAGTCCGAGTCGAACATCGGCCCGGAGAACGTGTTCGTGAACAGCGGACGCTCCTCCTGGAACGGCGCGCCCTCGAGGATACCGAACACATTCCAGCGCTGCTGCACCGCGATCTCGGCGGCGACCGACAGCAGCAGGCGGATGCCGCCGTCGCGGCCGAAGAAGTCATTCCCCTTGTTCCCGGTCAGCGACTCGACGCGCGCCTTGTCTTCCACCGACAGCGTGTCGTTCTTGTAGTCCTCGCAGACCTGGATCGGGTCACCGGTCTCGAAGCCGTTCATCTTCGTGCTGTCGAGATCCGGGCAGTGCCGGTCACTCCACATCGAGACGTGTGCGCGGCCGGTGATCGTGACGTGGCTGAGCGCGGTCAGCGACGCGGCGAGCCCGATGTCCCAGGTCACGCCGTTGCGCGCCGAGTCGTCGAGGAGCTTCGAGCCCCACCACAGCTCGGTGAACAGCGCCGCCGAGAACGGCTCGTTGTCCGCGACCATCATGCGGCCACCGAGGCCAAGCTCGCTGCGCGCGAGCATCGTACGGACCGCGACGTTGGCGTCGAAGCCGAACTTGTTGGCGACCTTGCCGGCACCGACGGTGATGCGCGCGTCGAGGAAGTACGGATAACCGGCGCTGAAGTCCACCGTGGAGCGGCCGCGCGGCAGCGTGCGCGCGCCGTACGACGACAGGCCGCGCTGCTCCGCGAGCAGCTCGGAGTCGCTCTTGCCAGCGGTCGCGAGCTCGCGCGAGATCGTCTGCGTCTTGCCGCCCTCGATCGTCAGCGTCTGCTCGAACGGCTGGAAGCCGGCGGACTCGATTCGCACGACCGTCTCACCGGTCTCGACCTCGATGTCGAGCGGCGTGCGGTCGTTTCCGTCCTTGTCCTTCACCGGCACGCCGTTGATCAGCACGGCGGCCTTCGCCGGCGTCGACAGGATGCGGAGGCGGCCGACGCCCTTGAGGTCGGCCTGCACCGTCACCGTCTGGCCGGGCTCGATCCGGACCTTCTGCTCGAACTGCTTGTAGCCCTCGAGGCGCACCACGACCGGGTGCTCGCCCGCCGACAGCTTCTTCTCCTGCGGCACCTTGCCGACGCTGGCGCCGTCGATGAACACCTGCGCGTCGGGAACCGAGGAGACGACCTTGATGATGCCCTGATCGCCCGCGGCCTCGGGGTTGAGATCGAACTTCACGATCTGCGAGCCGCCCGCGGCGACCACGACCTTCTTCTCGCCGGTCGTGAACCCGGGTGCCTTGACCTGCACGATGTGCTCGCCGGCCTTCACGTCCTTGATGTCCACGGGAACGGGGCCCATATCGGTGCCGTCGATCAGCGCGCGCGCACCCTGCGCATCCGACAGCACGCGGATCACGCCGACGCCACCGCTCATCTGCGCCGCGAGCTCGGCTCGGACCTTGGTCTGCTGGTTCGCGGTGACCTGAACCGTCTGGCGCCACGGCAGCCCCGGCGGCTTCTTCACCTCGATGACGTGGACGCCTTCGATCACGTTGTTGATGACCGCGGGCGTGTTGTCGGGGTGCTTGTTGCCGTCGATCGAGACCTCGGCGTCGGGCACGTCGGCGTCGACGATGATCGTCCCGTACTTCGGCTTCGCGATCTCCTTCAGCGTCGGCGACAGGGTCTGGACCTGGTTCTCCTTCGCGTCGATCCACTGCGAGAGCGTCTCGAAGCCGTCCTTCTTGATCTCGAGCAGGTGGCGGCCCGGTGTGGTCACGAGCTGCATCGGCACCTGGCCCTGCGGCTGCCCGTCGAGGAACAGCTGCGCGCCAAATAGATTCTTGTCGGCGTCCGCGCGCACGTCGATCTTCGGCGGCTCGGCCTTCTTCACCATCGGCACGAACAGCTCTTGCACCGTGCGCAGGCGAGCGACCCTGAACGATCGTGTTCCCAGCTCGTAGCCCGGAGACTCGAGGATCACCGTGTACGAGCCGGCGGCCAGCGTGCCGCTGAACGGCGTCGCGCCAACAGCCCCGCACGACTTGTCACCGATGTAGACCGTCGCTCCCTGAGGAGCGGAGTCGATCTTCACCTTGTACTTGGTGCCGGTCTTCGGTGGGCAACCGGATTGAGCTTCGGCGGTCCTTGCGAGACCGAGCAGCGCGCACACGAGAACGAGTGGCAGCGCCCAGAAGGTACGGACAAGTCTCATCGTTTTCCTCGGTAAACGGACGACACGAGCCTACCAGGACTCGATAGCGGCGTCGCTAACCGTGCCGCTTTTCACAACAAACGGCAAAGCAGAGCGATGAGGAGCGCGCCGCCCGCGATGATTCGATAGACGATGAACACGATGAGATCGTGGCTGCTGAGCCACTTGATCAGCCAAGCGATCGCCGCGTAGCCGGTGATGAACGAGACGGTGGTGCCGATGGCTAGCGCGGGGATCGCGTCCTGGCCGAGGATCTTGAGCGCATCCCGCATCTCGAAGATCCCCGCCCCGGCGATCGCAGGGATCGACAGCAGGAACGAGAACCTCGCGGCGTCGGACCGGGTCATGCCGATCAGGAGTGCCATGCAGATCGTCGCCCCGGAGCGCGAGACGCCGGGAACGAGCGCGAGGGTCTGCGCAAGACCGATGAGCAGCGCGTCGGTCAGGGTGAGCGACGCGAATGGCTTCGTCGGATCACGGCCCGCCGCGAACCGATCGATGATCAGCATGACGAGCGAGAACCCGATCAGCACGGCCGCGGTCACGTAGAGGGAGCGCAGATCTCCCTCGATGTGCTTCTTCATCGCGAGGCCCGCGATCACGATCGGCACGGTGCCGGCCGCGAGCAGGAGCGGCAGTCGCCCGTCCGGACTCGACGGCTCGCGGAACATCGCCGTCGTCAGGCTCGCGAGGTCCTTCGCGAAGTACGCGACGACCGCGAGCAGCGTTCCGAGCTGGATCACCGCGGTGAAGGCGGGACCCGGATCAGGCTGCCCGAAGATGGCCGGCGCGATCCGAAGGTGCGCCGATGACGAGATGGGCAGGAACTCGGTGAGTCCCTGAATCAGGCCCATCAACGCGGCGAACCACAGCGCCATGCAGACACGCTAACATCGATGCCGCGTGCATCGTTACCGCGTGAGGATCGTCTGTTTGCTGCTGTGCGCCGCGTGCTCCGGTGGTTCGGGCACGCCGACAAAGCCGACGAAGCCGCCACCGACCGGCCCTGACGACGCGGCGGTCGCCCCCGTCACCGCGCCGACCGAGTCGGAATGCGAGCAGCTGGTCGCGCATGTCGTCGACCTGACCGTTCGCGAGCGCACGCCCGCGATCAACCCGGCGCCAAATGACGCCGAGTCACAGAAGCTGGATCAGGCGCTGCGCCCGTACGTCACCGAGTGCAGGACGCTGACTCGCGAGGCGGTTCGCTGCGGGCTCGAAGCGCCGACGACGGCCGCACTGCGCACGTGTCAGGCGACGCGCAGCAGCTCGACCTCGAACAGCAGCGTCGCGCCCGGTGGGATCGCGCCGCCAGCTCCGCGATCTCCGTAGCCTAGCGCGGGCGGGATCAGCAGCGTCCGCTTACCCCCGGCCTTCATCGAGGCCACGCCCTCGTCCCATCCTTTGATGACCCGACCCAGTCCGAGAGGGAACTCGAACGGCGAGCCGCGATCCACGGAGCTGTCGAACTTCGCGCCCTTGGCGCCGTTCACCCACAGCCATCCCGTGTAGTGCATCACGCAGGTCTGGCCCTTCGCGGGCGATGCGCCGGTACCGGCGACGGTGTCCTCATACTGAAGTCCGCTGGGCGTCTCGGTCATCGGAGAATCGTACACGTGGTTTCGGTCGCTTTCGGCTTGTGAGCACCCGTTGTACGCTGCGCCAGCTTGCGGGGAACCATGATGCGTAGCTGGCTTGCCTGGCTGATCTTTATCCTGACTCTGGCCAGCGCGCGCGAAGCGGCTGCCGAGTTCACAACCTTCCCTGCGACCGTGGCTCTGACCACGCGCGTGGGCCCGACAACGTCGATCACCCGTGACTACGAGATCAGGAGCACGCCGCCCGATGATCTCGTCTCGATCACGAAGACGGGTGTCGACTGTAACCAGTTTCAGATCACGACCGACGAGGTGCTGCCCGAACCGGTGACGCCCGGCAATCCGGTGCACATGCACGTCAAGTTCACCGCGGCCGTCCGCGGCACGGTGTCGTGCACGCTGACGTTCAACGGTCTCGTCGGTACCGGGATGGTGATCATGACGGGCAATGGTGAAGGGCCCGCGATCCAAACGCAGCCCGTCAGCGCGCAGGCGTTTCCCGACGTGCGCGTCGATGGTGCCGCGGTCACCACGGCCACGGCGGTGATCCGCATCGTCAATATCGGTGACGCCAACAACGACCTCGAGATCACGTCACTGGGCTTCTCCGGGTCTGGTGCCGCCGACTTCTCCGTCAGCCCGACACCGTTGACGATTCCGGCCGGGCAGTTCTCCGACGTCACCGTGACCTTCGATCCCACGATGCCGGGCCTGCGCACGGCGAGCCTCGACCTGGTGACCAACGACCTCGAGAATCCGACGTACTCGATCGATGTCAGCGGCACGGGCACCACCGGCCTGATCATGGTCGACGACGTGACGTTCGGCCTCGTCATGCCCGGCGGCGCCGGAACCGCGCGGAACATCAACGTCACGAACGTCGGCGCGCCTCCCCAGGGACCGCTGCGGATCCTGAGCGCGACCATCACGCAAACGTCGACGTGGTTCACCCTCGACGACGGTGGTTGCGCGGGCATGACCTCGTGCGTGTTCACGTCGCTGATCGCGCCGGACACGGTCGGCGTGCGCTGCAAGCCACCCGCCGGCGCGACGGGTACGCAGACGGCGCGCGTCACGTTCGCCAGCGATACCGATCCGGGCGGCGACGACGAGTCGATGCTGACGTGTACCTCCGGCGCTCCCCAGATCATGGTGGCACCGCTCTCGCTGACGTTCCCGAATCAGCTGGCCGGCACGACCTCCGCGAACATGGCATTCATGATCTCGAACGTCGGCAACGCGACGCTGACGTACTCGGTCGCAGCGAGCGGCGGCACGCCGGCGGCGTTCCCGTTCTCGGCGAGCTGCACGACCAACTGCACGCTCGACGCGGGTATGTCGCGAATGGTGACGGTGCAGTTCAATCCGACCGCGCCGAGCCCGTTCGACACGACGATCGTCGTGACAAGCAATGATCCCGACGTCGCCGACCGGACGAAGAACGTCCTGATCAGCGGCACGGGTGTGGCTCCGCAGATCACGGTGGCAGGGTCGCTCGACTTCATGACCGTCAACGTCGGCGCGAACAGCTCGCTCCCCCTGACCGCGATGAACACCGGCACCGCGCCGCTCGATATCTCGAGCGCGACGATCACCTCCGGCGCCGCCGACTTCATGGTCACCGCCGGCACCACGACGGCTCAGAGCGTCGCGGTCAACGGTGCGGCGATGTGGACGATCCGCTGCGCGCCGTCCGCGTCCGGACCGCGAACGGGAACGTTCCGGATCGTGTCCAACTCGTTCACGAGCTCCACGCGCAACGTGACGCTGACGTGCACGGGCAACGCCGGAGCGCTCGCGAGCACTCCGGCAACCTCCGCTGGCGCTCCGATCGATTTCGGCGGTGTCACGGTTGGCACCACGCGCACGCTTTCGTTCTCGCTGAGCAACCCGGGGAATGTCCCGGTCACCGGTATCTCCGCCGTGCTGGCGCCGGCGAACGTCGGGTACTCGATCGACGCTGCGATGCCGGTGCCGACGACGCTGGCCGCGGGCGGGAGCCAGACCGTCAGCGTGACCTTCGCGCCGATGGCCGGCACCGATGGCGGCCCGGCCACGATCACGATCACCGGCACCTGGGGCGGCACGAACACGGTGATGGTCACCGTCCACCTCATGGGCGATGGATTGACCGCAGGATTCGACGTGTCCACGATCCCGGCGACGAGCCCGCCCGCGATCGACTTCGGCACGTTCCGCTGGGACGCGACCGCGACGGGGACATTCTGCATCGTCAACACCGACCAGACGCCAGTGACGATCCAGTCGCCGATCTCGATCACACCCAACGCCCCGACGGTCGCGAACGAGCTACAGGTCACCGGAGTCCGCCGCAATACGACTTGCTCGGCGACCGGCGGCAGCACCGTGACCCTCCCGCAGACGCTGACGCAGGGACAGATCCTGGTGGTCACCGTGGTCGCGGATCCCGCCGACCGTACCGGCCTGCTCTCCGGCTCGCTGACGGTGACGAGCAACCTCCTGCTCAATCCGACGCGGACGATCACGATGACCGGAATGTCGACGACGGCGATGCTGACGACGACGCCGGGCCTGCTGATCGACTTCGGCAACGTCGACCGTGACGGTCCGCCAGCGACGCGCATGGTGACGATCACGAACACCGGCTCGGCGCCGCTCGATCTATCGGGGTTCACGCGGAATCCGATCAACGGTCCGTTCACGTTCACGCTGCCCGGCGCATCGACGGTGCCCGTCGGCGGGCAGGTCGACATCAACGTCACGTACACACCGGTGACGGAGCACGCACCCGGTCAGTCCGAGCAGGTCGTGATCAGCCACAATATCGCCGGCATCCTCAACGGACCGACGTCGCAGATGATCACGATCCGCGGTCGCGGCGTCGATCGCCACATCGCCCTCGATGCGGCGCCGGTGTTCCCCGACACGTTCCGCAATCCCGGAAGCGCAGCGCCGGTGCGCACGGTGACGGTGCGTAACACCGGCGAGGCTCCGCTCTCGATCTCCGCGGTGATGCTGACGAACGACGATGTCTGGCAGCTGCTCGACACGAGCCCTGTCACGATCCCGCCGAACGGCAGCCACGACTTCATGGTGCGGTTCCTGCCGAAGGTCGCCGGCAAGGCACCGGTCGGTCAGCTCACGTTCATGAACAACGACAACTCGAGTCCGACGCCGATGGCGATCGTGCTGCTCAACGGCAACGGGATCGACCGCAGCGTGATGATGGGCGATCCGGAGATCGCGTTCGGCCTCACCGCGATCGGCATCCCGGTGACGATCGAGGACAAGCTGACGATCACGAGCATGGATCAGACGAACGGGTTCACGATCCGCGCGATCACGATCGACGATCCCGAGAACTTCGTGATCGAGGAGGCGCCGATGGGTGTGAACCTCGCCGCGGGAGCGTCGGTCTCGTACTCGGTGACGTTCACCCCGACGACCGAAGGCGTGTTCGAGACGCGCGCGCACCTGTTCCTCGACGAGGATCCGACCGCGCAGGCGGATGTCATCCTCCGGGGCCAGGCCGTGTTCGTCGAGGTCGACGGCGGCGGCGGATGCTCGGCAGGCGGCGGCGGTGCAACCGGCGGCGCTGGCTTGGTCCTCGGACTGCTCGCGCTCGCCCGCCGGCGTCGCGTTGCCGTGATTGCCGCGGCGCTCACGGTGTGTGCGATGCCCGCGCTGACCCGCGCGGAGCCGAACCTCGATCTCGATCTCTCCCTGTTCAACCCCACGCCCTCGACGACCGGCAACAACTTCCAGATCCAGCCGGCGAGCGTCGGCGACAACGGCGACTTCGCCGCCGCCGCGACGGTGTCGTACGCGACGAACCCGCTCGTCCTGAAGTTTGCCGGTAGCGAGCACGGCTCGATCACGCAGCGCACGACGATGGAGCTCGGCATCGCGTACGCGTTCCTCGGTCGCTTCGAGGCCGGCGTGCGGATGCCGCTCTACAATCAGTCCGGAGATGGAACGATGGTCGGCGTCGCGTCGCCGAGCGGCACCGCGCGCGGAGACCTCGTGCTCCACGGGAAGCTGCGCTTCGTTCGCTCCGAGAGCGCGAGCGGCGTGCTGCACGCGGGCGCGGCCCTCGCGTTGACGCTGCCCACCGCGACGAGCCAGGAGTTCGCCGGTGTCGCCAAGCCTACCGGCCGCATCCTCGGCCTCCTCACGTACACGCCGTCGGCGATGACAAAGCGGCTCTCGATCTCCGCGAACCTCGGCGCGGTCCTGCGCGAGGCAGTTACGCTGTCGAACATCGAGCAAGGCAGCGGTGCCGCGTGGGGCCTCGGCGTCTCGTTCCGCGCGCTCGATCAGCTGTGGATCGCGGGCGAGCTGTTCGGCGATGTGATGCCGGGCGGCCGCAAGGCGACGTCGATGTCGTCGGGCTCGATGCTCGCACCCGCCGAGCTCCTCGCCGGCATCAACTATCGGCCGGATCCGCGCGTCGCGATCGGCCTCGCCGTGGGCAGGGGACTGATCGCGGGACCCGGCACACCGGATCTGCGCGGAGTCGCGTCGATCTCGTACATGCCCGGCACCGTCGTGCCGCAGCCCTTGAGCCCGCCAAAGCCTCCGAAGGTCGATGGCGACGCGGACAAGGATGGAGTCGTCGACAGCCTCGATCGCTGCGTGAACGAGGCCGAGGACGCTGACATGTTCGACGACACGGACGGCTGCCCCGACTTCGACAACGACGCCGATGGCTTCCTCGATCCGCAGGACAAGTGCCCGCTCGACGCCGAGGACAAGGACGGCTTCCAGGATGACGACGGCTGTCCCGAGAAGGACAACGATGCCGACGGCATTAACGACGCGCAGGACAAGTGCATCGATCAGCCCGAGGACAAGGACGGCCACGAGGACGTCGACGGGTGTCCCGACGCCGACAACGACTCCGACGGCATGCTCGACGCCCAGGACGCCTGCCCGAACGAGCCGGAGGCGATCAACGGCATCACCGACGACGATGGCTGCCCGGATCGCGGCGACGCGCTCGTGGTCGTGACGCCGTCGGGCGTCGAGATCATCGAGGCCGTGCAGTTCACCGGCACGACCGTGTCGAAGGCGAGCACGAACGTGCTGAACCAGATCGGTGCCACGCTGCGTGCCCACCAGGAGATCGTGCGGCTGAAGATCGTCGTGCACGTCCAGCCCACGGGCGACGACGCGAAGGATCAGGAGCGCTCCGACAAGCGCGCGGCCGCGATGCGGGACTGGCTCGTGCAGTGGGGCGTCGCAGCGAACCGGCTGTCGGTGATGGGCCTCGGTGGCTCCAAGCCGCTCGTGCCAGCGAAGCAGAAGAACGCCGCGCTGATCAACGACCGCGTCGAGCTGATCATCCTGGAACGGAAGTAGCTCGCGCGATCGCGACGCCGATCACCGTCGCCGCACCTGCATCGAGCAGTGCGCGCGCCGCGGCGGCGAGGGTTGCACCCGTGGTGACGACGTCGTCGACGAGCACGACCGGCCGGCCGGCGAGCGCGCGCGGATCACGAACGGCGAACGCGCCCTCGAGGTTCGCTCGGCGCTCCGCCGCTGTCAGCGTGCTCTGCGGAGGTGCGGGCCGCGTGCGACGCAGCACCGCGGACGGCCCGGCGAGCTCGGCGCTGCGGCACGCGTGGACCGCGAGCAGCCACGCGTGGTCATAACCGCGCCGAAAGCGACGGCGCCAGTGCAGTGGGACGGGCACGACGAGCGCGCCGGGCTCGGCGGCGGCCGCTGCGACGAGCGGAGACCACAGCGGTGCGAGATCGCGCGCGATGTGCGCGCGATGCGCGAACTTGAGCCGTCGGATGGCCACCGCGAGCTGGCCACCGAACTGCCACGGCGCGAGGATCCGCGCGAGCGGCAATGGCGTGATCGCGCAGCGGCGGCAGATCAGCTCGCCAGGCGACGGTTCCGCGCATCGCGGGCACGCGGGACCATTCTCGACGAGGGTTCGTGCACACGGGTCGCACAGCGAGGTAGCGGGAACGGCGCACGCGGCGCACTGGGAACGGAACAACCAGCTGGGCATGGGCCAGTGTTTCGACCGGGGCCCGCTGCGGTTGCGTGCTAGAAGGAGCCGTCGTGATCGACCGGATGTACGTCTACGAGCCGGGCTTCGTCGACGACGCCGCGCGCGCCGAGATCCTGACCTGGCTCGCGACGTTACGGCCGCTCTGGGAGATGCGGTTCTCGACGAAACGCCCGCTCCCGCCAGGCAAGCAGCAGCGTCCCCTGCTCCGCCCGGTCTACTGGCTCGGCAACTGGCAGTTCGCGTGCCTCGGCTACTACGAGCCGCCCCGGCGTACGTTCGACGTCGCGGTCGCAGCCGAGCCGTTTCCCCCGGTCCTCGGGCGTCTCGTGTCGGTCATCGAGAAGCGCGTGCGTAGTGGCTTCCCGGCGCAGTTCGTTCCGCGGCGCTGGCACCTCAACACTTGCCTCGTGAACTTCTACGGCGACCGCGAGCAGGACGGCAAGACGATCGATGCGGCGCGCGTTGGCGAGCACCGCGACTTCGAGCCCGGGCCGGTCGCATCGCTGTCGCTCGGCGAGCGCGCGCGATTTCAGTTCGTGCGGCGCGGTGCGCGCGATGCTCCGCCCGTGCGCACGCAGTGGCTCGAGGATCGATCTCTGCAGATCTTCGGCGGCCCGCACTGGAAGGATGATCTGCTCCACCGCGTACAGCGCGTCGACGACAAGCACGACCTCGATCTTCCGCCGAAGATCGCAGGCTTTCGCACGCGGCGCGTGAACTTCACGTTCCGCTACGTCCCCGACGAGCACGTGGTTCCGTTCGGCAAGCTGCCGCAGCGCGCGCGAGACGACGTGCGCGACTACGTGGCGACGCTCGCCGAGAGCTCGCCGTTCTTCAAGGCCGCGCTCGCGATCGAGGCTCGATCTCGAACAGCGGCTTCTCGGTAGCCGCCTCCGGCGGAGGTACGCCGAGGAGCGCGGCAACGGTCGGCGCGACCTGAAGGATCGACGCGCTAAGGATCATCTGCGGCGCGAGGCCGGGCGCGCGCACGAGGATCGGCACGTGCTGGTTATCCGGGTTCGGTGCGTCGTGATGCGTGCCGGTCGGGTACTCGGTGATCACGAAGCCGCGCTTCGGCGCGAGGTACAGCTCCCCCGACAGACCCTCGACCAGGCCGCGACAGACTTCGCCCGCGAGCGAACGCTCCTTGCAGTGGGACGCGTCGGACGTGTCAAACACGTCGATCTCCGGATACCGCTTGCGGATCGCATTGGCTGCCGCGGTGCGCGCGGCCTGCTGCTGCGCGGGCGGGAGTTGCGCCCAGGCTGGAGTCATGTACGCCTGGTTCGAGCTGACCTTCGCGATCATCGGTCCGCCCTCCTTCGCGATCTCCGACGGTGAGAACCGCTTCGCGCCCGTGACCGGCGAGCGGTCGACGACGTGTGTCGCTCCGTGATCACTCGTCAGGACCGCGGCCCAGCCATCCTTGCCGAGCTTGCGGTCGAGCAGCGTGAAGAATGCGCCGAGGCTGGTGTCGAGCCGCATCGTCAGGTCGAGCACCTCCCACGAGTCCGGCCCCCAGTTGTGCCCGGCGTAGTCGTGCGCGTTGAGACTGATCGCGAGCAGATCGGGCACCTCGTCGGTTCCGAGCTGCATCGCATCGAGCGCGGCGGTCGCGGTGTCGAGTACGAGCTCGTCGGCGAACGGGGTGTGCAGGAGCTCCTCGAAGTCGTGGACCAGGTGCGGGAACGCGACACCCATCCCGTGTAACCCGCCCTCCCCTGGAGCGTCGTCGGCGATCTGCGTTTGCCGCGCGAGGTACACGGGGTCGAGCGGAGTCCAGGTCTGACCGATGAACCGGCTCGGCGGCTTCGTCTTCGCCAGCTCGACGAGCCACGGCGGCGCCGTCGATGTGTACGCACGGCTGGTCGTCATGCCTCCGGCGGCTGCGTCAAACCACACCGCGAGCTCGGGCTGGCGGCCCGCGAGAAAACACGCGGCACGCGGCTTGAGCCCGATCGCGATGGTACGCGCGCGATTCTGCGTGGCGGAGCGCAGCGCATCCGCGATCCCCGTGACGCGAAGCGCGCGCGCGGAGGCGCCGACATCCACGGGCAGCGGCTTGTCGAGGTCGACGATCGGCAGGATCGGAGCCTCGGGATCCCACTCCGCGCTCCGATCGCGCTGCTGGTCGCGCCGCCACCACAGATTTCCGTGGATGCCGTGCGTCCTCGGCACCGCGCCCGTGCCGATCGTCGCATGGCCCGGCGCGGTGAACGTGTTCGCAAACGGGAGCTCGCCCCGCCGCACGTATCCACCCTCGCGCAGCAACCGGTCAAAGCCGCCGCGAAACACCGAGCGATCGCGCTCGAACAACCAGCTCGGCAGCTGATCGACCACGATCAACACCACGAGCCGGGGCTGCGCCAACTTCGCTGGCGACGGCACGCGCGGCGGCGTGCGACATGCGAGGACGAGCGCGGCGAGCAGGACGAGACGTGTCATGTCACATCCGGTTCACGGTTCGATTTCCAATCGATACCGGGGGCCTCGCGATATGGCACCCCTGCAGCGTAGCGGAACACGGGGACCGGCGTATGTTCTGGGCATGTCCTCGCTCTCGGACCGGATCGTTCCTCTGTGTGACCTCCTGCTCGGTGCGGCGTACGCCGACGCTCAGTTCAAGGACAACGAGGACGCGGAGGTCCGCGGCATGCTCGAGGATATGATGGGCGGCGAGCTGACACCCGAGATCGAGAAGCAGATCGCCAGCTTCGATCCGAAGAAGTTCGACCTGCTGAAGACCGCCGGCGCGTTCGCTTCCGACAGTGATGATGACCGCCGAAAGATCCTGTTCCTCGTCGCCGCCGTCAACGACGCCGATGAGGAGGTCGACTTCTCGGAGGACGAGTACCTGCGCGATGTCGCCGGCGCGCTGTTCCTGCCCGCCGACGCGCTGAAGGGACTCACCGTCGACGTCGAGATCGAGGAGCTGCGCGAGACCTTCGAGAAGGTGCGCAAGGGTCCGCCGCCGCCGCCGAAGGCGAAGAAGGACCCCTCCGTCGACGTCGATATGGACTGAGTGCCGCCGGGTGGAGTCGCACCACCTCATCAGGCTTCGGAGACCCGAGTCGCATCTGCGCGCGGAGGCGAACAACGGTTCGCTGGTCCGGACCCAGGGGATTGCACCCTGCACGGCCGCTTTGTAAGAACGGTCCCACCCCTAGGTGAGCTGGTCCGGAGATTCTCTGGAGCACTCGGTCGGACTTGCACCGACGTGAACGCGGGTTGCAGCCGCGTGCCTCGCTACTCGACCACGAGTGCAGAAACTCAGTCGCGCCCTCGACGAGGATCGAACTCGCCTCTAACTGATCGACAATCAGGCGTCGTCACCAGACGACTCCGAGGGCAAACGTGGACCTGACGGGAATCGCACCCGTATCGTTCCCGTGCGAGGGGAACATCCTCCTGTTGAACGACAGGCCCGTGGTGGACCGTGGAGGGAGTCGAACCCTCATAACTGCGGTGCAAGCGCAGTGTCTTCCCATTAGACGACACGCCCAGATCGAAGGGGAGGATCGATTCGAACGATCAACCTCGAGTGTTCAGAGCACTGTGTTCTGCCAGTTGAACTACTCCCCCAAAAAGAACGACGACGATGTTTTGAAACTCGAAACCCCTGGATGCGGCGGCCGTGCAAGCAAGTCCCACCTCCGGTGGGGCGCGCAGCAACGCGAAGCGTTGCGTAGGTAGAGGCCGCCGTTCAGCACGACCGCCGTCATCACTCACACGATCTCCGTCCCCTCGTCCGTGTCGATCTCGCCCGTCCAGTACACGTAGTCACGCCACGCGTCCGGGACCGACTTCGTGCTCACACGGATCTGGACCGCCGGCATCCACGTCGGACGGATCGGCGTCGACAGGAGCTTCATCTTCGCCTCTGCCGGCGTGCGGTTCGCCTTGCGGGCGTTGCACGCGTAGCAGCACGAAACGATGTTCTCCCACGTCGTCTTTCCGCCGCGCGAGCGCGGGGTCACGTGGTCGTACGTGAGCTGAGCGATCGAGCACTTCGTTCCGCAGTACTGGCAGCGGTACTCGTCACGCGCGTAGATGTTCACGCGCGAGAACTTGACCGGCTTCGCGAAGCGGCGGAACGCCTTGCGCAGACGGACAACAGCCGGCACGTTGAGCATCATCGACGCGCCGCGAATCTCAGCGTTGTACTCCTCCACGACGTCGACCTTGTCGAGCATCAGGAGCGTCATCGCGCGCTGCCACGAGATGATCTTGATGGGCTCGTAGCCCTGGGTCAGCAGTAGCGTCCGAGTCGTGTCGACGTGCATCATGGCGCGTCTTCCTTTTCCGTCCGGATCTTGTCGTGGAGCGAGCGCCGGACCGCTTCGCCTCACCGGCCCGCAGAATGCGGGCGAACTGGTTGGTGCCGCCGGGAGGAGTTGCACCTCCACTTGATGGCTTCTGAGACCACTGACTCTGCTGTTGGTCTACGGCGGCGTGAACATGACAACCGTGCCGCCGGCCAGATTCGAACTGGCACTACATGGCCTCTCAGACCACTGACTCTGCCGTTGGTCTACGGCGGCATCTCTTCGTTGCGGAGGCCGGAGTCGCACCGGCGTGACGAGGCGTATGAGACCTCGGTGGGAGCTCGCACCCTCCCCGCATATCGTTTCGTTCGTGAAGGCGCTGGGACTTGCACCCAGTTGTCCTCGAGGGCGACTGCTTTACAGGCAATCTCGGTGGTCTTTACCGTCAACGCCTCCGTTGATCTGCATGGGGTGATCGACGGGACTCGCACCCGCTTGTCCGTGGGCCACATCCACGTGCCTCGACGACTTCGGCCTCGATCACAGTCCGCCCTGAAGGAGTCGCACCATCGTCTTCCGGTTATCTGCCGGAGGCTCTGCTGTTGAGCTAAGGGCGGAGAGCGCACGCATCCCGGGTGGATTTGAACCACGGCCTTTCGGCTTACCGGATAACCGTCACGCGTTCGGCTCGGCGAGCGAGCAAGGCGAGTGCAGACGGACACGAGATGCGCGCGAGAAACGCGTTGCATGCAGGCGGCTGGATTCGAACCAGCATCCTTCCGATTATCAGTCGATAACCCTCGGTCGCCGGCCCGCGAACGGACAAGGGATGACTGAAGGCGTTTTTTGATGCTCTCCCGTTTGAGCTACGCCTGCATGCGTCTGGGTGACAGGGATTGCACCTGCGACTTCTTGGTCCCGAACCAAGCGCTCTACTGCTGAGCCACACCCAGGAAAATTTGCCGTGCCACAAGGCCAGATACGATCCAGCGGCTGTCACACCGCACGGCGGCCCGCGCTCTCGTGAGAGCACGCAGGCGAATCAGCACGCCGCCAGCGAATCGAACGCTGCTTAGCCGGACTTGGAAACCGGTACCGTCCCAGACGGCGACGCATATCAGCTCGACATCACATCCGAGTGCGTGGACCACGAGGTTCTTTTCTGGGTTAGAGAAGGAGCGTGTAGGGTCCGCGCGGCGGGATGTGTGCCGAACGTTGGTGCCACCGAGAGGAGTTGAACCTCTGCCGACGATCTTCGCAAAATCGTGTCCCGTTCCGCGGAACGGTGGCGTTAGAGCAGTTGCTGGTCTGGGTGACAGGAATCGCACCTGCGGCCTCGTGGTCCCCGACCACGCGCTCTTACTCCTGAGCTACACCCAGATCGTTTCGTCTACGCGGCTGGAGTTGCACCAGCGGCCTCGTGAGCCCGGGTCACGCGCTCTGGCTGCTAGAGCTACGCGTAGAGACGGAGGAAGGCACAGGGATCGAACCCGATTCCCCGTCAGGGGAACACACCGCTTTCGAGGCGGGTGTCGTGCCAGTCACGACGTTACCTTCCGTTGAACGTTTCGTTGTCTCGATCGATCTGGCCGCAGTGGAGGGAGTCGAACCCCGCGTTCGTTCGCGCATACGAACGGACCCATCGCGCGGCTAGCGCGATCGATCGTCGCTTCACCGGAAGCACTGCGGTCGCAGCTGAGGGAATTGAACCCTCGCGTTGGCGGGTATGGGCCGCCACGGTGCCCAGCACGAGCTGCGGTCGGATGGTTCGTGCGCCTTCCAGATCGATTGCTGTTCCTCGCAGCTGGGGAATTGCAACGCCGCGGGAAGCGCCGAAGGCGCGTTCCCCGCGCGCGTCTCCAGGGCCACCGCGCGTAGCGCGGCGGGGGCGCGAAGCGAACCCGGCGACCCGAAGGGGAGCGGCCACTGGAGAACCCTCGCGTTGGCGGGTATGGGCCGCCACGGTGCCCAGCACGAGCTGCGGTCACACGTTGGTATCCGTGGCGGGACTTGCACCCGCGTAGCCGGTTAGAGAGACCGGAGTACTTGCTGCTGTACGACACGGACAGGAGACGAGGAAGGCGGCGGAGTCGAACCGCGACCCTCACGGGCCCATCCGGTTAGCACCCGGCGCTCGCGCCACCGCGAGCTCACCTTCCACGCGAGAAAAAGACGGACAAGGATCGGAGTCGAAGATGATTCCTTCGCGGAGTTGCCCCCGCTGAGAATCAGTCGCCCTGGACCGCGCCCCTTGCGGGGTTACGGCAGTCGGCACGCAATGAGCTCTGGCCGAAGCGTGGTCTCTCGACCGCAAATTGCTTCCTCCAGAGAGCTGTTGCTTCGCTAACGCCGTCGCCGGCGTATCGCTACCTTAGGACCGTTATAGTTACGGATAATCGACGCCTTTCGGCCCGTTGAAAAACCTGTCGCGGGATCGGTTGGAATTGAACCAACCACCGTCCGATTAACAATCGGCCGCTAGCACCAGCTCAGCTTCGATCCCAAATACCGCCGGGTTGCCCCGGCGGCAGCGGTCGCAGGGCCGCGCCTTCGCTCAGCTACGACAGGATCGGGTGGGATCCTGACGTGCGCGCGAAGTCGGCGATCACCGGCGGCGTCGACGTGTCGAAACCGACAACGTCGAGCATGCCGGCGTCGTCCGGGTCAGCAATGCTGAACCCGTTCGACGTCATTCCGACCACGACCAGCTTGGCCGGAATTCCCCGTGCATCTCGGTATGCCCGCAAAGCCTGGGACGGGTGCACGTTACCTGCCCAGGTCTCGTTGTCGGTGTAGACACAAAACGTGTCGACATCGACGCGGTTATCCAGTGCCCACTTCATCGGCAACGAACAATCGGTGCCACCCATGTTGAGGGCATCGATCGTCCGCACCACATCGTCGAGCCGCTGACGCGGCGAGATCGACATGACCGTGGTCTTGGTGTCGAACGCGAGGAACGTGTGCTCACGCTCCGTCGCTGCCGTCACCAGGGCCATCGCCGCACTCGCCACTCGAGGAGTCAGGTTCGGTAGACCAGAGACAGATCCACAAGTCATCGAACCAGACACATCGAGTGCAAGAAGAGTCCGCTTGCCCGACGGCTCGATCGTGCCAAACGTCGCGTAGAACGCGGCGTCGAGCGCGTCGACGATCGTCGCCACTGGCATCCACGTTCCCGAACCGCGTACACCGCGCCCGGACTGGTAGGTCACGAGCGCTGCGAGCACACCGATCGGATGGATCCGCGCCTTCGCGAGGCGGTGTGGATCGCGCAGCTGCGAAACAACCTTCGCCGCCGCAGCCGAACCCGGCGCGAGCAGTCCCACGCGAGTCATCGTCGCGAGGTTCCGGATCATCGCCGTCATCGGCATCGCATCGAGCAGGGCCTCCCACACCTCGGCCTTCGTCAGCCACTCGGTGGGAATGCACTCGCGCGGGATGCGGCGCTCGCGGATCAGCGCGGCGATCGAGCTCGCGTCCGTCAGGGACTTGAGCTGGGTCATCGCGACGATCAGCTGACACGCCGGATCCGAATCCGCGCCTGCCGGCAGCTCACCCTTCACCGCCCACGCGAACAGTCGGTCGTGCGAGGGCGACGCCGCGCGCGGGTGCGCGAGGCGAAGCAGGTCTCGGTTCGACCAGCCGTCACGGGACTGGTACTTCGCGAGCTGGAACGCGAGGTCCTCGGCAGGCTTGCCGTTGAACCACGCACCGACAGCCTTCCGCATCCCGCGCCCCCAGCCTCCGAAGCCCTGCGCGTACTCCGCGAAGTGCATCAGGTGGGTGCCGGTGCGGCACACCTTCGGTAGGGCTGCGTAGGCGGCGCGCCGCGTGGCGTCGTCGCCGAGCTTCGCGGCCATCGCGAGGGAAAAAATCGCCGGATCGTTCTTGGGCGCACGTCCCGAGTGAGAAATATCAACGATCCGGGAGAGGGTACGAGGTCCATCTGCGGTCAAGCACCGCTGCACGATGGTGGCGTTCTCGATCGTGAGCTCGCGCTCGCCGATGTAGTAGGTGCCACCCTCGCTGCCAAGGACAAGGAAGCGATCAAGCCGTGCCCAGTCATCGAGTTGCCACGAGTAGCCCCCTGCCGAGTTCGGGATCTGGTTGGTTCCGGGGATCGGCTGGTGCTGGGGCGTGGCGGTCGTCGAGAAGAACTTGGTGAACTTGAACATGTGCTTCCTCCGGCCCGCGCGATGGCGGGCGGCTTGACGTGAACTGCGACCGCCGGGTGGCGGTCAGCCACGCGGTCAGCGCGGCTCGTCACCGGGTGGTGACGGTTAAAGGGGGCCTCCCGTCGGAATCGAACCGACGACCGGCTGTTTACGAAACAGCTGCTACTTCCTGCTGAGCTAGAGAGGCGTGTCGAGAAAGAGACGTGCGGACCATCGGAGTCGAACCGACGTGAGCGGGGTGGAAGCCCGTTGCCTAACCGTTCGGCCAAGCCCGCAGAGAAAGGGGTGCGTCGCTCTCGTCATGTTCCCGAGGAACCTGAGACGAACAGCCTGGGCGGCCCGTACCCGTCGGTACGGACGATCCGAAGTGAAGTCGACGCGAGTTTCGAGCAGGTAGGGGGAGTTGAACCCTCCGACTCCGGTGTGGCGCACCGGTGTGTCACCGCAACACTTCACCTGCTTGGCGGTCTCTGACGAGACCTTGGTTGCGAACCACCGTGGGCGCGAAACGCGCGTCCGATGATTCCTTCGTGGGCCCGGTGGGATTCGAACCCACGCCTGTCGGTTTAAGAAACCGCTGCAAAATCCGCTTTGCTACAGACCCGTCGTCCCACCCTCTGGAATCGAACCAGAACCTCTCGGGCTTCAGCCGAGCGCGCAGACCAACTACGCAAGAGTGGGATGTGAGCGCCGCGTTTCCCGTGAGGGCGAACGCGGCGCTCGAGTTTCAGGCGCCCTTGCCAGGGCACCTCATCGTCATCGCTCTTCAGTTGTCATAGAGGAGCCGTCGGCACGCACAGGGCGCACCTCGGGCCTCGATGCGGCCGCGTCGCGGGCGCACCAATCGCGATTCGAGATCTGGAGTAGTAAACTCCAGAGTACGAGTCGCAAAAGCAGTAGTGTGTTGGCGCCGGGTACGGTCCGACCCGAAAACGCCGAAGGGCCGCTGGGGAGGTCTTCCCCTGGGCGGCCCTTCACGGACTAGTCGCAGCTCATGCTGAAACTAGCGGTGGGGGCCCCCCGCGCAGCTACCCTGATCCTGGTTTCCCACGCCATACGGCGAGGAGACCAAGCAAGTGGCCGTAAAGGCTCGACGCCACATGGACGTCGTAATCCTTCCGGTCACTTTGAGGTTATGTGGGTTTTGTAGCCGCACTTGAGGTTCCTTGAGACCGCGAGGACGAAGCGTCCCTGCGATGGTTGATACGGATAACAGCGCCACTTCGATCTGTCAAACTTAATTTGAGAGAGATTATTTATCCGTGATCGCTAGTCGCAAGTTCCCGAGGAGTTTCGCGGGGAGATCCGCCTGCTCCAAGCTCACGGAACTTTGTCCAGCGACACCAGCGTGACGGGAGCAGTCAGCCCGAGCTCCACGTGTGTGCGCCGGCCGAGCAATTCGCCACCTGCTTCGATCGCGGTCTCGCGATCCAGCTCGATCGCCACGCGATCACACAGGAAGTCGGTGACGTGATCGCTGAAGTACTCGCCGCGAAACGCCGCCGGCGTGTTGCGCAAGATCTCGAATAGACCGGCATCGCCACAGCGCAGGTGAAACCGCGCGCTGTCGGAATTCGCGAACGCAAACATCTTCAGGCCGAAGCCGAAGAACGGAATCGTCGCGCCGGCGACGAGCGTGCACGCCCCCGACCACAGTGCCTGTCCCGTCGCGATCCGCGCGCCCGTCGCGCCTCCTTTCGCCATGACGATCGCCGGCGAGCCGAGGTTCGTGACAACGACGTTCGGCCGCGCGGTGGTCGCGAACCGGGGAACAGATCGCAGCGCGACCGACAGCGCGTAGCGTATTCCGCCGCCGACAACGCGTCGCACGCCGGGCACGCGATCGACGACGCGGCCGATCGCCTCGTGATCCTCGAGCAGCTGCGCATCGACGCCCATGCCGACGAACGGCGCGCGCATCCCGAGCACGTCGAGCATCGGCACCTTCTTCCACGTGCCGCTGCCCTGCGCGAGGCGCGCGAGGTCACGCGGTGCATCGTCGCTCGCACCGACAGTGTCGGCGATCGCGTTGCCCGAGCCGAGGCGCAGCACCCCGATCGCGGGCTCGGGACGGCCCATGCCGCGGCACGCCTCCGCGATCAGCGTCAGGCCCATCACCACCGTCCCGTCGCCGCCACCGAGGATCATCAGATCCACGCCTCTCGCGATCTCGGCGCGGATCGTCAGGCGCGCGTGGTCGAGCGACTCGGTGAACCGCACACCGTTCGGCAGCGCGCGCGAAAGCTTGTCGCGGATCCGGCCGCGCGCACGACGCGCACTGCCGTTGACGATCGCGACAGCTCTCACGTCGCCAACGATACCCCAGCGTCGTCGATGGCGCGAAAACCCTGATCTCGTATGCTCGACGCGTGTCGAAAGGTGCCAGCACGAAGCCGCCTCGGCGGTGGTTGCGGCTGGTGCGGCTGCTCGTCGAAGCCGGCACGATCCTCGTCGCGATCGGCGCGCTCGCGCTCTGGTGCTCGGTCCCGAACACCGCGCCGCTCGCGGACCAGAATCCGCGTTCAACCGCGTTCATCGACCTGCGGCGCGCCCAGGCCGCGGAGGCGGGCAAGTCGTTCAACCTCGAGTGGGAGTGGCGCCCGATCGGAAAGATCTCGCGCTACCTCCGCGCGGCGGTCATCTACGCCGAGGACGACAAGTTTCACAGGCACGACGGCGTCGACTGGGGCGCAGTCGAGCATGCGCTCGAGTCAAACCTCGACACCGGTACGCTTGGTATCGGCGGCAGCACGATCACGCAGCAGCTCGCGAAGAACCTCTACCTGTCGCCGCGCAAGAGCTTCGTCCGCAAGCTGCGCGAGATGCTGATCGCGTTCTCGCTCGAGGACCACCTGACCAAGACTCGCATCCTCGAGCTCTACCTGAACGTCGTCGAGTGGGGCGATGGCGTGTTCGGTGCCGAGGCAGCCGCCCGCCACTGGTTCGGGCACTCCGCGCAGTCGCTGACGCCCGCCGAGGCCGTGCGCCTCGCGATCGCCTTGCCGAACCCGATCACGCGCGCGCCGAACGTCCGCACGCCCGAGCTGACGAAGAAGGCCGTGCGAATCGTCCGCCTCTTGCGCATCCAGGGCCTGATCGATGCGACGCAAGAACGCGTCGCGCTCGACTCCGTCGGTGCAGCCAACCTGCAGGTGATGCCCGGCCGCTACGCGCCGGGCGCGCCGCC
>JACCRC010000468.1 GCA_013813765.1 Deltaproteobacteria bacterium | reverse complement strand
CTAGCTCACAGCTCGAGGCGCCGGGCACCGAGCTCGTCGAGCCACGCTGCATCGTGCGACGCCAGAACCGTCGCCCCGCTAGCCGCTGCGTGGTCTTTCAGGAGCGTCACCAGCGCCGCGAGCCTCGCGACATCGAGCCCGTTATCCGGCTCGTCGAGCACCAGCAACCTCGGCGGCCCGATCAGCGCCGCACCCAGACACGCTCGCCTCCGCTGCCCGAGTGACATCCGCTCGAGCGCGAGCTCCGCGAGCTCGTCGAGGCCCAGCGCCGCGCGCAGCTCCTTCGTCGGCGGCTCGGCGCCGCGCGAGCTCGCGCACAGCGCCCACAGCTCCGCCGCTCGCAGAAAGCCCGGCGGGTCCGCGCCCTCGGGCACGTAGCCGATCGCCCTTCGCGCCCGCGTCCGCTCGCCATGCGCGCCCCACACGCTCGCGCCCTCGATCGTGATCCGTCCATCGCGCGGCGCGAGCACACCGGCGATGGAAGAGAGCAGCGTGGATTTTCCGCAGCCATTCGGTCCCACGACCCCCACGATCTCGCCCGCGTTCACGGAGAACGATCGCTCGTCGATCACCACGCGCGCACCGCGCTTGATCGTCACGCGATCGACAACCAGCGTCATCGCCGCACCATTTCTTGGACAGTCATGGACGCACCGTCCCGAGCGCGAGCGCGCCCGCCGCGAGCACCGCGAGGACGCCGGCGATACCGAATGTGCCGAGGAAGAAGACGGACGCCGCGCCGACGAGGACGGCACCACTTACTGTCCGCTGCGCGATCGAGTCGGTGTGCTCCGCGCCGAGCAGCGCGCGCGTCTCGCCGAGCGCGGAGCCGATCGCGACGACGAGGCTCGTGCCGGACAGCAGCGCGAACGTTTCCAGGTCCGGCTGACACACGAGCGCTGCGGCGATCAGCGCGAGCACGGTTGCCGCGAGGTGCACGATCGCGATCGCGAACGCGAGCGAGGCGACCGAGGTCGCGCGCGACAGACCGAGCGAGGCGGCGAGCCACGCGGATTGGCGATGCGAATCGACGAGCACGAGCAGCACGCCGACCTGCGCCGGGATCAGCACGATCGCGATCACCGAGCCGCCGAGCACCGCGGCGGCGGCGCCGTCGACGTGGTTGTTGCGCACGAACAGACCTGCGGTGGCGCCCGCGAGGATCGCGAGCCCCGTGCCTCGCATCAGCGCATCGCCCGCGCGGCGGCGCAGTGCTCGGAGGTGCACGCCGCGCAGCGCGGTGAAGCCGGAGGACCAGCGCGGAACGCGCGGTGATGTCACCGGAGGCCGCCAGCGCGCGAGCAGCACCATCACGATCGTTAGCGCAGCGACGAGCGCCACACCGCGCGCGCCATCGCCGAGGAGCCAAAGCGCGAGCCACGGCAGCTGCAGCACGAGCAGCGCGCAGGCACCGACGAGGATCGGCGGAAGCCGCGCGTGCGGAAGCGAGGCGAGGTAGCGCGCCCCATCGGCGCGCACGATCACGCGCGCGATCGGCAGGTACACGAGCAACCAGATCAGCGCGAGCACGAGTCCGACCGCGGGTGCATGGAGTGCAAGCCGGGTCAGATCGCGCGGCTGCATCCCGGTGGGACCGAAGATCACCGCTGCGAGGATGGCCGAGCCGACCCAGATTCCGGCGGCGCGTCGCGCGGCAGGACCTACCACCGCCCGCATCCACACCGACAGCCACATGGTCACGTGGGACCACTCCGGGGCATCGTGCTATTCCTCGTCCCGGTCAGCGCCATGCAGTTCATCGACGAGGCGATCATCGAGCTCAAGGCCGGCGACGGCGGCGACGGAATCGCGTCGTTTCGGCGCACGGCAGGCAACGCGAACGGCGGCCCCGACGGCGGCGATGGCGGCGATGGCGGCCACATCATCCTCGTCGCGGACTCCAGCTTATCGTCGCTGCTCGACTTCAAGTACAAGCGACACTACAAGGCCTCGCGCGGCGAGCAGGGCCGCAACCAGGACCAATACGGTGCGGCCGGTGCGGATCTCGTGCTGCGTGTCCCCGTCGGCACCGTGGTCTACGACCACCTCACGAACGAGCAGATCGTCGACATGTCGACAGCGGGCGATCAGCACGTCATCTGCAAGCGCGGCATCGGCGGTCGCGGCAACATCCATTTCAAGACGGCGTGGCACCAGGCGCCGATGAAGGCCGAGCCAGGAACGAAGGGCGAGGAGAAGACGGTCCGCCTCGAGCTCAAGCTGCTCGCCGATGTCGGGCTGCTCGGATTTCCAAACGTGGGGAAGTCGACGTTCATCAGCCACGTCTCGCGCGCGAAGCCGAAGATCGCGGACTATCCGTTCACGACCTTGGTCCCGAACCTCGGCGTTGTTCGACTTTCCGACGAGCGAAGCTTCGTCATCGCCGACATCCCCGGCTTGATCGAGGGCGCCGCGGACGGAGCCGGGCTCGGGCACCAGTTCCTGCGGCACGTCGAGCGCTGCAACGTGCTGCTTCACATCCTCGAGAGCACGTTCATGACGGGTCCGACCCGGTCGCCGATCGAGGACTTCGACGTGATCAACGGCGAGCTGGCAAAGTACGCCCCGGAGCTGACGAACAAGCCTCAGGTCGTCGTGCTGAACAAGACCGACGCGACCGAACCGGACAAGATCGCTGAGATCCGAGAGGCGTTCGCGGAACGCCGCGTAGAGTTGCTGACGATGTCCGCGGCGACCGGTGAAGGGATCGCGCCCGTGCTCGAGCGACTCTGGTCACACCTGGTGGAAGCCAGGTCCCGGTGAGATCACGAAACCGCCAGGACGTCGCCTTGATACCCCCCAGGTGGGGTGTTACAACCACCCTATTACAATAGGAAATTGCGTCGCCTCCGCTTTCTTCTCGTGGCGCGCAATGAGGGAATAGGCATGCGAGCACCATCAACGCGATCGCGATCTGTCGTTGTCATCTCTTCGCTGCTGCTGGCGGCGGGCGCGACCGCGATGGCCCAGCCCGGAGCGACGCCGGCAGGTGCAGGCAGTGGTGCACCGGCTCCGACTCCGCCTCCCGCACCGGGGGATCCGGCGCCCGATCCCGCGACGGTCAAGCCCGAGGACATGCCGACCGCGGTGCGCATGCGCCGTCTCGAGCAGAAGACTCAGGCGCTGAAGGAGCGCGCGTGGCAGCTCAAGGCCCGCGTGCAGATGCTGAAGGAGCAGATCCTCGGCGGCGGTGTCGGCGCGCAGTCGCTGATCGCGCACGTCAACGAGATGGGTAGCTCGTTCCGGCTGATCAAGTTGATCTACACGCTCGACGGTACGCAGGTGTTCGTTCGCACCGACGAGACCGCCGACAATCTCTACAAGACGAAGTCGTTCGACATCTTCTCCGGACCGCTCGCGCCGGGAAATCACACGCTCGCGATCGTCGCCACGTATCGCGGCCACGGCTACGGCGTGTTCGCGTACCTGTCGAAGTACACGTTCACCGCCCGCGGAAACCAGACGTTCATCGCCGGCGAGGGCAAGCTCTCGAAGATCGACTGCCGCGGCCACGAGAAGGGCGGCCCGACGATGCCGATGGAGAAGCGGCCCGCGGTCGACTGCAAGGTCACCGAGGTCGCGCCCGAGAAGCCCGGCGGCGGTCCGGCGACGCCGCCCCCTGCAGCCCCCGCGGCGACGCCTGCCCCCGCCACGCCGGTGAAGTGAACTAATGCGTCGCGTTCTCGCGCTCCTCCTCCTGAGCATCCCCACGTCGGCGAGCGCCGACGTCGAGGCCAAGCTCACCCTGTACGAGACCGAGGCTCGCCAGATCGCGCAGACGCTGCCGCGGCCAAACGATGTCTCGAGCACGCAGCAGGAGCGTCGGCTCGTCGACGCGCAGGTCGCGTTCTCCCTCGGTGACTACGACCAGGCTGCGCTCATGTTGTTCGAGCTCGCCAGCCGTCCGGGCGCCGAGCAAGAGACCGCGCTGTACTATCTCGGCGAGTCGCTGTTCCAGAAGGGCGACAAGGGCGCGGCGCGCACCTACTACGCGCAGGCTGTCGCGCTGAACAACTACGCCGGCCGAATGTATCAGCCGTCGCTGATCCGGCTCGTCGAGATCGCGATCGATCAAGGCGACACCGCCGAGGCCGAAGCGCACCTCGCGCTACTCGATCGCGTGGCGCCCGGCGCACGCGTGCCGCAGATCCCGTACGTCAAAGGGAAGTACGCCTACTCGCAGGGCAAGTTCGACGAGGCGTTACAGCTGTTCGCCGACACGCCGAAGGGCTCGCACTTCGAGCTGCAGGCGCTGTTCTACTCGGGCGCCGCGCACGTCGCGAAGAAGGACCTCGCGAAGGCGACCGAGATCTACAC
>JACCRC010000464.1 GCA_013813765.1 Deltaproteobacteria bacterium | reverse complement strand
CCCACGCGACGATCTCTCCGATCTCCGGCGCATCGGCGAGCCGTGCATCGATGCCGCGCGTGCGTAGCGCGGCGAGTGCGGTGGCGCCGAGCCGCTCGGGCGCGATCACCTGCACGCGCGTGGCGCTCGCTGCGGTCGCTGCCATCCGCGGCTGCGCCACGACGATCAGCTCCCTCGGCGCGGCACGACGTGAACCGCGAGGTGCTCGGTCACACGCTCGAGCGTACGGCGCGGCTGCTGGGTCGAGCGCGGTGGTAGCGAACGATGACCGAGGACGATCGGATCGAGGCCGAGCGAGTTGAGATCCAGCCGGCGCATCGACGCGGATGGCGTCGGTGTCGGGTACTCCTCGATCGGTGCACCGGGGATGCGGATGCCGATCACGGCGCTGCCCTTGATCCGCACGGTCTGCAGCACGTTTCCGTGTGCGCGACTCGCATGGATCGTCTGACCGTCGGGCGACAGCGCGACCACGTGCGTGAGCTGCGCGGCATCGAGCAGCTCGGCGAGCGCCGCGACCTCGGGGAACCGCTCCGCGCGGCTCGCCTCGTCGACGAGGATCGTGGTCGCGTTGATCTGCCGCGCGACCGCTGCCATCACCTGCGCCCAGCCGAGATAGTCGAGCTGCAGATCGATCATGATGCCCGCTGCGGGAACACCAGCGCGCGACGCGCGATCGGCGGCGAGGTCGAGCCACGTCGGGTCTCCGGCCGCGACCGCGAGTAGCGGAGGCGGATCGTCGGTGCGCGTGAACTTCATTGCCGTCGCGAGCGCGCCGTCGAGCCAGCGGATCGTGCGGTTGGGCGCGGCGCTGCCGAGCCAGACGGCGACCGTCACTTCCTGGCCTCCAGCGACTCCACGAGCTCCGACAGGCTGCCGCCGATCGGCCCGGTGAGCGCGCCGTCGGCACCCTTGCCCGCGGCCTGTGCGATCCGGATCAAGCTGCTCGCACCACCGAGATCCGCGACGGCGTTGCCGATGGCGATCATCACCTCGGGCGCGAGCGGCGTGCTGCGATCGACCCGATCGCGGGTGACGAGCGGCGCTCCGAGCAGCGCGGCCAGCTTGCGTGCATCACGCGCGATCGCAGCATCGCCGGCGACATCATCGCCGAGCGCGACGATCGCTCCACCGTGATACGTGACGTCGGCGGGGGAGGTGCCCGCGAGCTCGATCCGCTCGTCGCCTCCACCCGGCACGACCAGCATCACGAGATCGACGTCGTCCTCGGCGCCGAGCAGCGGTTGCGGTCCACCGATCTGTACGACCGCCGCGCCGCTGTCACTCGAGCGAACGTAGCCGCCGTCGCGATCGCGCAGCTCCACGTCCTCGACGCCGACCGCGCGCGCACGCATCAACAGCCGTGCACCCAGCCGCGCACCCGTTCGCGGTGCGAGCTCCGCCGCCGAGGGGCTATCGGCGCCGAACATCACGAGGCGAGGGCGCAGGTGATCGAGCACGCCTTGCCACGCGATGCCGACCGAGGCCCACAGCGGCACAGGGATCACATCCGTCAGCGCGACCACGACCTTGTCGGCGCCGGCGCGCGAGAGCAGCGACTGCACGCCCTCGATCCCGGGCACGCTTCCGGCCGAAACGACCTGTGCGGTCGAGCCCATTCCGCGATCTGTGGAATCGTGCGCGACGAGCGCCGCGTACAGCGTGGCGCCCCACGACGAGGCGACCGCACGTCCTGCCGCGAGCGCCGCGAGCGATGCCGGGTGGGGCCGATCTCCGTCGAGATCGATATGGACGAGGACCGCACCCACGCCTCGGGACGCTATCTCGCGTCACCGGGCCGGGTCAACATTTCCTTCGGATTTACCGGAGCTTGCAGGAACGGACGCGTTCGCAACGCCGCCCGACGACCTCGAGCTCCCAGTTGTGCCGCGCGCATACGAGGCGCTCGCCCTCGACGAACCCGTCGGAGATCCGGCCCCCGTCGTGCGGGCACTCGTCCTCGACGATGACGAGCCGGCCGCTGCCCAGCCGCGCCACGGCCACGAGGACCGCCCCCTCGCGCGCACGTACCACCGCACCGACCGGGAGGTCGCGCGCGACGTCCTCGGCTGACGGGACGCCATCGTCCGGGTCGTAGCCGAGCTCGTGCACGAGCTGGTGGTGGAGCGCGCCCATGCCCCGAAGGTAGGCGTACCCCCTGACATAACCGCTTAGTGATGCGGGATCGCCCGCGCCTGGTGACGCAGGGCGTGATCCGCGAGGACCAGCGCCACCATCGCCTCGACGATCGGCACCGCACGCGGCAGCACACACGGATCATGGCGGCCCTTTGGCTCCAGGACCGTGGGATTGCCATCCGCGTCGACGGTGTCCTGCGCGCGCATGATCGTCGCGGTCGGCTTGAATGCGATCCGCATCGTGATCGGCTCGCCGTTGGAGATGCCGCCCTGGATCCCGCCGGAGCGGTTGGAGCGCGTGCCGATCACGCCGTCGGCCCGCTTGTAGAAGAGATCGTTGTGCTCGCTCCCCGACATCAACGTGCCGGCGAAGCCCGATCCGTTCTCCACGCCCTTCACCGCAGGGAGGCTCATCATCGCCTTTGCCAGGTCGGCCTCGAGCTTGTCGAACACTGGCTCACCCCAGCCCGCGGGCACACCGCGCTCGACGACGCGGATCACCCCGCCGACGGAGTCGCCGTCCTTGCGCGCGCGCTCGACGCGCTCGATCATCGTCTGCGCGACCGGCGTATCGGGACAGCGGATGTCGTTGGTGTCGACGGCCGCGCGCTCGATCATCGCATCGTCGACCGTCGCCTTGATGCCGGCGACCTCGTCCACCCACGCGACGATCGTGACGCCGTGCTGCGCGAGCAGCTGCTGCGCGATCGCACCACCGGCGACGCGCCCGGCGGTCTCTCGTGCACTCGCGCGGCCGCCGCCGGCGATCGCGCGGATGCCGTACTTCGCGTCGTAGGTGTAGTCCGCATGGCTCGGCCGGTACGCGCGTGCGATATCGTCGTAGTCCTTGCCGCGTGCATCCTGGTTGCGGATCAGCATGCCGATCGGCGTACCGAGCGTCAGGCCGTCCAGGACTCCCGACAGGATCTCGACCTGGTCGCCCTCCTTGCGCTGGCTGACGAGCCGGCTCTGGCCAGGGCGCCGCCGGTCCAGCTCGACCTGGATCGCGACCACATCGAGTGCGAGCCGGGGAGGGCACCCGTCGACCACCACACCTAGGCCCGGCCCATGCGACTCGCCGAAGGTCGTGATGCGGAACAGCGTTCCGAAACTGTTGCCCATCTCCCGCCGAGCATAACGCCATGTTACCCTTGCCGCGCTGATGGTTGATCCGGATCGCCGGCCCACGGCTCACGAGATCGAGGAGCTGATCGACCTGGTTCGGAGGGACCCTGGGTCGCCGGCGTTCATCGACCTGGGGGAGGCGTACCTCGCGCTCGGTCGTCCACGCGATGCGGTCGGGGTCGGCAACCTCGGCCTCGATGCAGCGCCCGATAGCCTCGAGGGCCGCGTGATGCTCGCGCGTGCCTACGCGGCGATGCACCAGTGGAAAGAGGCGCAGGGGGAGCTGCTGCGCGTCGTCAAGATCGACCGCTCGAACCGGCAGGGCTTCGCGCTGCTCGGCGAGGTGCTGGTCCGCCGCGCCGACTACGAGCGAGCGGTGCCGGTGCTGCAGCACGCGCAGAACCTCGATCCGACGAGCCCGCAGATCCTTTCGATGCTGAAGCGCGCGCGCTCGGGCCAGCCGCTCGATCCGCCGCCGCCGATTCCAACGGCGATCCCACCGCGCGGCGAGACCGGAAACCCGCTGGGCCGCGGTGACGTCGAGCGCTCGCGGCAGGCACCGACCGCCGCGCCGCCGCGCCGCAGCCCGGGCCCGCCGGTCCCGACCGCGTCGCCGCAGATGCGGACGCTGGCGCTCCAGCCACCTCCCGAGCCCCCGACCGCGACGAGGACCGAAGCGTCGCCCCCGATGTTCCCCGACGCATCCCCCTCGGGCTTCACGATCCCGTCGGCGACCGCGTCGGAGAAGTCGCGCGCGCCGAAGCAGACCGCACCGCCGCCGATGAGCATCGAGGGCGTCAAGCCCCGCATCGTGTCGCGTGAGAAGGAGAAGAACGCCGCTGCCGCGTCACTGCGCCAGTCGGCCGCGGTCGGCGAGTCGTACCTCAACGACCTGTTGACCGGCGGGCTCCTCGATGTCGCCGGGGTGCGCGCACCCGACGGCGACTTCGACCTGCGTCCGGATCGCCGCTGGGGCCGCTCGACACGCCGCGCGTTCATCTTCCTGTTCGTCGTCCTCGTGCTCGGCATCGGCGGTGGTGGCACCTGGTACTGGTGGAGCGAGAAGCAGAAGTCCGAGGCTGTCGCGCGCCTGCAGTAGGAAGCGAAGCAGGCGATCGGCAACGGTGACTTCACCGGCCTCGAGACCTCGATCAAGAAGCTGTCGGAGTCGCTCGAGAAGGATCCGTCGAACGTGCTGACGTTCGCGTACTACGCGGAGACCGCGGGCCTCGAGGCACTGCTCTACGGCACCGACGCCGACCGCGTGAACAAGGCGTACAAGTCGGCGAAGCCGGAGATCGAGGCCGGCGACGCCGGCTATCGCGAGCTCGTGATCGGCAAGGCCGCGGTCGACCTCGCGACGCTTGGCGCCGGCGACGGCAACGCGCAGGCGGTAGCCGCGACCAGCAAGTCGACGCTCGCCGAGACGATCAAGGCGCTCGACGAGTGGCTGAAGAATCACCCCGACGACAAGTGGGCGATCTGGCTCAAGGCGCGCGCAGAGCTCGCCGGCGGAGAGCGCAAGGCGGCGAAGGCCCGCATGAAGGCGGCGGGAGAGGGCGATGACGGCCTCGTCGTCGCGATGATCGAGCACGCGGACCTGCTCGTCGACGACGGTCAGATCGACGAGGCGCTCGTGCAGTTCGACAAGGCCACCGCGCGATCGAAGGATCATCCGCTCGCGGTCGCGGGCCGCGCGCTCGCCCGCGCCGAGGCGTCGATCCAGGTCAACGAGGCGATCGACGAGCTCGCGGTGAAGCTGTCGGCGAACATCGGTCCGCGCGTCGGCTCGTACAAGAACCTCGCGAGCGCGCTCGCGAACATCGGCATCGAGGACTACCCGAAGGCGACCGAGGCGCTGCGCAAGGCGACGGCCGTGAAGCCGCCGAACGAGGCCCGGTTCTGGGCGCGCGTCGCGTGGGCGCACTACACGCAGGGCAACCTCGCCGAGGCCGCGAAGGCCCGCGCGCGGATCGCGTGGTACGGAAAGTCGAAGGCCGAGGACGATCCGACCGTCCAGCTCGTCGACGCGGCGCTGCTGCTCGCCTCCGGCCTTCCGGAGAAGGCGCTCGACCTCGCGTCGAAGATCGAGGGCGTGCGGCCGAGCCTGTTGCGCGTGTACGCACTGCTCGATCTCGGCAAGGCGAAGGAAGCGCTCGCCGAGGCGGACGCGATCATCGCGAAGGCGCCGGAGAACGTCGAGGCGGCGATCCTGCGCGCGCAGGCGAAGATGGTCAGCAGCGAGGGCAAGGAGCGCGCGGAGGCGGCGAACGAGCTCGAGAAGCTCGCGCGCCGGTCCAAGAGCAAGCTCGGCCGTCACGCGTACGGTGTCGCGCTGCTCGCGATCGGCAACGCGAAGGACGCGCAGCCTCAGCTCGAGCAGGCGGTCAACGAGATCAACGACACCTCGCCGAACCCGCTCGCGTACCGCACTCACACCGCGCTCGCGGAGCTGCTGCTCGAGGCGAACGACATCGCGGGCGCCGGCAAGAACCTCGACGAGGCGCTCAAGGTCAACTCCGGCTACTTCCCCACGCTCGGCCTCCAGGCGCGCATCGTGCTGCGGAATAACGAGCCCGACCGGGCGTTGGATCTGCTGAACCCGATCTTCAACGAATCGGCCGCGGTCACGCCGCAGCTGCAGCTGACGAAGATCGAAGCGACCCTCATGTCGAAGAAGTCCGCGCCGAAGGAAAAGGAAGCCGCCAAGCAGGCGCTCGTCGCGCTCAAGGACACCTACCCGAACAAGGCCGAGCTCGCGCGCGTCGCCGCGATCATCGATCCGGCGCTGCCGAAGGCGCTCGGTCTGCCCGAGCCCGCTGGCGCGAACGGTGCCACGCCCGAGGCTCCGCCGCCCAAGGCACCGCCGCCGAAGCGCGGTCGCGGCCGCGGTCGGTGATGCGCGCGCTCCTGATCGGCCTCGTCCTCGTGACGGGCTGCAAGAAGGACGAGCCTGCGCCGAAGCCAACGGTCCGGCACGAGCTCGCGCACATGGCGGATCGCGCGCCGCGGCCACGCCCTGCGCAGCTCACGCAGGTGACGATCAAAGCGCTCGGCATGTACTGCGAGGAGTCGTGCCCGCTGAAGGTGCGCAACGCGCTCGCGAGCATCCCCGCCGTCTACGAGCTCGGCTTCGACATCTCGAACGAGGCCATCTTCGTCTCGTACGACGCGACGCTCGGCCCGCCGAAGGAGGTGACGAAGCCGATGATCGTCGCGATCAAGAGCGCCGGCTTCGACCCGTGGCTCGCGAAGGAGTCATGGCCGGACAGCGCGCAGAAGGTCGTGCAGGTCGTCCGCTAGGGGCGGGCGCCGGGGCTGCCGGTAACTGCAGAGCCGTCCACCTCGGCGCGCTCGCGGCTGTGATGAGCGCGCGTGTGCCCCGGAATAGCGCAGAGCTCGCAGAGCAGAGGTCTTTTTTACCCGTCTCGAGCTCTCTGCCGAGAGCGCGCGCTCCCAACAGCGGGAGGCGTGGCCGGGTCTCGGCGGGATTCTCGAGGCGGGTTCGAAAACCTTCTGCTCTGCGGGCTCTGCGGGCTCTGCGCTCGATTGGGGCACGGCAGTGCGCGGGCACGGCAGTGGTAGGCGCGCTCGGCCGTCCCTTGGCGGATCGGCGGCAACGGCTCGTAGCGAGTCTCCGCGGGGACGGCGTGCCAGGCCCTACGCCCACAGACTCCTAGTCGAGCAGGCCGTCGAGCGAGCCCTGGCCTTCACGCAGCACGGTGATCGTGTCCTGGTCGACCTCGATCACGGTCGACGGCTCGGCCGGGGTCTGCTCGCTGTCGATCACGACGTCGATGAACTTACCGAAGGTCTCGAGCACCTCGTCCGCGTCACGACACGGTGTGTGGTCCTCGCTGCCCGGAACGATCGCGCTCGTCGTCAGCAGCGGACGACCGAGGCCCTGCGCGAGCGCCTGCGCGATCGGGTGCGACGTGATGCGGATGCCGACGGTGCGGCGCTTGTGGTGCGTCAGCGTGCGCGGCACCTCGTGCGTGGCCGGCACGACGAGCGTGTAGGGGCCGGGGAAGATCTTCTGCGCGAGCCGGAACGCGGTGTTCGAGAACTGGCCGTAGTGCGAGGCGGTCGACAGATCGGGACAGATCAGCGCGAGCCGCTGATTCTTGTGCATCTGCTTCGCGCGGTAGATCTTCTCGATCGCGTCGCGCGATTCGATCGCGCAGCCGAGCGCGTAGATCGAGTCGGTCGGGTACGCGGCCACGCCGCCGTTGTGGAGGATGTCGATCGCCTGCTGGATCTTGCGCGGGTTCGGGTTCTCGAGCTGATCGAAGACGATCCGCACCGGAGTGGACGAACGCGACGCGCGAGCGGGGGCGTTCACGGTGCCGGCTCTTTGGCGAGCGCGGCCACACCTCGGAAGCCCTTCCCGATGACGTACTGCTCGATGCTGATCTGCCGGCTCGACGCGGGCTTCGCGGTCTTCGCGGCGGCGAACGCCGCGCGGACCTGCTCGGACAGCTTCTTGAAGTCGGGACCCTGGAACAGCTTGCCGACGAAGTTGCCGCCCGGCGCGAGGACCTTGAGCGCGATCTCGAGCGCGCGCTCGAACAGCGCCTCGCTGCGCGCCTGGTCCATGTGTCGGACGCCGGTGGTGTCGGGCGCCATGTCCGAGAGCACGACGTCGAACGC
>JACCRC010000441.1 GCA_013813765.1 Deltaproteobacteria bacterium | reverse complement strand
GGGTGATGCCGAGGCCGGTGGCGAAGGTGGCAGCGAGGCGCCGGCCGAGGCGTCTGCTGCTGCGGAGGGCGCGGCGGACGGCGCTGCTGCCGAGGGCGCGGCGGACGGCGCTGCAGAGGGCGCGGCGGAGCCCCCCGCGGCCGATCCGTCGATCGATGCTGTCGCGGCCGCGCTGAACGTTCAGCCCGATCGCGCTGCACGCTTGCTCGAGGCGCTCGACATCATCGGCGGCTCGGTCGATGCGGTACGCCTCGTGCGCGTCTATCAGGGCGAGACCGGTCCACACGGTTCGGTGTCGCGCGGCGAGTTCCATTACGTGATCGATCGCGTTGCCGGCTCGCAGAAGCGCGGCCGCAGCGATGATCGTCGTGGTGATCGCGGTGGCGATCGCGGTGGTCGTGGCGGCGGCGGTGGCGGTGGCGGTGGTGGCGGCGGCGGTGGTGCTCGCGGCGGTGGATTCGGCGGCGAGCGCGGCAAGGACAAGCCGCGCGGTCTGTCGAGCCTCGTGCACACCAACGCGAAGCCGGAGCGCAAGGAAGACGACGATCGTGGACCGCGCGGCGAGATGCCGAAGGCCGGCATTGGCTGGCAGGTCACGCTCGCACCGCGTGACTTCAAGGGCGGCGCAGGTCGCGGTGGGCCGGGTGGCCCGCGTGGCCCGCGTGGTCCCGGTGGCCCGCGTGGCCCCGGTGGCCCGCGTGGACCCGGTGGCGGTGGCGGACCCGGCGGCGATCGCCGTGGCCCGCGTGGTCCGGGTGGTGGCGGCGGACCAGGTGGTCCGCGGACCGAGTTCCGTGGTCCGCGTGGTCCGCGTGAAGAGCAGCGCCTCGGCCCCGATGGCCAGCCCTTGCCGCAGGCGCCCCGTCCTCCCCGTCCGCCCCGGGAGAATCGCCCGCCCCAGGAGCAGCAGCCGCGCCTCGGCCCAGATGGACAGCCCCTGCCCCCGAAGCCGCGCCGCGAGCGCAAGCCGATGGGACCCGATGCCCAGGGCCTCGGGCCTGACGGAACCCCTTGGGATCCCGAGCGTCGTGGGAAGCGGCAGGTCGAGCGCGGCCCCGAGGCGGACGCTCAGCAGCAGCCGATGAATTCCGCGCCGCCGGCTTCCGTCGAAGAAGCCCCGAAGGAATAGCCGCGCTTATATACGTCACCGGGATCACACTCGAGAAACCGTCGATCTCCCTTCGGGTTCCCGCGGTGTCGACCGGTTATCTTCGATGGTAACGAAGGAGCTCCCATGTCCATCCGCAACCTGATGTCCGTCGCTGTTCTCACCACCGCGATCGTCGTCAGCGGATCGGCCACCGTCGCGACAGCCGATATTTCGAAGGCTGTGATCGGTGCGTTCCGCGGCCAGCTGATCATCAGCAAGGGCGACCTGCCCGAGGGCAAGAACGACAAGGAGACGATCGCCAAGATCAAGGCAGCGAAGCTGACCACGATCAACGGCGAGGCGCGTGACGACGTGCAGTACTGGCACTTCACGTACGCGGCGTTCCTGTCGAAGACCGGCGCGTCGAAGCTGAAGCTCGAGTTCTACAACGGCAAGCAGCTGTCGGCCGACAAGACGCTCGACGGCATCGATCCGAAGAGCTCGCTGCTCACCGGCGAGATCTCGATCAACGAGGACGAGGGTCTCGCGAAGGGCAAGACCTACACGATCAAGCTCGTGACCGAGAAGAATGCCGTCGTCGCGACCGCCCAGCTCACGATGAAGTGATCGCCGGAGGCGGGCGTACGTCGATCACCCGTGCGCGAGGCGACGACGCCGCGCGCGGAACCACAGCACCCAGAGCACCGGCGTGACGATCAGGAGTGTGAGGCCAAACAGGCCGGTCCCCAGATCGCTATCGTCACTCGCGTCGACGTAGACATCGAGCGTGCGTGCCTCGAGCCCTGGCTCGGTGCGCAGTCCCTTCGACACCCAGACCAGCCGGTCGCTGACCTCGCGAAGCTTGCCCGTGACAACGCGGTAGGGAACGTTGTCGTCGGCCGCGACGCGGATCGGCAACGCGTAGCGGCCGAGGTAGCACATCGCGATCTGCGACACCGTCTTGCCGCGCTTGTCGGTCTCGAACCACAGGGGCTCGTCGATGCGATCGCACGTGACCGTGACGATCCGCCCGCGCGGCGGGTTGATGCCGCGCAGCTCCTTGATCGAGACCTCGCGCGTCGGCTCGAGCGACGCGACGAACGCGAGCGTTCCCCCAACGGCCGAGAGCGTCAGGAACACGAGGCCGGCGAGCTGCCAGCGGCTCTTCTTGCGCGCGCGAATCCGCTCTTGATCCTGATCGATCTTGATCCAGCCCGGGTTCCTCGCCTCGGTGGCGCGCTGCTCGACGAGCGCGGCGAGCCCGACCTGCGTCGCGGCATCAGTCTGCGCGGCCGGTCCAGCGCGATACGGGCCCTCGGTCGCCGTCGGAGCTTCGTGCTCGCCGGCGAGGATACGGTCAGCGTCGCGGCCGTCGCTCGCGCCAGCAGCGCCGCGCTCGATCGATGACAGGCGCAAGAGGCCGTAGGCGAGCACCGCCTCCGCGGCGTCGGTCGCGCCGTGCTGCGCCACCTCGTTCGGGCTCAGCTTCGGCGAGCGTTCCGTCCACCGCTGATCGAGCTCCTTCTTCAGTCGCGCGCGGTGCACGGGCACTAACCGCGATGGCTCGCAGCGCGTACCGAACGCGACGAAGTTGAAGTCGCTGCGCCGGAGCGCGGAGGCGCCGCGCAGCGTGCGCCACGTCCAGCTCCACGCCGACAGCGCTAGCAGCACCGCGCCGAAGACGATCGGCGCGACGTGAAGCTTCCCGAGCCCTGCGCTCAGGCATCCGACGCCGATGATCGGTGCCCAGATCCGCAGGTACGCGGCTGCGATGCTCTTCGCGTGGAGCTTGATCGCGTGCGCGTTCGTGCCGTCCGGTCGCGGCCCCGTCACCCAGGTCGAGCCCGTCGGAAACAGCGGAGCGAACCAGATGTGAAAGAAGCTCGTCTGCGCGTGCTCGCCCGCGTGCGCGTCGACCCGGCCGAAGTCACGAACTCCGTAGATGATGACCGGCACGACGGCGAGGGTAGCGCGCTAGCTCGCCGCGATCACGCGCTTTGCGGCGGCCACCACGGCAGCAGGCGTCAGGCCCAGCTTCTCGTAGATGACCTCCGCGGGCGCGGACGCACCGTAGCGATCGATGCCGATCGCGATGCCCTTGTCGCCGACGTGCTCGCGCCAGCCGAGCGTGACACCGGCCTCGATCGACACGCGCTGCGTACGATCGGGCGGCAGCACCGAGCGCTGGTAGTCCGCGGTCTGCTCCGCAAACAGCTCCCAGCATGGCATCGAGACGACGCGCGCGGAGACGCTGTGCTTCGCGAGCTCGTCGCGAGCGGTCATCGCGATCGCAACCTCGGAGCCGGTGGCGATGATGATCACGTCGGTGCCGTCGGCGAGCACGTACGCGCCCTTCTCGGCGCCGGGCGCACCGGCCGGCGTGAGCAGCGGCAGATCCTGACGCGACAGCACGAGGCCCGTGGGGCCGTGGTTGCGCTCGAGCGCGAGCTTCCACCCGGCCACCGTCTCGTTCGCATCGGCGGGACGGAACACGTGGAGGTTCGGCATCGCGCGCAACGCCATCAGGTGCTCGACGGGCTGGTGCGTGGGACCATCCTCGCCGAGACCGACGGAGTCGTGCGTCCAGATGTAGATCGACGGCTGCTTGTTCAGTGACGCGAGCCGCACCGAGGGACGCATGTAGTCGCTGAAGTTGAAGAACGTCGCCGTGAACGGGCGGATGCCGCCGTGGTAGAGCATGCCGTTCGCGATCGCGCCCATCGCGTGCTCGCGAATGCCGAACCGGAGATTCCGGCCGACGCCGTTGTAGTTGAAGTCGCCGCCGGGGACGATCGTCTTCGTCGAGCCACCGAGGTCGGCGTCGCCACCGAACAGCCACGGGATCTTCGCGCCGAGCGCGGTGAGAACCTTGCCGCCCGCGGAGCGCGTGGCGATCGGCGCGCCCGAGAACGACGGCAGATCCTTGTCCCAGCCGGCGGGCAGCTCGCCCTTGATCGCTATCTCGAGCTGCGAGGCGAGCTCCGGGTGCGCGGCCTTGTACGCCGTGAACGTCTCGCGCCACTTCGCGTGCGCGGCTGCGCCCTTCTTCGGCTGCTCGCCCATGTGCGCGCGGACCTGGTCGGGGACGAGGAACTTCGCGGCAGGATCCCAGCCGAGCGCGGTCTTCGTGGCCGCGACCTCTGCATCGCCAAGCGGCGAGCCGTGCGCACCCGAGGTGCCGGCCTTCTTCGGAGAGCCGAAGCCGATCGTCGTGTTGATCACGATCAGCGACGGGCGCTGCGTCTCTGCCCTCGCGGCGCGGATCGCAGCATCGATGCCGGCAAGATCCGAATCGCCCTTCTCGACGTGCAGCACGTGCCAACCCTGCGACTCGAAGCGCTTGCCGACGTCCTCGCTGAACGTGAGCTCGAGCGGTCCATCGAGCGTGATGTGATTCGCGTCGTAGAGGTACGTGAGCTTGCCGAGGCGCAGGTGGCCCGCGATGCTCGCGGCCTCCATGCACACGCCCTCCATCACGTCGCCGTCAGAGACCAGCGCGTACGTGTGATGGTCGATGACCTCGTGACCGGGGCGGTTGAAGAAGTTACCTAGGAACTTCTCGGCGATCGCCATTCCGACGGCGTTCGCGGCGCCCTGTCCGAGCGGGCCGGTGGTCGCCTCGACGCCCGGAGTGTGGTGCCACTCGGGATGGCCCGGCGTCTTCGACTCCCACTGGCGGAACGCCTTGAGATCGTCGAGCGACAGGTCGTACCCGGTGAGGTGAAGCAGCGAGTAGATCAGCATCGACCCGTGGCCGGCGGAGAGCACGAAGCGATCGCGATCGAACCAGAGCGGCGAGCGCGGATCGTGCTTGAGGTGCTGCTGCCACAGCACGTAGGCCATCGGTGCGCAGCCCATCGGCAAACCCGGGTGGCCCGAGTTCGCCTTCTGAACGCCGTCGATGGACAGGGTACGGATCGTGTTGATCGCGAGCGTCGGAAGGTCGGTCGTCATCGGCGAGGCGACGCTAGCATGGTGGTACGATGGCGTTGCCATGGGGAACGCCAGAAGGTCCGTCCTGTTCGGTGTGTTCGTAGCGTCCGGAGTGCTGATCTCCTGCGGCGGTGGAAAGCCCGCGGACAAGACGCCGAAACCCGATCCGTTCGCAGGGGGCGCACCGATCGAACCGACGCCCCCGTCGGATCCCGACCCGTCGATCAATCCCGGCGAGCAGGGTCCGAAGGACAGCCCGCCCGAGTTCATCCCGACCGTGATCAACAAGGTCGGCGTCGGTCAGACGATCAGCTTCGGCGTGCCGGTGATCGATCAAGATCTCGACGAGACGATCGTCGAGGTCACGAAGCTTCCCGCATCCGCGAAGTTCGATGCGATCACGCAAACGGTCACGTGGACACCCGCGAAGGCCGACCTCGGCAAGCAGGAGTTCGAGGTCCACATCTCGCAGCCCGCACACGGCAAGGTCGACTCGAAGACGTTCACGATCGAGGTGCTCGAAGGCAAGCAGGAGCTGCCGGTCGCCGAGGAGAAGTCCGCGGTGATCGAGACGCTGCTGATGATCCGGCAACCCAAGCGCCTCGAGCTCGTCAACAAGGACTGGCCGCTCGACAAGCTGATCCGTCACAGCGCGGACACGTTCAAGCCGCAGTTCACCGACGAGAACCGCGCGCGCCTCGACGGCAAGCCGCTCAACACCAAGAAGCTGTTCGACCAGTTCCTCATCGAGCAGGCGACGACGCACAAGAACCCGCGCCTCGATCCGAAGTCGAAGCAGTTCGACAAGAAGTCGTTCGGTGATCCGCGGTCGTGGAAGCTGGTCACGCTCCGTCCTCGCATCGACAAGTCGTGGACCGAGCTGCGCGTCGTGTATCAGGCGGTGAACGCGCCCGAGCCGGTGTTCGCGATGTTCCGCATCCGGCCGGTCACCGAGTACGTCCCTGCCCTGCCTCGTCCCGAGCCGGAGCGCGTCGCGAACAACAAGGTCTTCCTCGGCATGGTCGCGAAGCACCTGCTGGAAAACGGCGCACCGAGCGAGAAGTTCCTGAAGGACCAGGTCGCTCACGGCAAGGCCGTCGCCGCGTTCATGAACGAGTTCATGGCGTACGACGACACGAAGACCGCGAAGTACCTCAAGACGTTCACCATCGGCATCGCGATGGAAGCGCGGATGGGCGGTGGCTCGGCGCGCAAGGAAGACGGCTCGTACAAGTCCGGCGACGGCTGGGCGTGGCACGCGCTGAAGCCGTTCCAGACGCAGGACGCGAAGACGCAGGCCTACGTCAACGTCACCATCCCCGGCTTCTGGACCTCGACCGCGGCGTCGAAGGACGGCAAGAGCTGGGAGCCGAAGTGCGGACCGCGGTGGACGACCGGATCACCGGACGTCGTCGACGAGAGTGACAAGCTGTGTCGCAAGACGATGGGCTTCGTCGACCTGCCCGACATGAGCAGCGGCAAGAATCGGCCGTCGCGGATCGACGCGAACAACCTCTTCATCGAGCACAAGAACGTGTTCATGGTGAAGGATCTCGCGCTCGACGACGGGCGACGCGACGTGGGCGAGGAGAACGGCATCACGTGCGCGCAGTGCCACATGCGCAACTTCGGCATGCACGACTATGGCGATCTGGCGAATACCGACCCGAGCAAGGGCGTTCCC
>JACCRC010000440.1 GCA_013813765.1 Deltaproteobacteria bacterium | reverse complement strand
CTCCCACACGCCCTCGTGCGCCGTCAACGCGCGCTCGACTTCCGAGGGCGACACCCACTTGCCGCCGACCTTGAACAGATCGTCGACGCGGCCGCAGTGATGATAGTAGCCCTCGCGATCGACCATGAAGCGATCGCGCGTGGTGAACCAACCATCCGAGCGCAGGTCGATCTCTCCGGTGTTGTTCCCGCCCCAGTAACCGGTGAACAGCGAGCTGGATTGCAGCTCGAGCGTGCCGATCTCGTCGGGCCCGACCGGATCGCGATCCTCGTCGACGAGGCGTACCTGGACTCCCGCGAGCGGCTTGCCACAGACGCCGGGACGCGCACCCGGATCGTTGCTCTTGCCGGCGAGTGCGAACTGGAAGATCTCGGTCAGCCCATACCCGACGACGACCTCGGTGCCGAGTACCGCCCGGATCCGCGGGATCAGTCGCTCGGGCATGCCCTCGGCACCCGCGACGGCGTGCCGGAGCTTTCCCAGCGGCTTCGCCACCTTGTTCTTCTCCGCATCGTGCGCGAGCTGCGCGAACACCGACGGCGTCGCGAACAGCACCGTCGGCTTGTAGCTCTCGAGCGCCGCGAACAGCGGCTCCGACTGGGGCTGGCCCGGGAACAGCAGGGACTCCGCCGGCACCGCGAGCGGCAACAGCAGGCCGGCCCCGAGGCCATACGCCGTCGACAGGCGCGCGACCGAGAGGATGCGATCGTGCTCCGTCAGCTCGAGCAGCGCCTTCGCGAACGATTCGTGCGCGGCGGAGATCGTGCGCTGGCAGTGCGGGACCGCGCGCAGCTCGCCGGGTCCCGAGCCCGCGGAGTAGAGGAGCAAGCTGATGTCGTCCGTACCCATCGGCACGGACGGCTGTGCAGTCGCGCCGGCAAGTACCGCGTGGAAGTCCTGGCTCGACGGAATCTTCGCGCCGACGCAGATCACCTCACGGAGGTTCGGCGTCTCGGAGCGCACGGCATCGACGACCTGTTCGTGCATGTCGTCGACGAACGCGATCACGGCGCCGGCGTGGACGACGTACTCCTGCAGATCATCGGGCGTCGATAGCTCGCTGACCGGGACTGCGACGGCGCCCGCGTGGATCACCGCGAGGATCGCCGCGGCGGCCTCGAGGGTGTCGCGCATCAGGATGAGCACGCGCTCTCCGCGCTGCAGCTTCATCGTGCGGAGCGCACCCGAGAGCTTGCCGACGTTGGTGGCGAGCTCGTCGAAGGTCCAGACGCGATCACCCTCGCGAAGCGCAGGCTTTGGGCCTGCACCGCGTGCCAGCGCGCTCTCGAGGAGCCACGCCGCCAGGTTCCCGACCTGAGACATGCCACCGAATTGTAAGGGACTCCCGCGCAGACCACAAAACCAAAGCCACGGGTAAAGTGCCCCTCATGCGTATCGTCGGCGGAAGCCTCGGCGGAAGGGTCCTCAAGGCCCCTGCCGGCCGTGACACGCGCCCGACCTCCGAGAAGGTCCGGGAGGCGCTCTTCAATATCCTCGGCAGCGTCGAGGGCGATCACATCCTCGACCTGTTCGCGGGCTCGGGAGCACTCGGGATCGAGGCGCTCTCCCGCGGCGCCGCCCGGGTGACGTTCGTCGACGGTGGCAAGCCGGCTCTGACGGCGGTTCGCGCGAATCTGGCCCAGCTCGGGCTCACCGACCGCGCCGAGGTCATCGCGGGCGACGCGGTCAGCCACGCAGCACGGCTCGTGCCCGGCACGCCGTGGCGAGTCGTATTCGTCGATCCACCGTACGCCTCGGAGCTGGCTTCAAAGGCGGTGCTCGCACTGCCGCGCGCACATCTCGCACCGAATGCCGTGATCGTCATCGAGCACGATCGCCGCAACGCGCCCCCCGACGCCCTGGGATCTCTGCTACGAACGGACCAGCGCCGCTACGGCGACACCATGATCTCGTTCTTCGAGGTGCCGCAATGACACTCAGCCGATCGATCGCGGTGTATCCGGGCACGTTCGACCCGATCACGAATGGTCACCTCGATATCCTCGAGCGTGCACTCGCGCTGTTCGAGACCGTGGTCGTCACGATCGCACCGAACGTGCGCAAGAACCCGCTGTTCACCACCGACGAGCGGATGCAGTTCATCAAGGATGCGCTGCCGAGCTATGGCGACAAGCGCCTGCAGTTCGCCGTGTTCGAGGGTCTCCTCGTCGACTACTGCAAGGGCCGCGGGGCGACGGTGATCGTCCGCGGGCTGCGCGCCCTCGCCGACTTCGAGTACGAGTTCCAGTTCGCACATATGAACCGCCGGCTCGCGCCCGGCGTCGATACCGTGTTCTTCATGACCGACGAGCGGAATCACTACGTCAGCTCGTCACTCGTGAAGGAGGTCGCCAGCTTCGGTGGCGACGTTACCGGCCTCGTGCCCGCGGCAGTCGTCGCGGCGCTCGCGGCGAAGTACAGGAAGTGAGTCATGCCCACCCCGATCAAGATCGCGTCCCGCCTCGACCCCATCAAGCCCTCGATCACGCTCGCCGTCACGGCGAAGGCCGCCAAGCTCAAGGCGGAGGGCGTCGACGTCATCAGCTTCGGCGCCGGTGAGCCCGACTTCGACACGCCGGAGCACATCAAGGCCGCCGCGCACGAGGCGCTGCACAAACCGGGCTCGGGCAAGTACACCGAGGTCGGCGGCGTCCTCGCGCTGCGCAAGGCGATCGCCGCCGAGCTCTCCGCGGTGCACAAGACGACGGTCGAGCCGGATCAAGTCCTGGTGTCGAACGGCGCGAAGCACTCGCTCTACAACTTGTTCATGGCGCTGATCGATCCGGGCGACGAGGTCCTCATCCCCGCGCCGTACTGGGTGAGCTACCCCGACATGGTGATGCTCGCCGGCGGCCGCCCCGTGATCCTCGAGACCAAGGCCGAGGACGACTTCGCGGTCACCGCCGCCCAGGTCGCCGCTGCATGCACGGCGCGCACGCGCGCGATCGTCCTCAACAACCCGTCGAACCCGACCGGCGCCGTCTACACGCGCGCGCAGATCGAGGCGCTCGCGAAGGTCGTCGTCGAGAAGGATCTGCTCGTGATCTCCGACGACATCTATCGCCAGCTCGTGTACGGCGATGCCGAGTACGTCTCGATCGCCTCGATCAACCCCGAGGTCGCGAAGCGCACGATCCTTGTCGACGGCGTCTCGAAGACGTACGCGATGACGGGCTGGCGCATCGGCTACACCGCGGGTCCGTTGCCGCTGATCAAGGCGATGGCGAAGATCCAGGGCCAGTCGACGTCGAACCCCACGAACCTCGCGCAGACCGCGACGCTCGCCGCGCTCACCGGATCGCAGGAGTGCGTGGGCACGATGCGCAAGGCGTTCGACGAGCGCCGCCAGGAGATGGTGAAGCTCCTCCGCGCGATCCCGAACGTTCAGTGCCGCGAGCCGAAGGGCGCCTTCTACGCGTTCCCCGATGTCTCCGCGTACATCGGCAAGAAGAGCCCCGAAGGCTCGGTCCTCGATGACGACGTTCAGCTCTGCGACTGGCTCGTCGAGGTCGGCAAGGTCGCCGTGGTGCCGGGCTCCGGCTTCGGCGCTCCCGGCTTCGTGCGGCTGTCCTACGCCACGTCCATGGAGAACATCCGCGCGGGCGTCGAGCGACTGGGCAAGGCGCTCGGCACGCTCCGCTGAGCTGGCACGCCGTTCGCTAGGGTCCTGACGCGTGCCCGCGAGGTTGCGCGTCATGAGCTACAACATCCGCAACGGGCGCGGTGCGGATGGACGCGTCGACCTCGGACGGATCGCCGATGTGATCGCGTCGTACGATCCCGATATCGTCGCGCTCCAGGAGGTCGATGCCGGCCGACCGCGCAGTGGCAGCGTCGATCAGGCAGCCGATCTCGGCGCGCGGCTCGGGCTCGCGGTCGAGTACGCGGTGTGCGTCGAGCGCGGCTGCGAGCGCTACGGTATCGCGACCCTGACACGGCTTCCGGTGATCGAGACGCGGCACATCGAGCTGCCCAGTGTGAGTCACCGGCGCTCGGAGCCACGCCGTGCGCTGGTGACACGTCTCGAGTGGCCCGCTCCCGGCGCCACACTCGCGGTGGTCAACACGCACCTGTCGATCCTCGGCGCCGAGCGGCCCGCGCAGATCGCGATGATCGCGAGCGAGCTCGACGCCGACGAGGTGATCGTCGCGGGTGATCTCAACTGCACGCCCTGGTCGCCTGCAATGAAGCCGCTGCGCAGCCGGCTCAAGTCCGCGACACGACGCGCGCGCACCTGGCCAGCTCGGCTGCCGGTCATCCCGCTCGATCACATCCTCTACGCCGGAAAGCTCGATGTCCTCGAGGCAGGGACATGGAGAGGCGCAGCGGCGCGTCGCGCATCCGATCACTTGCCTGTTGTCGCCCTTCTGGAGGCTGCATGACCCGTCCGTTGCTCGTTCCTGGTGAAACCTGCGCGACCTTGATCGACGCGCCGACCGGCGGCCTGTTGATCGATGGCCACGACTTCTACCGCGCGGTCTACGAGGCCTGCTGCAAGGCCAAGCGAACGATCTACATGGCGGGCTGGCAGTTCGCGAGTGAGGTCGAGCTCGTGCGCGGCGATGAGGCCGCGAACTGCTCGCACCCGACGAAGTTCCTCCCGTTCCTCCGCTCGTTGTGCGAGCGGAACCCGGATCTCGACATCTACCTGTTGCCGTGGGACAGCTCGCCGGTGTTCACGCTCGAGCGCGAACCACTGCAGCGGCTGAAGTTCTGGCGCCTCGGTCACAAGCGCATCCACTGGCGAATGGACAACGCGCATCCGCCCGGCGCGAGTCATCACCAGAAGCTGATCTGCGTCGACCGCGCGGTCGCGTTCGTCGGAGGCATGGACCTCTGCACGTCTCGCTGGGACGACCGCGATCACGCGGCGAACAAGCCGCAGCGCTGCACGAAGGGCAAGCAGGACCAGCCCTATCACGACATCCAAGCCTACGTGATGGGCAACGGCGTGGACATCCTGCGCGGCTGGTTCGCGCAGCGCTGGGAGCGCGCGACCGGCAAGAAGCTCGAGGTGCCCGACGCGCCGACCGGCGGCATTGCGATCGAGCCGACGATCCCGATCGCCGCACCGCATGTTGGTCTCTCGCGCACGCTGCCGCCGCTCGAGGATCCGCCGTGCGAGCCGGTCACCGAGCTGCTGCAGCTGCACCTCCGCGCGATCGGTGCGGCGAAGCGAGTGATCTACATCGAGAACCAGTACCTGTCCTCCGACGAGCTGTGCCGCGCGATCGAGGCGCGACTCGCGTCGGATGGGCCGAAGCTCGAGATCGTGATGGTCTTCCCCGAACGCTCGGCAGGAAAGAAGGAGCAGATCTCGATCGGCGTGTACCAGCAGGCGATCTTCAAGCGGATCACCGAGGCGTGCGCGCACTACGGGCACAAGCTCGGCGTCTACTTTCACGCCGTCCCCGGTGATGAAGGTGACGTCCCCGTGTTCATCCACGCGAAGGTGATGGCCGTCGACGATCGCTTCCTGCTGTGCAGCTCGGCGAACACCACGAACCGCAGCATGACCTTCGACACCGAGCTCGGCATCGCGTGGGAGTCGCTCGAGGAGAACCCCACGATCCGCCGCGCGCGCATCGAGATGATCGGCGAGCACTGCGGGGTGTGGGGCGAGGAGGCCGAGGCGCTGGTGGGGCCGATCGCTGGTCTCGTCGACCGGCTCGACGCGTTCGCGAGAGAGAAGCGCGGCGCGCTGCGGATCCACTGCCGGAACGCCGACGAGGCGCCGGGACCGATCATGTCGCGCATCCTGCCGCCGGACTCGCCGTTCGACCCGGACTCGATCGAGGACACGATGCCGGAGCCGGGAACCTGGCTCGACCGGATCTTCCGCAACCCGATCGCGTTCGGCGGTCATCTCGGCAAGAAGCTGGGCGGAGCGGTGCGACGACGGGCCACGCGAAGTGACCGCCGCAGCGGCTGATGAAAGCCGGCGCCTACTTCAGGCCTGCAGCTCTTTGACGAGCGACGCGAGGGTCGCCCGGGCGCGATCGAGCTCGTCGCCGCGGAGCGTGACCCCGCCGACCACGGCGTGGCCGCCCCCACCGTAGCGGGCGCACAGCTCGCCGATGTCGTGCTCGCGCGGGTGATCGGTCCACGGATTCACGCCGACCGAGATCTTGATCGACGAGGCCGTGCGCGTACCGGTGACGGCGTACTGGGCCTTCGGGAACAGGAGATAACCGAGGAACCCCGGGCTGCGCGCGCCGACCTCGCCGAAGCGATCGAACACGATCACGTCGCCGACCCACACGCCGAGGTGCTTGATCGCCTCGATCTCCGATGCGCGCTCGGCCTCGACCGCGGCGAGCTGCGGCGCGACCTCTGCGCGCTGCGCGACCTCCGCGAGCGAGCTGCGCGACAGCCAGTCGACGTAGCGTTCGGTATCGATGGGCGAGCGACCGTGCGCGAGCCACGCCGCGAGCCGCTGTGCCGGCAGCTTCAGCGCGACCGCAGCCTCCGCGGACGGGAACTGCGCGGCGTCGATCGTATCGGCCCATTCCACGGCATCGAGCAGGTGCGGCGGCGGCTTCCAGTCCCAGCCCTTCTGCAGCGCTCGAGCGATCAGGCCCGCACACGACGGCGCCTGGGGATCGAAGAACCATGTGGCGAGGCGCTGCGCCTCGAAGACCTCGCGAAGCTCGGGCGGCTGGAACGCGGTCGGATGGTGATCGAACCACCACTTCATCCGCGGATCGGCGCAGAACCGGAAGTCCACGCAGGCGTGGTCATCGGCGTCCAGCGGGATGCCGTCGAAGGGATCGCCGTCCTTGTGGACCATGCCAACGGGACGGACCTCGACGTTCTTGTCGAGCACGTCTCGATAGAAGGCCGCGAACAACGCCGCCGAGGTGGTCCCATCGAAGCAGGCGTCGTGGAAGAAGATCTTGAGGACCCGGGCCACGAGCGGTGTCGATCATACCCTGATACCTTCGGGCCATGGACCTGAAGATCCTGCTGTGGCTGAAGGCAGGGCACCTGATCTCGCTGTTTCTGTGGGTAGGCGGCTTGTTCGCGATCTACTGGATGCTGCGCCTTCACGCACACGCACCAAAGGACGCCCACGAGAAGCTGACCCTCATGGAGCGCTCGATCGCGCTGGCAACCGACATCGCAGCGGCTGTCGCGATGGGCACGGGCCTCGCGATGGTGTTCGGCTACCCGGGTGGCAACCTACTCGGCCAGCCCGGCGCGGGATGGCTGCACATCAAGCTCGCGGTGGTCGTGCTCGGCGTGCTGCCGGTCCACGGCATGCTGCGCGCCAAGATCAAGAAGTTCGGGATGGGCCAGATCGCGCCCGTGCCGCAGTGGCTGTGGAGCCTGTTTCTCGTGTCGATCACGGTGATCGTGATCCTCGTGTTCCGCGGTCCGCTGATGTTCGCGAAGGGATGACCCGGACGTTCCTGCACGTCGACCTCGACGCGTTCTACGCGGCGGTCGAGCAGCGAGACAACCCGGAGCTCCGCGGCAAGCCTGTCCTCGTCGGCGGCTCGGCGCGCCGTGGAGTCGTCGCGTCGTGCTCGTACGAGGCGCGAACGTTCGGGATCCGGTCGGCGATGCCGATGGCAGAGGCCCTGCGCCGCTGTCCGAAGGCGATCGTCGTGCGCCACCGCATGGATGACTACGTCGATGCATCGCGCGGGTTCTTCAAGATCCTCGGCGACTACTCGCCCGAGGTCGAGGGGCTCTCGCTCGACGAGGCGTTCCTCGACGTGACCGCGAGCGAGCGCCTGCTCGGCGATGGGCCGACGATCGCGCGCGCGATCAAGCAGCGCGTGCGCGACGAGCTCTCGCTGGTCGCCTCGGTCGGCGTCGCTCCGATCATGTTCGCGGCGAAGATCGCCTCCGACATCGACAAGCCCGACGGCCTGCGCGTCGTCACGTCCCAGGGGCTGCTCGCGTTCCTACATCCGCTGCCGATGACGCGGCTGTGGGGGGTCGGCGAGGCCACGCGCGAGGCGCTCGCGAGCATGGGGCTGTCGACGATCGGCGATGTCGCGCGCTATCCCGAGGCGGCGCTCGTCGGCCGCCTCGGCGCGATCACGGGCCACCACCTCGCGGCGCTCGCACGCGGTGAAGACTCGCGGCAGGTGGTGCCGGAGAGCGATCCGGTGTCGGTCGGTCACCAGGAGACGTTTGACGACGACATCGATGACAAGGGCGAGCTCGGCGTGATCTTGCTCGATCAGGCTGATCGCGTGGCGCACCGGTTGCGGGCAGCGAACCTGCGCGCGCGCGCGGTCGTGCTGATCGTGAAGTACGACGACTTCCGGCAGATCACGCGGCGCACCACGCTCGACGCGCCGACCAGCGACGGCGGCCAGCTCGCTCGCACTGCGATCGAGCTGCTGGGCAAGGTCGCGATCGAACCGCGGAAGGGCGCGCGCGTGCGGCTCTGCGGGATCTCCGCGACGAACCTCGAGCCGCGCCATGCGCCGCGCCAGCTCGGGTTCGACGAGGCCACGCGCGCGAAGAGCGAGCGGCTCGGGGACACCATCGACAAGCTCGCCGCGAAGTTCGGGAAGGCCACGATCCGGCGCGCCGTGCACATCGGGGACAAGGACGACACCTAAGCTGCCGGAACCTGCCGGCTAAGTTTCGGTTCCCACGAACGGTTCCTGGCGTGTCATAGGACGAAAGCCCATGCGCCTGCTGCTCCCCCTCGCCGCCTGCGGTCTCGCCGCCGGTACCGCGCACGCCGACGCGCCGCCGGACCGCGCGGTCGCCACCTACGCGCTCGTGGTCGGGTCGAATGCCGGTGGACCGGGCCAGACCGATCTGAAGTTCGCGGAGGACGATGCCCGCCGCGTTGCTGGCCTCCTGACCGAGCTCGGCGGGTACACCGCGGACACGGTCGACGTGATCGTGCACCCGACACCCGATCAGCTCCGCGATCGCCTCGTGAAGCTGTCGACGCGCGTCAACGCCGACCTCGCGGCTGGCCGCCAGTCCCGCGTGTTCTTCTATTACTCGGGTCACGCGCGCGCGACCGCACTCGATCTCGGCAACCAGCAGATGCCGCTCGCCGAGCTGCGCACGCGATTGTTCTCCGTGCCCGCCGCGCTGACGGTCGTGGTGCTCGACGCGTGTCAGAGCGGCGCGTTCTCGCGCGTGAAGGGCGCTGCACCGGCGGCGGACTTCTCCTTCAACTCGCGCAACCAGCTCGATGCGACGGGTATCGCGGTGCTCGCGTCGTCGAGCGGCAGCGAGCTCTCGCAGGAGAGCGAGACGCTTCGCTCGAGCTACTTCACGCACCACCTGCTCGTCGGGATGCGCGGAGCCGGCGACACGAACAAGGATGGCCAGGTCTCGATCGACGAGGCCTATCGCTACGCCTACCACCAGACCCTGCTAGCGACCGCCGAGACTGCCGTCGGCGGCCAGCACGTCAGCCTCGAGGTCGACCTCAAGGGCCACGGCGAGGTGCCGATGTCGTTCCCGCGCGCGGCGACATCGTCGATCGAGCTTCCCGCCGCGCTCGAGGGCAAGACGCTCGTCGAAGATCGCCGCGCGAAGGCAGTGGTCGCCGAGACCTACAAGGCGAAGGGCGCGAGTGTCCGCATCGCGGTCGCGCCCGGCGACTACCAGGTGCTCGTGCGCTCGGGCACGCGGCTCGCGCGCTGCCAGGTGATCGCCGGTCCAGGCGGCGCGACGGTGGATCTGGCGCGCTGCACGAGCGAGGCGATCGTCGGGACCACGACGAAGGGACCCGGCGTCCCGGCGTTCGTGCCGCAGCAGACGATCGAGCTGTTGCTCTTCGCCGGTCCCGAACGAACCGACGGCTACACCGACACGCTGATGAACTTCGGCTACGCGGAGCAGGGCCTGTTTCCGATGAACCGCGGCCTCGGCGCGCTGTACTTGCGCCAGCTGTCCAAGCAGCTCTGGGTCGGCGGAGCCGGGAGCTACGAGGTCTCGCCGGAGTGGAAGCGCGTCGACAGCGACACCAGCCTCGCCACCGACTGGTCGACGACGCGCGCGCTCGCGATCGGGCGCGCGGTGCAGATGGCAGGCGAGTCGGGCTTCCTGTCGACGTTCGGGGTCTACGCGCAGGTCGGCGCGGGCATCGCCGTCGCGCGCTCGCACTTCAAGGATGCCGACGATCACTGGACGAACGAGACCGACGTCGGTCTCGCGCTCACCGGCGGGGCCGGCCTGAAGCTCGAGAGTCCGTGGCTCGAGGGCTGGGGTGGCACGATCGGCTACGAGCTCGCCTTCTCCCCCTCGCTGAAGAACGATATCGGCGATCGCCACGCCTCCGGTGGCCACCGCCTCCAGTTCAGCTTCGGGGTCACCTTCTGAGGTCCACCATGCGCCTCCCGTTCTCCATCCTCCTCCTCGCCGCTGCGGCCTCGCAGCTCGGCGCCACCGACTGCGGTCAGATCACGCGCGACCAGGGGTTCGATCTCTGGTGTGGCGAGGTGCTGTGCACGTGGAAGCTCGAGCGCGGCGAGATCAAGCAGGTCGGCACCTGGAACGAGAAGGACACCGGCGTCGAGATGATCGGTGACGACGTCGCGTTCTCGCAGCTGACGCCGGTGACGAGCGGAGACACGACGTGCATCCGGTTCGAGCTCGTCGCGAACATCGACGAAGGCGCCGAGGTACGCCTCAACGCCGACGTCTACGGCGACGGGTCCGTCGAGCTCAGCGAGCGCCTTCCGACCGCGCGCTGGAAGCCGCTGTCGTTCAAGATCCCGATCCGCGCACCGTATCAAGGGGTACGGTTCGAGATGACGAAGCGCGGCTCCGGCAGAGCGGTGCTCGCGCAGCTGCAAGCTGAGACGGCGACCGGCGAGTGCGAGGGCTTCACCGTGATCCAGCCCGGGCCCGCGCCCGCCGGCGGAGCGTGCCGTGCAAACGATCAGTGCGCGAGCGGGATGTGCCGCATGGTCAACGATCCCAGCGCGTGGTTCGGGATCGCGCAGGTGTGCGTCGAGTGCGATCCGGGCCTCGGCGCCGCAGCGTGCACGAGCGGCAACGTCTGTGGCTTCGGAATGGCGCAGTCTCGCGTGCTGAACGTTCCCGCGCGCTGCGTCCCCGCCGCGAGCAAGGACCTCGGCGAGCAGTGCCGCATCGGCGACGAGTGCGCGAGCGGGGTGTGCAACTCGTTCGTGTGCTCGACGTGCGACGGCACGCATCCGTGCCTCGGCGAGACCTGCGGCGCGGCCTACGCGAAGGGCCCGTTCGTGTGCAACCCGAACGGTCACGCGCGGTCGGCGAACGAACCCTGCGCGACCGACGCGGATTGCGCGAGCAATCGCTGCACCGGCCCCGCGCGCAAGCAGTGCGAGGACGGCCGCTCGTGCTCGACACCGGAGCAATGCCCGGTGGACGACGGACTCGCACCGGGCGAGTGTCTCGAACCCGGCATCGAGGGTGGACGCTGCGAGTGATCCGCAAGCGGCCTATCGCGCCTACGGGCCCGCACTCGTACGCAAGGCCGAACGCATCCTCCGCAGTCGCGAGGATGCGACCGACGTCGTGCACGCCTTGTTCGTCGATCTACTTCCCAAGTGGAACCGTGACGTGGACCTCCCCTACCTCTATAGAGCCATCACGAACCGCTGCCTCAACGTCGTTCGCGACCGAGGCACGCGGGCTCGCTTGCTCGCACGCGAAGGCGCGGCGGCCGCGCCGGTCGGACGGGTGCGGCTCGAGGACGAGGTGGTCGGCCTCGGGCTGATCGCCGCGCTCGCCGAGCGCCTCGACGAGGGACACATGCAGGTCCTCGTCTGCCGGTTCGTCGATGACATGACCCAGGAGGAGATCGCCGAGCACCTCGATCTGTCGAGGAAGACCATCGGCAAGCGCCTCGATCGGATCCGCGACGAGGTGATCCGCCTGCGCGGCGAGGAGGTCGCGTCGTGATCGCGCTCGCGTGCATCGGCGAGCCGGTGTCATGGCTCAAGCTCGAGCGCCACGCCGCCGGGCAGCGGGACGCGGCGATCGCGTCGCACGTCGCCGCGTGCCCCGCGTGCAAGCATTGCCTCGACGAGATCGAGAGCGACCTGGTGGCGCTTCCGCCCCTGTCGGTGCCGGTGCCGCGGAAGCGCAGCTGGTGGCCGCGCCTGGCACCCGCGATGGCGCTCGCCGCAGCGGCGGTGATCGTGCTCGTGCTCTGGCGTGGCCGCTCCGAGGAGACGCCGGTGCGCGAGGACGTTGTCATGGTGAAGGGCATCGGCGAGGTCGTGCTCGGCGTCGCGCGCGAGCGCGCGGGTGTGGTG
>JACCRC010000417.1 GCA_013813765.1 Deltaproteobacteria bacterium | reverse complement strand
CCGACGACGTTCTCTCGTTCCTGAAGACCAAGGCTTTATGTTGATCCCGAAACGCGCCCGCTCCGTCGAGCGAAGTCATGGAGACACCGGCCTGCATCACATAACTCCGTACTTCGCATATGGCTGGAACGCCGGTTGGTCGGAGCGCGGCGGTGTCGGGCGTGTCTCGCACTACCTCGAAGCGCGCGGCACGATCGATCAGACGATCGATGCGATCTACTTCGCGTCACAGGCCGCGGGTGCGAGCCCGCACCTCGCGAACCCGTTGAAGGTCGCGTGGTCCAAGGGCGTGGCCGTGCAGTACCTCCGCGAGCTCGCGGCCGAGCGGCACGGCCCGCCGCCGAAGGAGATGCCCGAGATCCAGATGCCCGAGGACTATGCGGGTCGCGATCCGCTGGTCGCGGTCGGCACCATCACCATGCCGTCGCAGGTCGATCCGAGCCTCGTACCTACTTCCGCACCGAACCCGCCCGCCGTCGTAGTCGTGACGTCGCCGCCGACTGCGACCACGCCGATCGCGGTCGCGACGAACCCGAGCGGACTCGGCGGCCCGATCAACCCCTACGGTGACTGCGCTTGCCCCGCGTGAATGGAGACCACGTCATGAAAAGAGGAACGGCACTTCTCATTGGTGGTGCGCTGGGCGGCGCCGCCTACCTCTGGCATCACGGCCAGAGTACGCAGAGGACAACGAACACACCCGCAGCGACTCCGGTTGGACTCGCGTCGCTACACGAGATTGCGCACCTTCGCGCCGCGCTCACGCGCAACGCAAAGCGCTCCAAGGAACACGGCGATCTCGTGACCGTCGTCGGCCATCACCGCTCGTGGCCCGGGACGTCTCTTCGCCATCGCTAACTCTCACTACAAGGAGACACGACCATGGAAGACCTGATCGAAACCATTCGCGGCGCGACTGCGCCCAACGCGACAGACGACGCACGCGCCGCGGGCGCGAACGCTTGTCGCGAGATCCTTCGCGCGCTGGAACCGGAGCCACCTACCGCGCCCGCGCTCGTTAGCACCGCGCCGGCCGCCGAGATCGCGCAGCTGGTCACCGCGCTTCGCGGCGTCCCGACGGAGCAGCTGCTCGACCTCGCGATCGAGAAGCTGCGCGCGGTGGTTCCGAGCGCAGCGCTTGCGGCGCCCTCGCCCCCCATCCGGTTCACCCTCGTACCGGTGCCGCAGTCATGAGCGACGACGACGACGCTAGCAACTGGCAGCGCCAGTGGCGAGAACAGCGGGACGAGTCGCGCGAGCCGATGGGTTCAGCCGGCCGCGCGACGGTTCCCGACTTGCTCGACGAGCGGGCTCTCGCCGCGCGCCTCGGCGTCTCGTGCTCGACGATCCAGAGTTGGCGATACACGAGCCGCGGTCCCCGATTCCTGAAGATCGGACGCTTGGTCAGGTATCGCCGGGCCGACGTGGACGCGTTCCTCGCAGCCAGCGAGCGCGCGACCGTTCAGGAGGCCTGACCGGCGCGAGCCTACGGCACGGCGCGCAGATGCCGGCCCTGGCGCTTGACGGCCTTCTTGGCCGCCTTCTGCGTGGTCGCCTTCGGCTTGATCCGCGACCACAGCGCCCCTTCGATCGCGGCTTGGCATCGCGCGAGATGATCGAGGTGCTGGCTGATGTACGTCGCATTGACGTTGTGGCTCGCGTAGCTGTGGTTCGTGAGGACATGGAGATCCAACTCGCTCACGCCTGCTTCGTGCGCCACGCTCTCGTAGGTGCGGCGGAGCGTGTGAACGTCCTCGGCTGGGAATCGGGTGTGCTTCGCGCCCTCGTGCACCTGCTGCCGCAAATCCGCGATCGGACCCACCTCACCCGCTGCATCGAGGCCCGGGAAGACGTAGCCGTTGTCACCGCCGCCTTCGGCGATGAGCAACTCGTTTCCGTTCTCGCGCTTCCGCCGCTCGATGATCGCGAGCGCGGTATCGCACAGCGGGATCGTGAACGCCCGCCCCTCGCCGCCCTTCGGGTCGGGGAGCCGCAGTGTCCGCGCCTCGAAGTCCACATGTTCGAACCTGGTCGTACGAACGTCCTCGCTCCGCAAACCCGTGAACAGCGCAAACACCAACCCGTCCCGCTGGATCGGGTTCCGCATCGTCTGAACGCGCGCGTACCAGTCGGGCAGCGCCACGTCCGAGAGCCGCGTGCGCTTCGGCTTGAGCGAATCCTTCTCCACGCTCTTGGCGGGATTCCACGTGCCGAGCGCGCCGCTCAACCGCTTGTTGAGCGTAGACCAGCAAGCGCTCACCTGAGCAATGACGCGGTTCGCGACCGCGCCGCCCTTCGGGTTGGCGGGGTTCGCGTGGCTACGCGCCTTCGCCTGCGCCTTGATGCGCTCGTGGACCGTGGCGAGCACTTCGCCGGTCAAGTCGGCGATCGGGCGGTCCATCCAATCGCTCAGGTACTTCGGCAGCCCCTTCTCCAGGGTCTCGATGGTCGCCTCCGCTCGCTGCTTCTTGCGCAGCCGGTCGAGATGGGCCTCGTACGCATCGCGCAACGTTGGCCCGTTTGCCTCGCCCGTGCTTCTGCGGAGCTGCTTCGGTGCGGCGCCGGCCGACATCTGCCCCAGGTGAACGCGCGCCTGCTTCCGCGCGAGGGTGACGCTCCACAACGCTCCGTTGGGACCGGGCTCCCCGGCCTGGCCGATGGCAATGCGCTTCTTCCTGCCGGTGCCGGCCACCCAGCCATTCGCCACGAACGTCTTGGACGTCTTGCCGACCACCACGCCAAACCCGGACGTTTCGGCGTCCCAGTAGATCGCCTGTGGAACCCCCTGGGGCAGCCTCAGGCGCTTCACGACCGCATCCGTCAATTTAATCGTGGCCATTCCTTCGCCTCCAAGCCGGCCGTTTCTCTAGTCACCGGCTAGTCACCAAGGCTGCCACGACTCGATGCGAGTCGCCATGGCAAAGACCCTTGATTGTCGTCGGGATCGGTCGATTAGTCACCACTCCGTGCGAGTCGCTAAGTGTCGATCCGACCGTCTCCCCGAAACTCATAAGCCCTTGGTCGGCAGTTCAACTCTGCCCCGCGCCACGAATCTCTTCACTGCCGGCAGCGACCGCTCTAGTGCGGGCGCCCGGCCTGCGCCGCCCGTCATGACGGCGTACGGACGCGCCTGAGACCGACCCCCTTTCGGAGATCCGTACGTACGGCGTACGGA